>JBKPTC010000047.1:0-13447 GCA_046735355.1 bacterium
GGGTGCATCACCTCGCCCAGAAGTGGCGGACCTCAAGCTCATGGAACCACCGGTCGAGCCCGAAGATCGGAACGCCGGAACCCGCGGCACCGAGTTCGCACTCGGGTATGCGGTCGAGGATCGCTCGTGCCGTTGCCTCGTCGGTGATCCGCGTGAGCGTCGACACGCGAGCGTCGTACAGGAGGAGGGAGCGGCCGTACTCGTACCTCGCGACATGATCACCGTACAGCGTCGTCGAGATCCCCGTACGCGAGAGCCGCAGGTGGGCCGTCGTCACGTCGGCGCGCACCGTCGGGTCGTCGTACAGGACTTCGAGCGCACCCGCCAGGTCCCAGTTCGACTCGAACACGATGGCCGGTCCGACGTATGGGCACACGCCGCTCAGGAGCAACGTGCTTCCGGGAGGAGGCGGCGGCACGTCGCGGCGAATGTCCGTCAGAACGACTTGCTGTCGGTCCCACGCCTCGGCCCAGCGATCGCCGAGCGCGGCGTTCGTCACGGCACCGGTGAAGCAGATGCTCCCGACGAGCCCCGCAAGGATCGGCGCGCGCCACGAGGGACGCCGTCCGAGCAGCCGGGCGCACGATCCCGCGGCCGCCGTCAGCAGCGCGGCGTCTCCCAAGGCGCCTGCGATCGAGACGCGGTTGTTGATCCCGGTGCTCGTGAACAAGATCCGCGCGCTCGCGAGGAACATCGCGTAGCCGGCGAACAGCGCCGCGACCCCGACCACCGCCAGACCGATCCACGACCGGAGCCGGACCCGGCCGACGTCGGATCCGCGCGCCGAACGCAGCACCCAGGCGAACGTCGCCCCGCCGACGGCGACCGCGAGCACGCGCGTCGACCAGCTTGCGGCGCTCGTCGCCCACCACGCCACGCGCGGAAGCGTGACGCCGTACGTTCCGACGTTCGTGACGAGGACGCCGCTGGCCAGCCACGAAACGTAGCGCGCGTAGTCGGTCGGAACGCCGGTCTGTGCTGCGGCCGTCGCCTTGTACGCCACGATCCCGGCGAGCACGACGGCGTCGATGCCGAGGAAGATCGCAAGACGACTCTTGCTCGGCGCGACGTGAGATCCCCCTCGGCGCATCCGGCGCGCGAGCAGCCATGCAAGGCCGATGTTCGCCGCGAACAGGGGCAACACGATCTCGTACCCGAGGCCGCCGACCACGAGCGCGGCGGTTCCCACGCCCTTCCACGTCCATCCTCGCCGTGCGCTCGACCGCAGGGCGCGAAGAGTCGCGAGCGAGCCGAGGAAGTACGCCGCCATGCTGACGGGGTAGCCGTACGCCGCGAACCAGAAGCGATCCGTCGAATAGACGGGAAGGACGGCGTAGATCGCCGACAGCGACAAGGCGACCGGACGCCGAACGCCTAGCTCGCGAACGGCCAAGTACAGGAGCGCGACCATCGCGGCGATCACAACCATGTTCACGACGTGATAGCCGGTGGGGTCCAGACCGAACGCGCGGAAGAGGACCCACGAGTACACGGCCTGCGTGGGGCGCTGGCGGATGTGCTGCTGGAACGCGAACGTCGCCGACCGCCCGGCGTTCGAGAAGTTACCGAAGCTGTGCAGCGACCCGAGGAACGCCCAGTCGTCGGAGTAGAACCCGAGACGCCCGACGTACGGGGCGGCGGAGACGACGACGAGCGCAGCAAGGAAGAGCACGTCGCGTGCCCGGTCGGTACCTTCCGGGGCGGGCGACGGACCTACGATGCCGACGACGTCCTCCGTGCCCGACCGGTCGGCGACGTCGGCCCCGGACGATGGGATCGGTCGGGCGGAACGACTCATCGGTCGTGCGGCGTCCTCATCAGCGGACCTCGTCGCCGACGGCGCCGCTCGCGTGATCGAGCCGTCGCACGGACCACGGCAGTCGGAGCACGACGGACCGTTTGGGACGGTCCTTGACGTCGCCCTCCAGCCGGAATCGCGCCGCCGTCGGCTCGAGGACCAGCGTCTCGTACGACGCGCCCATCCATACGCCGACGGTGTACGTCCCGACGTTCAAGACGGGAGGGATCTCGACGTCGGCGACGTACTGTCCCGGCTCGGTGATCTGTTCCGGGGCCGAATCCGACCACGCCTCGTTCAATACTTCGGCGCCGCGTTCGTTCATCACGAACGCCGCCACGTCGAGCCCCGGAACGGCCGCTCGCACGTCGAACCGGATGCGAACGATCACCGGACGGTCTCGTCGGAGGACGCGCTGGGCCTCGTTTGCGGCGTCCACGATGCGCACCGAGCGCAACGCGACGGCGGCCGAGGGGTCGACCGCGAGGCCCTCGGTCTCCTCATGGACGCGAACGGACGACAGGTAGCTTTCGACGACCTCCCCGCTCGCGCCGTCGGCATGGACCCGGCCGGCCTCGAGGTGGATCGCGCGCGGGCAGAGCGCCGTGATCGCTTCGAGGTTGTGGCTGACGAAGATCACCGTCCGCCCATCGCGGCCGGCCGCCCCCATCCGGCCGAGGCACTTCGCCTGGAACTCCGCGTCGCCGACGGCGAGGACCTCGTCGACGACCATGATGTCGGCCTCCAAGTGCGCCGCGACCGCGAACGCAAGGCGCAAGTACATCCCCGACGAGTACCGCTTGACCGGCGTGTCGATGAAGCGCTGGACGCCGGCGAACTCGACGATCTCGTCGAACCGCCGTGAGACGTCACGGCGCGCCATGCCGAGGATCGCGCCGTTGAGGTAGACGTTCTCCCGCCCGGTCAGTTCCGGGTGAAACCCGGTGCCGATCTCGAGCAACGACGTGACGCGTCCGCGTGTGCGCGCGACGCCGGTGGTCGGCTGCGTGATCCGGCTGAGGATCTTCAGCAGCGTGCTCTTGCCGGCGCCGTTGCGACCGACAACACCCACGGCCTCGCCTTCGGCCACGGTCAGATCGACATCGCGGAGCGACCAGATCTCGTCGCGCGTCGGCCGCCGGCCGCGCCCGATCGCCCCAATCCGGCCGATCATCGACTCCCGGAGCGAGCGGCCCGGGCGGTCCTCGCCGAGCAGGTACCGCTTGCCGAGCCCCTCCACCTCGATGGCGTTCACGTCAGATCACGTCGGCGAACCGGCGCTCGACGTGCTCGAAGTAGGCGATCCCCGTCACCAAGATCAGCAGCGACGACGCGAGCGAGATGAACACGAACGAGCCGGGCCACGGCAGCCCGATCAGCGACCACCGGAACCCCTCGACGACGCCTGCCATCGGATTGAGGAAGTAGATGGGACGCCATCGCACCGGTACCGAGCTGCTCGGGTAGGCCACCGGCGAGGCGAACATCCATAGCTGGATCAGGAGCGCGATCGCTTGGTTGATGTCGCGGTACGTGACGTTCATCGTGCCGAGCCACAGGCCTATGCCGAGCGCAGTCGCGATCAGAATGACGAGCCACACCGGCAGCGTGAGGACGGCGACGGTCGGCGCGACGTCGTAGATCGGCATGAACACCGCGAGGACGCCGAGCGACAGCAGCAGGTCGGGGATCGCCGGCAACACCGCCGCCATCGGCGCGAGCACGCGAGGGAAGTAGACCTTCGTCACGAGCGCCGAGTTGGTGACGAGACTCTGGGTCGCGCGGGTAACGCTGGTAGAGGCGTACGACCATACGGACAAGCCGACGAGCGCGAAGACGGGATATGGGATCCCGTCGCTCGGCACGTTGCCGAACCGCCGGAAGACGATCGTGAAGACGAGCACGCCAGCGAGCGGTTGGATGATCGCCCACGCCGCCCCGAACACCGCCTGCTTGTACCGAACCTTCAGATCGCGGAGCGCGAGGAACGCCGCGAGCTCACGGTAATTCCACAACTCCCTCGCATCCGGCCATCGCAGCCCGGGCGTGGTCCGATTCTCGATCCAGGGGCCTGTGCGCGTCGCCGCCATCGAGGTCATTCTCCACGAGATGCGGAGCCGTGCGTTCGCGTCGTCCATGGGGCATGACGTCGACCGTTTGAGCGGGTCACGCTCCGGCGATCTCGAGCAGCGCCTCGTGAACGGCCGGCGGCGCCGCCAGGATGTCGCCGGTCTCCAGCCAGGCCGCGGCGTCCCCGCGCCAGTCCGTCACGAGCCCGCCAGCCTCGCGGATCAGCAGCGCGCCGGCCGCCACGTCCCAACTGCCGAGGCCGAGCTCGAAGAAGCCGTCGAAGACGCCCTCGGCGACCCAGGCGAGGTCGAGCGAGGCCGCTCCGGGTCGCCGGAGGTCCTCGAACCGCTCGAAGGCGCGCTCGAACGCACCGAGGTATCGCGGCACGTTCTGTTTGCGCCGGAACGGAAATCCGGTCGCGACGACGGCGGACCCGACCGCGCGCTCGCTCACCCGCAGCCGGCGACGCTCCGACCACGCGCCACCGCCCTCCCAACCGAGCCACGATCGACCGAGGAACGGAGCCTCGACGGCGCCCACGACCGGCCGCCCCTCGACGATCAGCGCGACCGAGACGCCGACGGCCACGAACGCGTGGAGGAAGTTCGTCGTTCCGTCGAGCGGATCGACGACCCAGTACCGCTCGCCCCGCTCGCCGCCCGCCTCCTCGCCGAGGACCGGGATGTGCGTCCGCTCAAGCGCCTCGCGGATCGTCGCCTCGGAGGCCGTGTCGGTGTCGGTGACATAGTCGCCGGCCCCCTTGGCGCGGCGGCCGGCGGTGGCGCGCGCCAGCCCCTCGGACACGACGACGGCTCCGGCCCTCGCCGCGGTGGCGGCGGCCTCGGCGAGCGCTGCTAGGCTCTCCATCCCGCCCGGGACGGTAGCAAGGTGCGCCGCCCGAGCGTTTGACGCGCCCGGTTCGTGCCTAGTAACCTCAGCGGTTGCGCCTGGACCCGGCGGGTGGGTCCGGCATCCGAGCATTTCAGGGGGTACCCCGAAGGGACATCCTTGCCCTTGCGAGCAAGTCCCTGGAAGCCGGGCCCGCGGGTCCGGCTTTTCGTTGGGGAAGTCAGACCCGTCTGAACGGCAGCACGCAGCAGCAGGAAGGCGACGACGAGAGAGCCATGCCCACGATCCAGCAATTGGTCAGGCAGGGACGTCAGACGGCCCGAGCCAAGACGAAGAGCCCGGCGCTCAAGGGTTCCCCCGCGCGCCGCGGCGTATGCACCCGCGTCCAGACCATCACCCCCAAGAAGCCGAACTCGGCGCTGCGGAAGGTCGCGCGCGTCCGCCTGACCTCCGGGATCGAGGTCACGGCCTACATCCCGGGCATCGGCCACAACCTCCAGGAGCACTCCATCGTGCTGGTCCGCGGCGGCCGGGTGAAGGACCTTCCGGGCGTCCGCTACAAGATCGTGCGCGGAACCCTCGACACCGCCGGCGTGCGCGACCGCAAGAAGGCGCGTTCGCGGTACGGCGCCAAGAGGGAGGGCTAGGGATGCCGCGCAAGGGACCCGCCGTACGCCGCGACCCCGAGCCCGATCCGGTCTATCAGAACGTCCTGGTCACCCAGCTCATCAACAAGGTCCTGCTCGACGGCAAGAAGTCCCTCGCCGAGCGCACCGTCTACAAGGCGCTCGAGGTCATCTCGGAGCGCACGTCCAACGACCCCGTCATCACCCTCAAGCGCGCCGTCGACAACGTCCGGCCGATGCTCGAGGTCCGCTCGCGCCGCGTGGGTGGCGCCAACTACCAGGTGCCGGTCGAGGTCCGCCCGCCGCGCGGAACGACGCTCGCGCTCCGGTGGTTGATCAACAACAGCCGCAACCGCAGGGAGCACTCGATGGCCGAGCGGCTCGTCGGCGAGATCATGGACGCCGCCAACGGCCAGGGCGTCTCCGTCAAGCGGCGCGAGGACATGCACAAGATGGCGGAGGCCAACCGCGCCTTCGCCCACTATCGATGGTGATGGCACAGCCTGCGGAGAAGGTCTCAGTGGAAACAGCCCAGGACGTCAAGCAGCGGCAGACCGGAGGGTCCAACAAGGACCTCGTGCTTCGGGAGTATCCGCTCGCCCGCACACGGAACATCGGGATCATGGCGCACATCGACGCGGGCAAGACCACCACGACCGAGCGCATCCTGTACTACACCGGTCGCGCGTACAAGATCGGCGAGGTCCACGAGGGCACCGCGCAGATGGACTGGATGGTCCAGGAGCGCGAGCGCGGCATCACCATCACGTCCGCGGCGACGACATGCGTCTGGAAGGACCACTGGATCAACATCATCGACACGCCCGGCCACGTCGACTTCACCGTCGAGGTCGAGCGCAGCCTCCGCGTCCTCGACGGCGCCGTCGCCGTCTTCGACGCCGTCGCCGGCGTCGAGCCGCAGACCGAGACCGTCTGGCGACAGGCCGACCGCTACCGCGTGCCGCGCATCTGCTTCGTCAACAAGATGGACCGCACCGGCGCCAACTTCGAGCGCACCGTCCAGATGATGGTCGAGCGGCTGGCCGCGGACCCGCTCGTCCTGCAGCTGCCGTGGGGCACCGAGCAGGAGTTCACCGGGGTCATCGACCTCGTCGAGATGAAGGCCCACACCTGGACCTCGGAGATGGGCGAGGAGTGGGAGACGGTCGACATCCCCGAGGAGTACGTCGAGGCGGCCAAGCAGGCGCGCCACGACCTGTTCGAAAAGCTCGCCGACCACGACGACTCGGTGATGGAGAAGTTCGTCCACGAGCAGGAGCCGACGCTCGACGAGCTCCGCCGCGCCATCCGCCGAGCAACGCTCGCCGGGGAGGGCGTGCCGGTCCTGTGCGGCTCCGCCTTCAAGAACAAGGCGATCCAGCCGCTCCTCGACTCGATCGTCGCCTACCTCCCGGCGCCGAGCGACGTGCCGCCGGTCGAGGGGCACACGCCGCGCGGCGACCACGCGGAGCGGCCGGCGGACGATCTCGCCCCGTTCAGCGGCCTCGTCTTCAAGATCATGTCCGACCCCTACGTGGGGCGGCTCACGTACGTCCGCGTCTATTCCGGCGTGCTGCGCTCCGGCGCGCACGTGCAGAACTCCACGGCCGACCGCAAGGAGCGGATCGGCCGGATCCTGCAGATGCATGCCAACCACCGCGAGGACAAGGAGGCGGCGTTCACCGGCGACATCGTCGCGATCGTCGGCCTCAAGCACTCGAAGACAGGCGACACGCTCTGCGACCCGGCCAACCCCATCGTGCTCGAGTCCATCAGCTTCCCCACGCCCGTCATCTCGGTCGCGATCGAGCCGAAGACCAAGGCCGATCAGGACAAGCTCGGCAACGCGCTCGGCAGGCTCGCCGACGAGGACCCGACGTTCGTCGTCAAGTACGACGACGAGACCGGCCAGACCGTCATCTCGGGCATGGGCGAGCTCCATCTCGAGATCCTGGTCGACCGCCTGACGCGCGAGTTCAACGTCGCGGCCAACGTTGGCAAGCCGCAGGTCGCCTATCGCGAGACGATCCGAAAGCTGGTGCACAAGGTCGAGGGGCGGTTCGTGCGGCAGTCGGGCGGTCGCGGGCAGTTCGGCGACGTGTACATCGACCTCGAGCCGACCGGCACCGGCGGCGGCTACGAGTTCGTCAACAAGATCACCGGCGGGGCCATCCCGCGCGAGTACATCCCGTCGGTGGACCAGGGGATCCAGGAGGCGGCCGAGTCGGGCGTCCTGGCCGGCTATCCCCTGGTCGACATCCGCGCCACGCTGACGGACGGCACGTACCACGAGGTCGATTCGTCCGAGATGGCCTTCAAGATCGCCGGCTCGATGGCGCTCAAGGACGCCGCCCGCAAGGCGGACCCGGTGCTGCTTGAGCCGGTCATGGAGTTCGAGGTCATCACGCCGGAGGACTTCATGGGCGACGTCATGGGCGACGTCACCGCGCGTCGCGGCCGCATCGAGCGCATCGACGAGCGATCCGGCCAGAAGGCCATCCGCGTCCTCGTGCCGCTCGCGGAGCTCTTCGGATACGCGACGGAGCTTCGCTCTCGCACGCAGGGCCGCGCCTCGCACACGCCCATGCAGCTGCAGGAGTACGCCGAGGTCCCGGCGAACATCGCCAAGGAGATCGTCGCCCGCGTTCGGGGCGAGTAGGAGGAGACGGGCACCATGTCGAAGCAGAAGTTCGAGCGCAACAAGCCGCACGTCAACATCGGAACGATGGGTCACATCGACCACGGCAAGACGACGCTGACGGCGGCCATCACCAAGGTCCTGGCCGACAAGGGCCTGGCCGACTTCACGCCGTTCGACGAGATCGACAAGGCGCCCGAGGAGCGCGAGCGCGGCATCACCATCGCGATCGCGCACGTCGAGTACCAGACCGAGAACCGGCACTACGCGCACGTCGACATGCCGGGTCACGCCGACTACATCAAGAACATGATCACCGGCGCGGCGCAGATCGACGGCGCCATCCTGGTCGTGTCCGCCGCGGACGGCCCCATGCCGCAGACGCGCGAGCACGTGCTGCTCGCCCGTCAGGTCGGCGTGCCGTACATCGTCGTGGCGCTCAACAAGTGCGACATGGTCGACGACCCCGAGCTCCTCGACCTCGTCGAGCTCGAGGTGCGCGAGCTCCTGACCTCGTACGAGTTTCCGGGCGACGACGTGCCGGTCATCCAGGTCAGCGCGCTCAAGGCGCTCGAGGGCGACCCCGAGTGGGTGGCCAAGATCGACGAGCTCATGGCGGCGTGCGACCAGTTCATCCCGGAGCCGGTCCGCGACACCGACAAGCCGTTCCTGATGTCGATCGAGGACGTCTTCTCGATCACCGGCCGCGGCACCGTCGTCACGGGACGCGTCGAGCAGGGCGTGCTCAAGAAGATGGAGGAGGTCGAGATCGTCGGCCTGCGCCCGACCCGCAAGACCGTCGCGACCGACCTCGAGATGTTCCGCAAGCTCCTCGACGAGGTGCAGGCGGGCGACAACGTCGGCGTGCTGCTCCGCGGCATCGACAAGACCGACGTCGAGCGCGGCCAGGTCCTGGCGAAGCCGGGCGCCATCACGCCGCACACCGACTTCAACGCGCAGGTGTACGTCCTTTCCAAGGAGGAGGGCGGCCGTCACACGCCGTTCTTCAACGGCTACCGTCCGCAGTTCTACTTCCGCACGACGGACGTGACCGGCACGGCGAACCTCCCCGAGGGCGTCGAGATGGTCATGCCCGGCGACAACGTCGAGATGCACGTCGAGCTGATCGCTCCCATCGCCATGGACGAGGGTCTGCGCTTCGCGATCCGCGAGGGCGGCCGGACGGTCGGCGCCGGGCGCGTCACCAAGATCAACAAGTAAGCAGAGGGGACATCGGCAGTGGCCGGACCGAAGATCCGCATCAAGCTGCGTGCGTACGACCATCGCATGCTCGACGTCGCCGCGCGCGAGATCGTCGAGCACGTGACGCGCACGGGTGCCAAGGTCGTGGGTCCGGTTCCGCTTCCGACCGAGCGGTCGGTCTACACGGTCATCCGCTCGCCGCACAAGTACAAGGACTCGCGCGAGCACTTCCAGATGCTGACCCACAAGCGGGTCATCGACATCGTCGACGCGACGTCCAAAACGGTGCAGGAGCTGCAGCGGCTCAACCTGTCCGCCGGCGTCGACATCGAGGTGAAGCTCGGTGGCTGACGTCAAGGGTCTGCTCGGAACGAAGATCGGGATGACGCAGATCTTCGAGGACACGAGGGCGATCCCGGTCACGGTCGTCCAGGCCGGGCCCTGCTTCGTCGCGCAGGTGAAGACGGCGGAGAAGGACGGCTACTCGGCGGTCCAGATCGCGTTCGCCGAGCGCCGGGAGCGCGATGTCACGCGGCCGATGAAGGGTCACTTCGACGCGCACGGCGGCCACGCCGGGCGGCACGTCGTCGAGATCCGCACCGACGACGCCTCGTCGTACGAGCCGGGGCAGGAGCTGCGCGCCGACGTGTTCGCTCCGGGCGAGCGCGCGGACGTCGTCGGCGTCAGCAAGGGCAAGGGGTTCGCCGGCGTCATGAAGCGCCACGGCTTCAGCGGGCTTTCGGCCAGCCACGGCACCGAGCGCAAGCACCGGTCGCCGGGGGCGATCGGCGCGTGCGCGACGCCGAGCCGCGTCTTCAAGGGGCTCCGGATGGCCGGGCAGATGGGCAACGAGCGGGTGACGATCCTGAACCTGGAGGTCGTGCAGGCCGACGCGGAGCGCGGGCTGCTGTTGCTGCGCGGCGCCGTTCCCGGCCCCAACGGCGGCCTCGTGATGGTCCGATCCGCGGTCAAGGCTCCGGCCGGAAAGAGCGCGTGATGGCGAGCGTCACCGTCGTCTCGGCCCAGGGCAAGAAGGTGACCGAGCGCGAGCTCGCCTCCGAGGTCTTCGACGCCAAGGTCAGCGTGCCGCTCATGCACCAGGTCGTCGTCGCGGGCGCGGCCGCGGTGCGGCGCGGGACGCACAAGGCCAAGACGCGTGGCGACGTCTCGGGCGGCGGAAAGAAGCCGTGGCGTCAGAAGGGCACCGGCCGCGCCCGGCAGGGCTCGACCCGCGCCCCGCAGTGGACCGGTGGCGGCGTGGTCCACGGTCCCCAGCCGCGCGACCACTCGATGCGCGTCAACAAGAAGATGAAGCGTGGCGCGCTCCGCTCCGCGCTGACCGACGCCGTCCGCAGCGACAAGCTGGTCGTCCTCGACGACCTGTCGTTCGACGCGCCCAAGACCAAGCAGGCGGTCGACCTCCTCAACGCCCTCGACGTCGCGACCGGCAAGATCCTGGTCGTCGTGCCGAGCCCGACGAAGGACGGATCGGTCGAGAAGTCATTCCGCAACATCGCGGGCGTCCGTGTCTCCTACGCCGGCGCGCTCGGCGTGTACGAGGTCCTGGCCGCCGACACGATCGTGGTCACGTCGAGCACGTTGGACGTCCTGGAGGGCAAGGACGGCGCGCACCGGGACACGCACGACACCGACGAGCCGGAGCCGCAGCCGGACGAGGACCTCCCGGAGACCGACCAGGAGGTCGGCGAATGAAGACCGCTCGCGACGTCATCATCCGACCGGTCGTTTCCGAGAAGTCCTACGCGGGCCTCGAGACGAACGTGTACACGTTCCTCGTCGACCCGCGCGCCAACAAGACCGAGATCAAGGAGGCGGTCCAGAGCATCTGGAACGTCCGCGTGACGTCGGTCAACACCATCAACCGGAAGGGCAAGACCAAGCGCCGGCGGTTCACCGTCGGCAAGCGCCCCGACCAGAAGCGCGCCATCGTGACGCTGGCCGACGGCGACTCCATCGAGATCTTCGAGACCGGGAAGTAGCCAGATGCCCGTTCGCAAGTACAAGCCGACCACGCCCGGACGCCGCGGCGCCAGCGTCTCGTCGTTCGACGAGCTGACGCGCGCCAAGCCCGAGAAGTCGCTGCTCGCGAAGGGTCGCAAGAAGGCGGGCCGCAACAACAAGGGCCGCATCACGACGCGGCACCAGGGCGGCGGCACCAAGCGCCGGTTCCGCACGATCGACTTCAGGCGCGACAAGGACGGCGTGCCGGCCAAGGTCGCGCACATCGAGTACGACCCCAACCGGAGCGCGCGGATCGCGCTGCTGCACTACGTCGACGGCGAGAAGCGGTACATCCTGGCGCCGGCCGGCGTCGCCGTGGGCGACAAGTTGATGTCGGGCGACAAGGCCGAGATCCGTCCGGGCAACGCGCTGCCGCTTCGGAACATCCCGGTCGGCACCGTCATCCACGCGATCGAGCTCAAGCCGGGCGGCGGCGCCAAGATGGCGCGCTCTGCCGGCGCGAGCGTCCAGCTCGTCGCGAAGGAGGGGCGGTTCGCCACGCTCCGGCTTCCGAGCGGCGAGATGCGGATGGTCGAGGTGACGTGCAAGGCCGCCGTCGGCGAGGTCGGCAACGCCGAGCACGAGCTCGTGCAGCTCGGCAAGGCCGGACGCAGCCGGTGGAAGGGCAAGCGGCCCTCGGTGCGCGGCGTCGCCATGAACCCCGTCGACCATCCGCTCGGCGGCGGCGAGGGCAAGAGCTCCGGCGGTCGTCATCCGTCGACGCCGTGGGGCAAGCCCGAGGGCCGGACGCGCAGGAAGGGCAAGCCGTCGGACAAGCTCATCGTCCGTCGTCGCGGGAAGGGGCGTGGCTGATGCCGAGGTCCGTCAAGAAGGGGCCGTTCGTCGACGACCACCTGATGATCAAGGTCGTCGAGATGAACCGCAAGGGCGACAAGCGGGTCATCAAGACCTGGTCCCGGCGCTCGACCATCGTGCCCGAGATGGTGGGACACACCATCGCGGTTCACGACGGCCGCAAGCACGTGCCCATCTACATCAGCGAGTCGATGGTCGGTCACAAGCTCGGCGAGTTCGCGCCGACGCGGACCTTCCGCAGCCACGCGCGGTCGGAGCGCTCGAGCTCGGTTCGGTAGGAGCGATGGAAGCCAAGGCAACCGTTCGGCACGTCGCGATCTCGCCTCCCAAGGCGAGGCGTGTGATCGACCTCATCCGGGGTCGTCAGGTCGACGACGCGCGCCGTATCCTGAGGTTCTCGCCGCATTCGGCGTCCAAGACGATCGAGAAGGCGCTCGTTTCGGCGATCGCCAACGCGGAACAGCAGCCCGGCGTCGCGCCGCAGAACCTCGTGGTGGACCGGGCGTACGTGGACGAGGGCCCGACGCTCAAGCGGTGGCGCCCGCGCGCGTACGGTCGCGCCGCAAGGATCCGCAAGCGCACGTCGCACATCACGGTCGTCGTCAGATCGCTCGGAGAGGACAGCTAGTGGGTCACAAGGTCAACCCGTACGGCTTCCGCCTGGGAGTCATCTATCCCTGGAAGTCAAACTGGTACGGCGGGAAGGACTACGCGGACGCCCTGCACGAGGACGTCTGGATCCGCAAGCACATCCGCTCGCGCCTGTCCCGTGCCGGCATCTCGAGCATCGACATCGAGCGCAAGGGCGACCAGCTCTGGGTCTACATCCGCACCGCGCGACCCGGCATCGTCATCGGCCGAAAGGGCGCCGAGGTCGATCGCATCCGCAAGGACGTCGAGCGCGTCACCAAGAGGCGCGTCGACGTGAAGGTCGAGGACATGAACTCGGCGGCGAGCGAGCTGCGCCCCGAGACCGATGCGACGCTCCTCGCGCAGGGCGTCGCCGAGCAGCTCGCCGGTCGCGTGTCGTTCCGTCGCGCGATGCGCCGCGCCGTCCAGACGGCCATGCGCTCCGGGGCGCTCGGCGTGCGGGTGCAATGCGGCGGGCGTCTCGGCGGCACCGAGATGTCGCGGCGCGAGTGGTACCGCGAGGGCCGGGTGCCGCTCCACACGCTTCGCGCTCGCATCGACTTCGGGCAGGCGGAGAGCAGGACGACGTTCGGGCAGATCGGCGTGAAGGTCTGGGTGTACCACGGCGACGAGATCCCGGTGGCCGAGCAGGAGACCGAGCGGGCGCGCGCGCGGGCGCTCGCGCAGGTCAGCGGCGGCGGCGCCTCGACCGGCGCCCTCATCACCGACGAACGCGAAGTCGCCGAGGCCGAGCCGGAGGCGCCGGTGTCGCCGGAGCCCGCGACGGCCGAGACG
>JBKPTC010000048.1:0-6103 GCA_046735355.1 bacterium
GTCCTGGATCTTTCCGACCCCATAGACCGCGACACCGGACTCGAGCAGCCGCGTGAGCACCGTCGGACCGGGCGGCTCGACCGAGAAGTCGCGGCGCTCGGGCGTCCGGACGAACGCGCCCGGGTCGCCGTCGAACGGCCGGGCGATGACGCGGCCGACGTTGTGCGGCGCGGTGAGCATCGAGCGCGCGATGCGACACCATTCGTACAGCGTGTCGAGCGGCACGACCCGCTTGTGCGTGGCGATCTGGAAGACCGAGTCGCCGCTCGTGTACACGATGGGCCGTCCGGTCCGGAGGTGCTCGTCTCCGAGCTCCGCGATGATCTCGGTTCCGGATGCGGGGACGTTTCCGAGCACGCTCCTGCCGATCCGCCGCTCGAACGGCTCGATGACCTCCGGCGGGAACCCGTGCGGATACAACGGGAAGGGCGTCTCGAGAACGATCCCCATCATCTCCCAGTGACCGGTCGTCGTGTCCTTTCCGGCGGCGGACTCCGTCGCCCGGCCGTGAGCTGTGCCGGGCTCCGCGCGGGGCGGAACGCCCTCGACGGCGGTCAGCATGCCGAGGCCGAGCGCGCCGAGGTTCGGCGCCTGGATGCCGCCGACGGCGCGAGCCGTGTTGCCGATGGTGTTCGAGCCGACGTCTCCGTACGCCTCCGCGTCGGGCGCGTCGCCGACGCCGAACGAGTCGCAGACGACGACGAGCACCCGCGGGACGCGCGCACCCTGCACCTCAGCGACCCTCGCCCGCGCGCTTGCAGTCGATGCACAGGATCGCCCACGGCAGCGCCTCGAGCCGCTCGAGCGCGATGGCGTTTCCACACCGCTCGCACACGCCGTACGTGCCGAGCTGCATCTTGGTCAGCGCGCGATCGACCCACCGGAGATTCGCACGCAGCGCCTTCATCACGGACAGGAGCCGGGCGCGCTCGGCGGTGCTGTGTGCGCTGTCCGCGAAGCCGCGCTCGACGTCGATGTCCGCCTCGTCGGCGTCCGGATTGCCGCCCTGCTCGGCGATCTCACGGCGGAGGTTTTCGCGCTGCGCCTCGAGCTCGCGACGGAGCTCCTCGAGCTTGATGTCCTCGATCACGGCCGCCTCCCGTTCGCCGCTCGGCGCGCCCGCGGGTGCGCCGTGAAGTAGACCTCCCGGAGGTGCTCCTTCGTCACCAGCGTATAGACCTGCGTGGTCGCGACGCTCGCGTGGCCGAGCAGCTCCTGCACGACCCGCACGTCGGCGCCGCCCTCGAGCAGATGCGTCGCGAACGAGTGGCGCAGCGTGTGTGGCGTCACGCGCTTCCGCAGCCCCGCCGCGGCCGCGTGCTCGCGGATCGCGTTCCAGCACGATTGGCGCGACAACCGGCCACCGTCGCGGCGATTCAGGAACAGCGCCGACCGCGACCGCCGCGTGACGAGCGCGGGCCGCCCTCCCGACAGATAGGCGCCGATCGCCTCGCGCGCGTACCGCCCGAGCGGAACGTCGCGCTCCTTGCCGCCCTTGCCGAGCACGCGCACGCTGCCGTCCTCGAGGTCGACGTCGTCGACGTCGAGCCCCACGAGCTCGGACACCCGGAGCCCGGCGCCGTACATCGTCTCGAGCAGCGCCCGATCGCGCAGGCCCTTCGCGTCGGTCGGTCGCGGCGCGTCGAGCAGCCGACCGACGTCCTCGACCGAAAGCGGGCGCGGAAGCCCGCGCGGCAGCCTCGGCCGGACGACACCGTCCGTCGGATCGTCGGCCGCGTCGCCCTCGCGCACGAGGAACCGGTGGAAGGAGCGGACCGACGACAGCGCACGGACGACGGAGGTCGCCCGGTACCGCCGACCGCCGTCGTGCGTCGCGGCCGACAGCTCGGCGACGAACGCGGAGACGTCCCCGTTCCCGACGTGCGCGCCGTCGTCGATCGAACGCCGTCGCAGGAACGCCGCGTACCGCCCGAGATCGCGCCGGTACGCGTCCACGGTGTTCCTCGAGAGACCGCGCTCGACGGTGAGATGATCGAGGAACCGCTCAATCTGCGTCGCGACCCCCGACGCGCCCACGACCCGTCTCCCGCGCGGACGATCAGCCGACGCCGTCGACCAGCTCCGCGAGCGGCGTCGCCTCGAGGCCGTGCGCCTCGGCCACGCCGGTGTTCGTCACGCGACCGTCGTAGACGTTGACCCCCGGGGCGAGCGCGGGGTCCTGCCGGATCGCGCCCTCGAGCCCGTGCGAGGCGATCGCGATCGCGTACGGCGTCGTCACGTTCGTGAGCGCGTACGTCGACGTCCGCGGAACGGCGCCCGGCATGTTGCCGACGCAGTAGTGCACGACGTCGTCGACGACGTACGTCGGATCGGAATGTGTGGTGACGTGCGCCGTCTCGACGCATCCGCCCTGGTCGATCGAGATGTCGACGATCACCGCGCCGGGGCGCATCGCGGCGACCATGTCCTTGGTCACGAGCTTGGGCGCGCGCGCCCCGGGAACGAGCACGGCGCCGATGACGAGATCTGCGTGCGTGACGAGGCGTTCGACCGCGAGCGCGCTGCTCGCGATCGTCTGGACGCGGCCGCGCTGGATCTGGTCGATCGCACGGAGGCGGTCGGTGTTCTTGTCGAGCACCACGACCTCCGCCTCCATACCGGCGGCGATCCACGCGGCGTTCAATCCGGCCATCCCCGCGCCCAGCACGACGACCCGAGCGGGCGCGACGCCGGCGGCGCCCGCCATCAGCACGCCGCGACCGCGGTGCGGGCGCTCGAGATAGTTGGCGCCGACGTGCGGCGACATGCGCCCGGCGATCTCGCTCATCGGGGCGAGCAGCGGGAGCCGGCCGTCCTCGAGTTGCACGGTCTCGTACGCCACGGATGCGACCTTTCGCCGCATCAGGAACTCGGTGAGCGCCTTGTCCGCAGCCAGGTGCAGGTACGTGAAGAGCAGCTGGCCCTCCCGGAAGCGGTCGTACTCCTCCGGCTGCGGCTCCTTGACCTTGACGATCATGTCAGCCGCCTCGAAGACCGCATCCGCGTCCGGCAGGATCTTCGCGCCCGCCGCTTCGAAGTCGTCGTCGGACAGCGCCGATCCGGTTCCGGCACCGGTCTCGACGACCACGTCGTGCCCCGCCGCCGCCAGCTCGCGCACGCCCTCGGGGGTCTGCGCGACGCGATACTCGTTGTCCTTGACCTCTTTCGGGATCCCGACGATCACCGGTCCTCCCTTGGGCGCGAACGGATTCAAGCGTACCCGACGGTCTCGACGCGGCGCCCGTACGTGCGGCGGACGCCCCGGTCTACGGTGCCGTCAGCGGGTCCCGAGGCGAGCGTCGGCCAGGAGGATGGCGATCGCGGTCTTCGCGTCGCGCACCCGGCCTGCGCGCGCCGAGGCGACGAGGTCGGCGAACGGCCGGCGCACGATCTCGATGCCGTCCTCGGGCTCGGCCTCCGGCTCGGCGTTCGCGTCGGCGAGGAAGAGATGGATGTACTCGTCGGCGAACCCCGCCGAGGTGTACACGCCACCGAGGAACTCGATCGAGGTGTGGCGGTAGCCCGTCTCCTCGAAGAGCTCGCGGGCCGCCGTCGTGACGGCGTCCTCGCCGTCGACGTCCAGGATCCCGGCCGGGATCTCGACGAGATGGTCGCGGATCGCGTACCGAACCTGCCTGATGAGCAGCGCGTCGCCACCGGGCAGCAGCGGCAGCACCGCGGCGGCACCCGGATGGTGGATGACGTCGTACTCGCGGCCGCTCCAGGTCTCGACGTCCAGACGGACGAGCGGGCCGGCATAGATCTCTCGCGCCGCGTCCGGCTCCACGGCCGGACCCTTACCCGGGCAGGACGACCGTACGCTCCGCCCGCCCCGCGCGGAGAACGGCGGCCGTGCCGATGAGCTCGCGGAACATCGGATGCGGCCGCGTCGGACGCGAGCGCAGCTCGGGATGGAACTGACCGGCCATGAAGAACGGATGATCCGGGAGCTCGACGATCTCGACCAGCCGCTCGTCCTTGTTCATCCCCGAGAACACGAGTCCGTGCTCGCGAAGGATCGCGTGGTAGTTCGGGTTGACCTCGTATCGGTGCCGGTGTCGCTCCTCGACGACGGGCTCGCCGTACGTCGCGGCCGCGCGCGTCCCCTCGACGAGATAGCAGGGCTGTGCGCCGAGCCGCATCGAACCGCCGAGGTCGGTCACGTTCTTCTGCTCGGGAAGCAGGTCGATGACCGGATGCGGCGTCGCGGGGTCGAATTCGCTGGAGTTGGCGCCGTCCAGGCCGCACACGTCGCGCGCGAACTCGATCACGGCGACCTGCAGACCGAGGCACAGGCCGAGGTAGGGAACGCCCCGCTCACGCGCGTACCGCGCGGCCTCGAGCTTGCCTTCGACCCCCCGCCAACCGAACCCGCCCGGAACGACGATGCCGTCGACGCCCTCGAGCACCGTCGCCGCGTCCTGCCGTTCGAGGTCGTCCGAGGACACCCAGGCGATGTCGACCCCGACCCCGTGATGGAACCCGCCGTGACGGAGCGCCTCGATGACCGACAGGTAGGCATCGCGGAGGTTGACGTACTTCCCGACCACCGCGATGCGAACGGCGTCGCTCGCCGAGTGGATCGTGTCGACCAGCGCCTGCCACTCGCCGAGATCGGGCTCCGACTCGATCCGGAGGTGATACGCGAGCTCGCGATCGAGCCCCTCGCGATGCAGGATCAGCGGAACCTCGTAGATGGACTCGGCGTCCTGCGCGCTGACGACGCCCGAGATCGGCACGTCGCATAGCAGCGAGATCTTCTCCTTCAGATGCCGTCCGATCGGACGGTCGCTCCGGCACACGATCGCATCCGGCTGCAGGCCGAGCGAACGGAGCTCCTTGACCGAGTGCTGCGTCGGCTTGGTCTTGAGCTCGCCAGACGGCCCGATGTACGGCATCAGGCTCACATGCACGAAGGCGCAGCGGTCACGTCCGACCTCGTTGCGCAGCTGACGGATCGCCTCGAGGAACGGAAGCGACTCGATGTCGCCCACCGTCCCGCCGACCTCGACGATGACGAGATCCGCGGTCTCCGCGGCCGCGTGGCTCCGGATGCGCTCCTTGATCTCGTCCGTCACGTGCGGGATCACCTGGACGGTCTTGCCGAGGTAGTCGCCGCGCCGCTCCTTCGAGATGACGGCGGAGTACACGGCGCCCGTCGTGACGTTGGAGCCGCGGTGCAGGTTCTCGTCGACGAAGCGCTCGTAGTGGCCGAGGTCGAGATCCGTCTCGGCGCCGTCGTCGAGCACGAAGACCTCGCCGTGCTCGAACGGATTCATCGTTCCGGGGTCGACGTTGACGTACGGGTCGAGCTTCTGGAGGGCCACGCGAAGGCCCCGAGCCTTGAAGAGACGGCCGAGCGAGGCGGTGGTGATGCCCTTGCCGAGTCCCGAGGCGACCCCGCCGGTAACGAAGATGAACTTTGGCTGCTTCTGCACCTCGGGAAGCCATGCTAGCAGGGGGTCGGACGAACCCCGGTCGGTTCGGCGGTGGATGTCGAACTTTTTCGCCGAGATCTCCGTCCGAACCTTCAGGCGTCGCGCGCATGCGCCACGCGCCCGAGCCGATCGAGCCACCGCAGCAGCGGCGTCGCATCGATCGCCCAGGACAGCGTCCGGGTCTCGGCGACGACGTTCAGACCGACCGCGACCGCGCCCGCCGCCGGAACCATCCACCCCGGCAACAGGACGTACGCGCCGAGCCCGGCCGCGAAGCCGAGCAGATTCGCACCGCCGTCCCCGAGCATCGCGCGTTCGTTGAGGTCGTACGGGAGGACCACGAGCGCGCCGACCGCGACGCCGAGCACGGCCGGCGCCAACGCGACGTCCGCGAGCGCGACGAACAGCAGGCCGACCGGCACGAACGCCTTCAACGCGCGTCCGGGCCGGACGTCCAGCCCGTTCCACACGTTGGTCGCCGCCGCCACGAGAACCACGCCGGCCACCGCAACCCACCACGGCCGCGCCGGCTGGAACGCGACGACGCCGATCGAGGCCGCCGTGGCGACGACCAGCTTGACGACGCCCGTGGTGACCCGTCCGTCGACGAGCTCGCGCAGGTGGCTCCGGATCCCGCGCGGTCCCGACGGCGCGAGGTCGTCCAC
>JBKPTC010000049.1:0-17237 GCA_046735355.1 bacterium
GATCCCGAGCGTCCAACCGAGCTGGAGCAGCTGATCCCGGCGGTCCTGTAGGGAGGCGCCGACCAGGACGACGTCGCCGGTCGTCGCCGCCGAGACCGGAACCGCGAGGATCCGGCTGACGTCGTCGATCCCCGCGATCCGACGGTCGAACAGCCGAGCCCGCCTCACGTCGCCGACCGCGGACGGAGGCAGGAGCGGCGCGCCGGCGACGATCCCGCTCGACCGCAGCACCGCACCGTCGCGATCCACGATCTGCACGAACGCCTCGTCCGACTCGATCAGCTCGGGCCGCGGCACCGTGATCGAGGCTCCCGAGCGGACCTGCGTGACGATGACGTCCGCCCGTGAGCGGAGGCCGGCGTCGACGGACTCGAGGAGGTCGGCGCCGGTGCGCGCGTACACGAAGACGCCGACGCCCAGCAACAGCACGGCGGTCGCAACGGCGACGGCCGCAGTGATGCGCGCGCGGATGCCGAACCGACTCACGAGGAGCGCAGCCGATATCCGACGCCGCGCACCGTCTCGATCGAGTCGGCTCCGAACGGCCGGTCGATCTTCGCGCGGAGCGTTCCGACGAAGACGTCGACGATGTTCGAGTCGCCGTCGAACGCGAAGTCCCAGACGTGCTCGATCAGCGCGGTCCGTGAGACCGCCTGGCCGGCGCGGCGCATCAGGAACTCGAGCAGCGCGAACTCCTTCGGCGTCAGCTCGATCGGCGTGGTCGCCCGGACGACCGTGTGCGCCGCGGGATCGAGGGCGAGGTCGCCGGCGCGGAGCACGGTCGGGCGATCCGATGGTCCGCGCCGCACGAGCGCCCGCACGCGCGCGAGGAGCTCCGCGAAGGAGAACGGCTTGGTGAGGTAGTCGTCGGCGCCTGCGTCCAGGCCGCGAACACGGTCCTCGACCGCGTCGCGGGCCGTCAGGAGCAGGATCGGGACCCACCGTTCCGCCGCGCGAAGCCGGCGGCACGCCTCGATGCCGTCGATGCCGGGGAGCAGGACGTCCACCACGGCGGCGTCGTAGTCGTGCTCGGTCGCCATCCACACGCCGTCCTCGCCCGTCGCGGCCACGTCGACCGCGAGCCCGTCCTCGCGCATCCGCTGCGCGATCAGCTCGGCCATGTCCGGGTGGTCCTCGACGACGAGCAGCCGCACCTTCTCCTCCGCGGTCGGGGGTCAGTGTGGCACGCGTGGACCCGCTAGCCGCGAACACGGACGAGCTCGAAGAACTCGTCCCCGCCGTGCAGGTCGCGCTCGACCACGATGCCGATCCCGGGCGCGTACCCTTTCTCGGAGACGACGTTCGGCTCGATCCGCGCGAACTCGAACGATCGGATCACGTGCCGAACGCGGCCGTACGGAACCTTCAATCGGCCGCCGCGGTCGACGATCCACGCCATGTCCTCGGCCTCGCCGTTCAGACACTCCTGTCGATACGCGTCCGGCGGTTGCGGATGGGCCTCCATGATCAGCCCGGGCTGGGCTCCGTCCGCGCCCCACGTCCATGAGCCGGACCGATCGACGTGGCCGTTTCCGAGGCGGACGCGCGTCGCCTCACCCAGGTACCAGACGTTCCCCTGGTCGTCCTGCGCGTACCAGTCGTTCGTGATCTCCTCGGTGCGTCCGTTCGTGAGCACCACGTCGTGCACCACGGTCGCGTTCACGCCCTGGATCGTCTTCGTCTTCGGCGTCACGTGCTCTCGGTCGATCTGCCGCTCGCCGTCCGATGTCCCGCGGTACACGAGCGTCCGACCGACCGGCAGCGGGAAGTAGGGGTTGTCGACCGCGGCGACGAACGACGACGGAGCCGGAACGTCCGGGTGATACGTGTCGCAGGCGCCGGAGCCGTCGCCCGCGTGGGCGGCCGGGGCGGCCGCGAGCATGCCGAGGCCGAGCGCGACGGCCGCGGCGGCTCGGGTTTGCCTCTTGACGTCCGACATCCGGACCTCCTTCTGTTCGATGGGCCGTTCGACGGCGCCGAGCGGACGCTCGGTTCGTCGATCGTCATGCCGCGGCGGTGAAGGTTCCATGAAGACGCCGCCCGCCCGAGTGGTTCGCGGCGGGACGGCTACGCTGGTCGCGTGGACGGCAAGACGCTGCTGCTCATCCTCGCCGGATTCGCGGTCGTCGCTGGTGGGCTCGCGATGGCGATGCGTCTGGGGCACCGCTACGGAGGCGACGTGGACCTCGTGCGCGGGCGCCGGGCTCGACCGTGGTGGGGACACCCCGGCTTCTGGCTCATCGTCTCCGCGGCGTTCGTGTTCGTGGGGCTGTTCGTCTTCCCGAAGCTCTTCGGCTTCACGTTCGTCTTTCTGCCGTTCCTGTGGGTGGGCGGTGGCCTGATGCGCAGCCGGTCGCGCGACGATCGGCGGCCGCGGCCCGACGGCGAGGATGGGCCGTGAGGCGGTTCCTGCGCTCGTATCCGGGCTGGTTCGCGTTGCAGCTGGTCGAGTACGCGGTCCTCTTCGCGCTCGCGAAGGTGCTGCTCGCGCTCGGCCTCGCCGGATGGCCGGTGTTCGTCGTCGTGATGGCGCTGGCCGCCGGGCTCGCGATCGCGAACTACAACGTCCGCCGGCGCTATCTGTCGGACGAGGGGACCTGATCGAGCCCGAGCGCGCGCGCGGCGAAGGTCCCGACGACGCCGGCGGCCTCCTTCTCGCGCCGCCACAGGAAGTGATCGGTGCCCGGCACGATCGCCACCTCGGCCGACGGCAGCTGCGTCGCGAGCGCCTCGAGCCTCGGCCGCGGCGCGTAGACGTCGCCCTCGCCGGCCAGGAGCAGGACGGGGCGGCGCAGCGTCCGGAGCTCGGATGCGCTCGGTACGTCGGGAAGCTCCACGTCCCGAGGCTCGAGGGGAAGGCCGATCAGGGCGAGCGCCGCCACGCGATCGTCTGCGACGGCCTCGCGGAGCGCGACGTTCGCCCCGAACGACCACCCGCACACGAGGAGCGGACGATTGGTCTCTCGCAGGACGCGGTCGATCGCGGCGCCCACATCGCGGACCTCGGTCCTGCCGCCCCCGTAGCTTCCGGCGGACCCCATCACGCCGCGGAAGTTGAACCCGAGCACGCAGAACGCCCGCGCCGAGAGCTCGGTCCGGAGCGCCCACAGGATCGGATGGTCCTTGCTGCCGCCGTGCCGCGGATGCGCGTGACAGACGACGGCCGCGCCGACCGGGTCCTCCGGAACGCGGAGCTCGGCCTCGAGCGAGACGCGGTCCTCGGTCGTGAAGCGGATGGCCGTCACGTGCGACGATGGTAGCGATGTCGACGGGATCGACCGGGCGAACCGCGCTCGCCCTCCGTGACGCGCTGCCCTGGGACGACCTCGTCGAGGTCGTGCGGACGGCCGAAGAGACGGGCTACGAGACGCTGTTCCTTCCGGAGGTCGGCGCGCGCGAGACGTTCTCGACGCTCGCGGCGCTCGCCCAGCGGACGTCGACGATCGGGCTGGCGACCGGCGTCGTCACGACGGTCGCGCGACGTGTCGGCGTGACCGCGATGGCCGCGGCGACCGTGCAGGACGTCTCGGGCGGACGGATGATCCTCGGGATCGGCACGGGACCGTCCGGTCCGGGCGCGCTCGAGCGGCTCCGGGCGTACGCGTCGGACCTTCGGACGCTGTTCGGCGGCGGTGCGATCGACGAGGAGCGCCGCGGCGAGCGGTTCGCGCTCGGCCTCCAGGTCGAGCGTCCGGTTCCGGTCTGGATCGCCGCGCTCGGCCCGCGATCGGTCGAGCTCGGCGGGGCCGTCGCCGACGGCGTCATCCTGAACTGGTGCACGCCCGAGCGCGTTCGCGAGGCCCGCGCGGCGGTCGACGAGGCGGCGCGGTCCGCGGGCCGGAACCCCGCCGATGTGACGATCGCGGTGTACGTGCGCGCCGTCGTGGGACAGGAGCCCGATCACGCGCTGCCGGCGCTTCGCCGGTTCGCGGGTTCGTACGCGTCGTATCCGCCGTACGCGCGCCAGTTCACGGCGATGGGACTCGGACCGGAGGGGGCCGCCGCGGCTGACGCGTTCCGCGCGGGACGTCTACAGGAGGTTCCCGAGGCGCTCGTACGGGCCGTGACCGTCACCGGCTCGCGCGAGGACGCCGCCGAGCGCCTCGACGCGTACCGATCGGCCGGTGCGGACGTCGTCGTCGTGTATCCGGTCGCCGTGCTGGATCCGACGTCCTCGATCCTGGCCACGGTGTTCGCGCTCGCCCCGCGTCCGGCCGTCGAGGCGTAGTCGTGCCGGGGTCATCGGCGCTCGGCGTGTAGACTCGCCATTTGCAAGGTCCGCACCGTGGAAACCTGCCGAATCGGCTGTGTGCCGGCGAGGCAGGCACACGAGAGCTCGACGGCGAAGGGGAAGCGATGACCTACACGATCTGCGAACCGTGCATCGACGTGAAGGACCGAGCCTGCGTCGACGAGTGCCCGGTCGACTGCATCTACGAGGGCGGCCGAATGCTCTACATCCAGCCGGACGAGTGCGTCGACTGCGGCGCCTGCGAGCCGGTCTGCCCGGTGACGGCGATCTTCTACGAGGACGACGTTCCGGCCGAATGGAAGCAGTTCACGCCGGTCAACGCCGAGTTCTTCACGGACGCCGTGAGCGGGATCGGGTCGCCAGGAGGGGCCGCGCAGGTCGGTCCGAGCGCCGCCGATCATCCGGTCGTCGCGAACTGGGCGCCCGCGGGCTGATCGTTCGTCCAGCGCGATCCGTCCGACGCCTCCGGCGAGCGCCGGAGGCGTTCGGCGTTCCGGGCTTCGGCCGATCGCAGCGGGCCGCGGCGGGACCGAGCCGTCAGGCGGTCGGTGCCGGCTCGAGCGGGGCGAGACCGGGGCCGCGGTCCGTCTCGTCGACGTCGTCGAGCGGCCAGCGCTCGCGGGACTTCGCCGCGAGCTTGAACAGCGTCTCGACCGCGTGGGGGTCCTCGGAGCCGGGGCGCCACTCGACGACGCCGTCCGCGACGGCGCGGTTCCAGATGTCCCGTCCCTTCGGCGTCCGGACGATCGTGAGCGTCCATCCGTCGCTCTGCCCGAGCCCTCCGAACGAGATGTCCGCGTGCTCCGCGGCGAAGTCCGGGCACTTCAGGCAGCCGGGTCGCGTGTAGCGATGTGACTTCTTCAGCGAGTACGTGATCTCCTCGCCGTCCTGCGTGTAGAAGAGGAGCTTCCCCTTGATGTTGACGCGGACGATCTCGTCGAGCGACAGACCGAGCTCGCGCTGCGCGATCTCCACCATGAGCCCCTCGTACGTGAACGACTTCGAGCACAGCAGACCCAACGTCCAGCTGACCTTCTTCGCCCACTTGTTGACGCGGCGCGCCTGCATCGAGCCGGGCGCGCTCGCCTGACACGACATCCCGACGAGCGCGAGCTTCGACAGTCCCATCTGCGCGGCCTTCACCATCGCGAGCGGGTTAGCCGAGTACGTGTAACGCGACCCGGCCGCCGCGAGCACCCCCTCGCGATCCGTGACGACGGCGGGCTCGCAGTCCCACGGCCGTTCCTCGGACAGCTTCGACGTGCATACGCCGTCGATATCGCCGCGCTCGAGTCCCCACACGAGCAGCGCCGAGACGACGCCGCCGTCCTGCCCGTGCATCAGCGCCTCGGGGTCCGTCGCGCGCGACAGCACGATGTCGTCGTACTGACCGATCACGTCCTCGGGCCTTCTCGTGCGGCCGAAGAGCAGGGTGTCGATGTCCGACTCCCATTCACGGAACCGAGGACAGGCGAGCGTGCAGAGCGAGCACCCGCGGTCGCCGTGCGCGCAGACGTCGGGTCCGTCCTCCTGCAGCTGCACGGGCTTGTAGTCCTCGTAGCCGAGGACGTGGAAGGGACACGCGACGATGCACGCCGTGCAACCGGTGCACAGACCTGTCGTGACGACCTCGTCGTACAGGTGACGCCACTGCGTCTTCCCGTCGGTGACGGTCATGGCCGGGAGTATAGGTGGACGGCGCGCGAACCCCGCTGGCGGGTCCGCGACGTGCAGATGACCATCAAGGACTTCTCGTTCGACCCGACCACGATCCGGGCCACGGCGGGCCGCACCCTCACGATCGAGATCTCGTAGCGGGCCGGCTCGCCGGGGTGGTCAGATCGAGAACGAGTCGCCGCACGCGCACTCGTGCTTGGCCTGCGGGTTGAGCATCTTCAGGCCGCCGCCGAGCAGGGCGTCGTTGAACTCGAGCGTGCTGCCGGCGACGATCGGCGCGCTGCGCGGATCGATCAGCACGCGCACACCCTCGCGCTCGACCACCGCGTCGTCGGGCTCGACCGCGTCGGCGAACCCGAGCTCGTAGGAGAACCCCGAGCACCCGCCCGCGACGACTCGGACGCGGAGGACGGGCTGTGCACGGCCCTCTTTCTCCGCGAGTGCGCGGATCCGGCGGGCGGCCTTCTCCGTGACCGTGATGGGTGTCGCGGTGTCGTTCGGCATCGTTCGTCCAGGATACCCGCGGCAGCGCGGTGAGCCGCCGCAAGCGCCACGGCGACGATCCTCCACACGGGGCCTTCAACGGACGGGCCTCGGCCGGACCGCGTCTACGATGGCCGTGTGTCCGTTACCGTCGACGTCGCCGTGCTCCGCGGTCGGCTGCGCGGCGACCGGCGGCCCGTTCCGCCGCCCGGCACGCGGCTGGCCGGCGTCCTCGTGCCACTCGTCCTCGACGGAGGCGCCACGATCGTGTTCACGCGCCGGACGCCGCATCTGTCGCGTCACGCCGGCGAGATCTCGTTTCCGGGGGGTCTCGAGCACGAGGAGGACGAGGGGCTCCGCGCGACCGCGCTCCGGGAGACGCGCGAGGAGCTCGGCCTCGACCCGCGCTGGGTCGATGTGGTGGGCGCGCTTCCGGCCGTCCACACCTTCGTGTCCGGCATCCTCATCGTGCCGTTCGTCGGCGCGCTCGAGCGGCGCCGAGCGTTCCGGCCGAACGCCGCCGAGATCGACGAGGTGCTCGAGTTCGCGGTGGAGGCGCTCGATGCCGCCGAGGCCGAGGTCGAGTTCGCGCGGGACGGACGCGTGTACCGCGGGTACGCCTACGAGATGCCGGACGCGACGATCTGGGGCGCGACCGCCAAGATCCTGCACGACCTGCTCGAGACGATCCGCGCCGGAGCAGCCGCACCGACGAGAGGAGACACGGAATGAGCACCGCCGAGCTGCAGCCGTACCTTCCGAGCGACGAGGAGCTGCGCTCGATCCTCGGCGACGCGCGGACGATCGCGGTCGTCGGGTTGTCGGCGCGGCCAGACCGCGACTCGCATTCGGTCGCGGCGTTCCTGAAGGCAAAGGGCTACCGCGTGATCCCCGTCAACCCGAACGAGTCGGAGGTGCTTGGAGAGCGGGCGTATGCGTCTCTGCTCGACGTCCCCGAGGACGTCTCGATCGACGTCGTCGACGTCTTCCGGCGCGCCGAGTTCACACCCGGCATCGCCCGAGAGGCGGCCGAGCGAGGCGCGAAGGTGCTCTGGCTCCAGGACGAGATCGTGAACGACGAGGCGCGCCGCATCGGCGAGGACGCGGGGATGACCGTCATCATGGGAACCTGCATCCGCCGCGAGCGGAGCCGGCTCGACCGGTCCTGACCGCGGACGACGACGACTGGAGGGCTGAGCACGTGCAACGGTGGGAGTACTTCGTGGCGCCGCTCCTCGAGCACAATCCGGGCGAGATCCTCAACACGTTCGGCGAGGACGGCTGGGAGCTGGTCGGCGTCGTCCAGCTGTCCAACCCGATGGGTGGAACGTCGACCGTCGCGTACCTCAAGCGGCCGAAGAGCTGACGCGCCTACCGGCGATCGAGCCGACGCCGGGCAAGGTACAGCAGGGCGAGGAGCCCGACGAACACCGCGATGCTCGTCGGTGTGAGGCGCGGGCCGTTCGATCCGGCGGCCGTTCGAACGTAGATCCCGCTCGCCGTCGCGACGAACAGCCGGCCGCGGGACGTGCGCTCGACGTCCGTGATCCCCTGCGGGAACGTCGCGACGACCTCGTCGCGAGGAGCCGCGCCGGCCGGAAACGTGATCCGGTGCAGATCGCCGTGGAAGTCGCCCACGAGCAGCGAGCCGTCGGGCTCGGCGACGCAGCCGGTCGGCACGACGACGTCCCGCCAGGCGAACATCGGGCCGATGAACCCGTCGGCCTCGCCCGGCCCGAGATGCGTCGGCCAGCCGTAGTTCCCGCCCGGCTCGATCCGATTCACCTCGTCCCACTCGCTCGGCCCGTTCTCGGTCTCCCACAGCGCGCCGTCCGAGCCGACGCAGAGCCCGAAGGAGTTGCGGATGCCGAGCGCGTAGACCGGCGAGTCCGGCGAGACGTCGTCGGACGCGGCCGAGCCGTCGTCGTTCAGGTGCAGGATCTTGCCGCCGAGGCTCGAGCCATCCTGTGCGCGCTCGGCGACGTGCCCCTCGCCGACGGCGACGAACAGCGTTCCGTCGGGCGCGAACGCGAGGTCGCCGCCGTTGTGGTAACCGCTGGCGGTCGGCAGCAGCGTCAGCAGGTTCTGCGGCGGACCGCCGGTGCTCGCGTCGGCCGCGATGCGGACGAGATGGTTGCGGCCGTCGCGGCGATCCGAGTAGTACGCGTAGACCCACGGTTGACGTTCGAAGTCCGGATGCAGCGCGAGGCCGAGCAGGCCGGTCTCGCCGCCCGGAACGACCGGGAGCGTCGCGAACGGACGCGGCTGCACGGCGCCCGTCGCCGTCAGGACGCGGATCCGCCCGGTCTCCTTCTCCGCGAAGAACGCGCGGCCGTCCGGCGCCACGGCGAGGTTCGTCGGGAACGCCGCGTCGCGGACGATCGGCGCGAACGACATCGTTCCGGTCTGCGCGCGCGCGACCGGCGCGACGATCGCCGCGACGAACAGGACGGCCGCCGCGACGATCGCGACGGCGAACGCGAGGACCCCGACGGTCCCCGACGCCGTGCCGATGCGCCCCACGCGGTCAGCGTACGGTCGAGGCGAGGCGATCAGCCGAGCGCCTGCTCGAGATCCTCGAGCAGGTCGTCCGGGTGCTCGAGCCCGACGGAGAGCCGGATCAGCGCGTCGGGCACCTCGAGCGGCGAGCCGGCGACGCTCGCGTGGGTCATCGGCCCCGGTAGCTCGATCAGCGATTCCACGCCGCCGAGCGACTCGGCCAGGAAGAACAGCTCGGTGCCCTCGACCACGGCGCGCGCCTGCTCGGCGGAGCCCACCTCGAACGACACCATCCCGCCGAACCCGTCCATCTGCTCCGACGCGACCCGGTGCCCCGGGTCGTGCGGCAGCCCGGGATAGCGAACACGCGCGACCTTCGGATGGTCCTGCAGGACTGCGGCCACGGCCGCCGCCCCGCGGCAGTGCGCCTCCATCCGAACGGCCAGCGTCTTCACGCCGCGGAGCGCGAGGTAGCAGTCCATCGGGCCCGGCACGGCGCCGACCGCGTTCTGCAGGAACGCGAGCCGATCTCGGAGCTCGTCGTCGTCGGTGACGATCGCGCCGAGCACGAGGTCCGAGTGCCCAGCGAGGTACTTGGTCACCGAGTGCACCACCACGTCCGCGCCGAGCTCGAGCGGCCGCTGGAGGTACGGCGTCGCGAACGTGTTGTCGACGACGACCCGTGCGCCCGCATCGTGCGCGACGTCGCAGACGGCGCGGATGTCGACGATCTTCAGGAGCGGATTCGTCGGCGTCTCGACCCACACGAACCGAGTCTCGTCGCGCATCGCCGCCCGGACCGCGTCGCCGTCGGTGAGGTCGACCGTCTCGAACGCGACGCCCCACCCCGAGAGCACACGAGCGAGCAACCGGTACGTGCCGCCGTAGACGTCGTCGCCCAGCACGACGTGGTCGCCGGGCGAGAGCGTCAGGAGCAGGGTCGTCTCCGCGCCCATGCCCGAGGCGAAGCACAGCCCGTGCTCGCCGCCCTCGAGCGAGGCGATCGCCACCTGGAGCGCCTCGCGCGTCGGGTTGCCGCCGCGCGCGTAGTCGAACCGCTTCGGCCGGCCGACGCGCGGCTGGGCGTACGTCGACGTCTGATAGATCGGCACGTTGACCGCGCCGAAGGTCTCCTCGGGCTCCTGGCCCGCGTGGATCGCTCGCGTCTCGAACCTCATGTGTCCTCGCTCGTCGGTATCGGGTGGCGCGCGGTCATCGCGCCTCGGGTGGCAGCTCCCATCGGCGCCGTGCCAGCTCCTCGGACGCCGAGGCGCCGGCGCGTACGAGCTTCCACAGGCCGGACTTCCGTTTGGCGTCGTGGCCCGGCGCGAACTCGCGCGCCGTCAGCGCCCGGCAGTCGGGATCGCCGCAGCCGCACCGCGAAAGTCCGGGCAGCGTCGGCTGCAGCGCCTCGGCCGGCGGCCGCGGCCCGCGGCGGTACGGGTGGGCCGGCAGCACCGCCGAGGGCACCACGATCTGCCCCTCGCGCGGATCGCCGGGGGCGCTGAAACGACGCTCGAGCGCGTACAGCCCCGTCAGCGCCGCGAGCGCCGCGTCGAGCTGATCGAGCGATCGCAGCGCACGCACGTCGACGCGCTCGCCGCGAAGGATCGCTCGGCGCCATTCGCGCTTGCCGATGCCCTCGGGTGGGAGGAAGCCGGCCAGCACGACCGCCGTCGCGTGCGGGAAGCATTCGATCGCGGTTCCCTTCACCGAACCGGTTCCGCGGTAGCGCGGATATCGGTCGGCGATCGCCTCGAACACGCGGAAGCCGACGGTCATCCATCCGTAGAACGGATGGTCGGCCATCCGCCGGTCGGACGGCGTGTTGAACGACTGCAGGCCGAACAGCCGCAGCTCGCGTTCGGTCAGGCGCGAGCGACCGGACAGCGCCCAGCTCGGCGGCGCGTCGACCGCCACGACGTCCGCTCCCGCGTCCGCCACCATCGCCGCGACGTCGTCCACGCCGACGCGACGTTGCGTGTCGAGGATCGTTCGGTGCTCGTCGAGCAGCACGAGGTCGAGGCCCCGGCGCACGCCGACGTCGATCCCGAGCGCACGCACCGCCGTTACGCGGTCTTCCGGTGTGCCAGGAACTCGAGCAGGTCGCTCCGTGTCAGCACGCCGAGCACCTGGCCGCCCTTGACGACCAGCACGGCGGGTCCGCTCTGGAGCGCCTCGAACGCGACCTCGACGGGCTGGTCGTGCTCGACCATGCCGACGGGCGGGCCCATCACCTCCGCGACGTCGGCCTGAAGCGCGTCCGGGTCACGGAACAACCGGTCGAGCAGCGCGTTCTCTCGGATCGAGCCGACGACCTGCGCCACGTCGAGCGATCCGGTCTCGCGCACGACGGGCGCCTGCGAGATCGAGTACTCCTGCAGCACGTCGACGGCCTGGCGAACCTTGTCGTGCGCCGCGACGGTGACGAGCGTCGGCACCTCGCCGTGCTTGGCCGAGAGCACCTCCTCGACGCGGACGACCTCCGGGCGCTCGAGCATCCCGTACTGGAGCAGCCACGTGTCCGAGTACAGCTTCGACAGGTAGTTCCGGCCGGTGTCCGGCAGGATCACGACGACGACCTTGTCCTCGTCGAGCTCCCGCGCGACCTCGAGGGCGGCGTACACGGCGGTGCCGCACGACTCGCCGACGAGGATGCCTTCCTGTCGCGTGATCGCGCGCGCGACTCGGAACGACTCGCGATCCGGAACGCGCACCCACCGGTCGACGACGTCCGGATCGAACGTCTCGGGCCAGAAGTCCTCGCCGATGCCCTCCGTCAGGTACGGGTGCACCTCGTCACCGGAGTACAGCGACCCCTCGGGATCCGCGCCGACGACGAGCAGGTCCGGCTTGCGCTCCTTGAGGTACCGCGCGGTGCCGGTGATCGTTCCGCCGGTGCCGACGCCGCAGACGAACACGTCGATCCGGCCGTTGGTCTGCTCCCAGATCTCCGGGCCGGTGGTCCGATAGTGCGCCTCGGGGTTGGCCTGGTTGAAGTACTGGTTCGGCTGGAACGCGCCCGGGATCTCCTCGGTGAGCCGGTCGGCGACGCGGTAGTACGACTCGGGCGACTCCGGTGGAACGGCGGTCGGCGTGATGATGACCTCGGCGCCGTACGCGCGCAGGAGCGAGATCTTCTCCTGGCTCATCTTGTCCGGCATCACGAAGATGCAGCGATAGCCCTTGATGGCGGCCGCGATCGCGAGGCCGTGGCCGGTGTTGCCGGACGTCGGCTCGACGATCGTGCCGCCCGGCCGGAGCGCGCCGGCGCGCTCAGCCGCCTCGATCATCGGCAGCCCGATCCGGTCCTTCACGCTGCCGCCCGGGTTGAGCATCTCGAGCTTGGCCAGGACGATCGGCGCGATCCCGCGGGTGACGGCGTTCAGGCGAACGAGCGGCGTCCGCCCGACCGCGTCGAGGAACGAATCGAGGACCTCCACGGGTGCACCCCCACGTCCGAGGCCGCGCCGTCGGCCCGGCCGGAGCGATCGACCTATCGTCCCAGGTTCCGGGTTATGCGGCGACAGCCGCACTATCCTGCGACGGCGTGCCGGCCGATGAGGGAACCATGGGCCTGGATGCGGCACCGGATGCGGCTCCGAGGTACGACGTCCTGGTCGTCGAGGACGACGCGTTCCTCGCGCGCTTGCTCGACGTGGAGCTGTCCTCGAGCGGATACGTCGTCCGCGTCGCCCACGACGGCGAGCAGGCGCTGACCGCGGCGTTCGAGCGCTGTCCGGACCTCGTCCTCGCCGACGTCATGATGCCGAGGATGGACGGGTTCGAGCTCGTCCGCCGGCTGCGCGCCGATCCGAGGACCGAGGCCGTCAGCATCATCCTCGTCACCGCGCGCGGCCTGCAGGCCGACAAGCTGACCGGCCTCACCGCCGGAGCCGACGACTACGTGGTCAAGCCGTTCGACAACGAGGAGTTGCTCGCGCGCGTCGCCGGCGTCCTGCGCCGCGCCGAGTACATGCGCTCCCAGTCGCCGCTCACCGGTCTTCCGGGCAACGTCAGGATCGAGGACGAGATCCAGGCCCGGGTGGATCTCCGCCAGCCGTTCGCCGTCCTGTACCTGGACCTCGACAACTTCAAGGCGTACAGCGACCGGTACGGGTTCGTCCGCGGCGACGAGGCGCTCCGGGCGACCGGTCATCTGATCCGCGACGCGGCGAAGGCCGTGGCCGGCGCCGGAACGTTCGTCGGGCACATCGGCGGCGACGACTTCGTCGTAATCACCGATCCGGAGCGCGCGGAGGCCGTCGCCGTCGAGGTCATCCGGCGGTTCGACGATGTCGCGCCGGACCTGTACGACGAGGACGACCGGCGCCGCGGCGGCATCCGGGGCGAGGATCGCCAAGGCAACGTGCGGACGTTTCCGCTGCTGTCGATCTCGATCGGCATCGCGACGACCGAGGCCCGGCCGTACGAACATCGCGCGGAGGCGGTGGAGGTCGCGACCGACCTCAAGAACTACGCGAAGCGCGAGGCCGGATCGTCGTTCGCGATGGACCGGCGGCGTGCCTGACCAGCGGTTCCGCCACCCGAGGCACGCCCTCGGACGGCCACCTGCCCGCCGGTACCCCCGTGCTCAAATCGCCTCCGGGACCTGCCGATGACTTCGGGGTGGAGGCGGAGCTGACCGTGGCGGGGATCGAGGGCGACGGGTTCGACGCCGTCGCCGGCGAGCGCGTGCTCGTCGTCGACGACGACCCGTTCATCGCGCGATTGCTCGAGATCGAGCTCCGGGCCGCCGGGTACGACGTCCGGCTCGCGTCCGACGGCCAGCGGGCGCTCGAGGCGATCGGCGAGTGGCTTCCGGACCTCGTCCTGGCCGACGTGATGATGCCGAACATGGACGGCTTCGAGCTCACGCGCCGCCTCCGGCAGGACAGCCGGACAGCTACCGTCAGCGTGATCATGCTCACGGCGCGCGGGCTGTCGGCCGACAAGCTCGAGGGGTTCTCCGTCGGCGCCGACGACTACATCGTCAAGCCGTTCGACACGCCCGAGGTGCTCGCCCGGATCCACGGCGTGCTCCGGCGCGCGAAGGAGATGCGTGCGCAGTCGCCCCTCACCGGGCTTCCGGGCAACGTCCGCATCGAGAGCGAGATCGAGTCGCGCGTCAAGGCGGGGGACACGTTCGCGATCCTGTACGTCGACCTCGACCACTTCAAGTCGTTCAACGACCACTACGGATTCATGCGCGGCGACCAGGTGATCCAATGGACCGCCCGACTCCTCCAGGACATCGCGCTCGAGGTGGGTGGTCCGTCGACGTTCGTCGGGCACGTCGGCGGCGACGACTTCGTCGTGGTGTGTCAGGCGGAGCTCGCGGAGACGATCGCGCAGACCGTCATCGCGCGGTTCGACGCGGGCGCCGTGGGCCAATACGACGACGCGGATCGAGCCGTCGGCTACATCGAGGTGACCAACCGGCGGGGCGAGATCCAGAAGTTCCCGTTTCTGTCGATCTCGATCGGCATCGCGTCGACCGCGCGCCGTTCGTTCTCCCACTACGCCGAGGCGGTCGCCGTCGCGACCGAGATGAAGTCGTTCACGAAGGGCACGGCCGGCTCCTCGTGGGCGATGGACCGCCGCACGACCTGACCGCGCCGCCGAGGGCTTCGGCGCGCCGGGTCAGTCGTCGTGCTCGGCGAAGCCGGGGAACGCGAGGAGGAAGATGCTGCCGCCGCCCGGACGCGGCTCGACGGCGATGCGACCGGCGTGCGCGCGCATGATCCGCTGCGCCAGGTACAGCCCGATCCCGAGCCCCTCATGCCGGCGCGTCGTGCTCGAGTCGGTCTGCGTGAACGCATCGAAGATCGTGTCGGCCTTGTCCTGAGGAACGCCCGGGCCACGGTCGGCCACGCGGACTTCGACGTCGACGCCGCTGCGGTGCACCGTGACCTCGACGGGGTGCTCCTCCGACAGCGCGAGCGCGTTCTCCAGCAGCACGACGAGCGCGCGGACGGCGAGCTCGATGTCGGCCCAGAGGCGCACGTCCGGGTCGGCGTCGGACGGCAGCGTCACGCGGTCGCGGACGTGCGGGAACTCCGCGACCGCGCGCTCGATCAGTTCACGGGCGGCGACGGGGCGCGTCGCGACCTCGACGCCTTCGCGGTCCAGCCGCGCGGCGGCCGCGAGGTTTCCGATCAGCCGGCGGATGCGCGCGTTCGCCGTCGAGACGCCGAGGACGAGCTCGCGGACCTCCTCGGGCGCGAGCTGCGTGGCGTGCTCCGACATCGTCATGGCGAAGCCCTGGATCGTGGTGATCGGCGTGAACAGCTCGTGCGAGAGGATCTGGATCATCTCGCTCTTCGTCCTGTTGAGCTCCTGCAGCTCATTCGTGAGGACCTCGGAGCGCTCCAGCAGCGAGGCCAGCTCGTGGATCACGTCGGCGGTGATCTCGACGGAGAGGCTTCCCTGTCCGCGCATCGAGCGCCGGATCGTGTACAGGATCTCCTCGGCCGAGGTGCCCTTCACGACGTAGCCGACCACGCCGGCGCGAAGCATCTCGAGCACGGTCCGCCGGTCCTCGTACGCGGACAGCGCGACGACCTGCGTCTGCGGCGAGTCGCGGCGGATCTCGCGCGTCGCCCGCGGCCCCCCGCCCGCCGGCATCTTCACGTCGACGAGCGCGACGTCGGGCTTCTCGGCCCGCGCGAGCTGGATGGCCTCCTCGGCGTCGGCGGCCGTGCCGATCACGTCCATCGACGGGTCGGAGGAGACGAGGTCCGCCATGGCGTCGCGGACGGCGGGCTCGTCCTCGGCGATCAGCACGCGGATCCTGTCCATCACGTTGTCCCATCGGCCGAGCGGATGACCGCTTGAGCAACCCGTCCGTGGCCGTCCGCGTCGCCAGCCGGACGCGACGTCCAGCGGTCGATCGGTGCCGGTCGCGCGAGGAAGAACCCCTGGCCGAGCCCGGCGCCGAGCGCCAGCAACGTCTCGAGCTCGGCCTCCGTCTCGATGCCTTCGGCCACGATGTCCATCCGCATCTCCTGCGCGAACGAGATCAGCGCCTTGGCGAGCGCTCGCTTGCCGCGGTCGCCGTCGATGCCCCGCGTCAGGCTGATGTCGAGCTTGATGACGTCCGGATCGAGCCGCAGCGTGTGACGGAGGCTGGCGAACCCGGCGCCCGCGTCGTCGATCGCGATCCGCGCGCCACGGCCGCGGAGCCGCTCGAGCGCCGAGGCGAGCGCCTCGTAGTCGTCGACCGGCTCGTGCTCGGTGATCTCGACGACGATCCGGCGAAGCGGCGCGTCGTCGAAGGCCTCGATCAGCCGTTCGGAGATCGCCGCGCGGTGCGACAGGTTCAGCGAGACGTAGGCGTCCCCGGGCAGCAGGTCGAGGCCCTCGAGCGCCATCCGCGTCGCGGCGACCTGCAGGTCGAGATCGAGCCCGACGTCGGCGGCCTCGCGGAACCACACGTCGGGCGTTCGGACCGGCTCCTGTGGGAACCGTGCGAGCGCTTCGAATCCGACGACCTCTCGACTCGAGAGCCGCAGGATCGGTTGGTACACGAGCGAGAAGGCGCGGCGATCGACGAGGTTCCGGATCCGCTCGCGGCGCTCCTCGAGCTCGAGCGTCGACCGCTCGGCGCGCCGCAGCTGCGTCGCGAGCTCGTCGACCACGCCGGCCATTACCTCCGTCGACACGCTCGTCTGGCCGCGCGCCGCGCGTCCGATCGCCCCCACGATGTCCTCGGCGGGCGTTCCCTTGACCAGGTAGCCGACGGCGCCCGCTCCGAGCATCGCGAGCACCGTGTCTCGGTCCTCGTACGCCGACAGCGCGAGGACCCGCGTGCGAGGCGAGCGCCGAAGGATCTCGCGCGCCGCGCGCGGGCCTCCACCGTTCGGCATCTTGACGTCGACGAGCGCGACATCTGGCGCCGTCGACGCGGCGAGCGAGGCGGCCTCGTCCGGATCGCCGGCGCTCGCGACGATGTCGAGGTCGTCTTCGTATCCGATCAACTCGGCGAGCGCGCCCCGGACGTCCGGCTCGTCGTCGGCGATCAACACCCGGATGCGCTGTACGACCATCGTGCCTCAGGTATCGGCGTGGACCGCCCCGCGCGCGAATGGCCCGAAGTGATGGGGTGGAGTGGCGCCAGTGGGGGTCGGACTATGATCGAGGGGTTCGGGGGCTCAAGAAGCGAGCGCGAAGCGCGAGCGGTAGCCCCCGAGAGGAAAGGGGTTCGGGGGCTCAAGAAGCGAGCGCGAAGCGCGAGCGGTAGCCCCCGAGAGGAAAGGGGTTCGGGGGCTCAAGAAGCGAGCGCGAAGCGCGAGCGGTAGCCCCCGAGAGGAAAGGGGTTCGGGGG
>JBKPTC010000050.1:0-12731 GCA_046735355.1 bacterium
CGCTGCGCGAACTCGTAGCCCTCCTGGAAGTCGCGCTCGACGCGCTCGTGCACGCGCTTGATCTCCTCGTCGTCGACGATCCGGCGCTCGAGGAGCAGCTGTTCGTACCGCTTGACCGGGTCCTTGTGCTCGACGTACTCCTCGAGCAGCTCGCGCGGGACGTACTTCGCCGGATCGTGCCCCGCGTGGCCGCGCCACCGGAGCGAGACGGATTCGACGAGCGTCGGTCCGCCGCCCGACCGCGCCCGCTCGACGGCCTCGTGCGCCACCCGGTACACGTCGAGCACGTCCTGCGCGTCGACGCGGACGCCCGGCATCCCGTAGGCGGCGGCGCGCTCGGCGATCGTCGGCACCGGCATCTCGAGCGCGTTCGGCGTCGAGTACGCGTACTGGTTGTTGTTGACGACCCAGACGACGGGGAGCTGGTGGACGGCCGAGACGTTGAGCGCCTCGTGCCACCGGCCGTTGGAGGTCGAGCCGTCGCCGCAGATCGCCATGGCGACGTGCGGCTGACCCTTGCGCTTGTACGCGAGCGCGGCGCCGGCCGCCGGCGGATAGGCGATCGGCAGGTGCGACATCACGGTCCACGTCTTGTTGCCGTACCAGTCGCCGATGTGGCTGTTGCCGTCGCGTCCGCGTGTGTAGCCGTCGATCCGGCCCCAGAACTGCGCCATCACGCGCTTCAGGTCCAGACCCTTGGTCAGCTGCGCCGACAGGTCGCGGTGCGTCGGAAACAGGGAGTCGTCGTCGGCGAGCGCGTACGCGACGCCGACGTGCGTCCCCTCCTGGCCGCGACCCGAATAGATCGCGCCGGGAAGCCGTCCCTGCCGGTACAGCGCCTCCATGCGCTCGTCGAAGTACCGGCACAACGTCATCGTGTACAGCAGCTCACGGAGCTGGTCGTCGGAAAGGCCGACGCGCCAGTCCTCGGTCGCGCGGTCCGGCTTCTGCTTCTCGGACACCTTCGTCGCCACGGGATCCCCTTACACGGAGTGCAGCGGCTTGCCGGCGAGCGCCAGGAACGCCTCGCCGATCGCCTCGGACAGGGTCGGGTGCGGGTGGAACAGCGCCGCCACGTCCTCGGGCGTCGCCTCCCAGTTGGTGATGAGCATCGCCTCGGAGACGAGATCCGTCACATGCGGCCCGACCATATGGATACCCAACACGGGCCCGCCGTCGGCCTCGGTGACGATCTTGATGATGCCGTTCTCACCCACGATGTTCGCCTTGCCGACCGCCTGGAAGTTGAGCGTCTCGGTCTTGACGTCGTGTCCGCGCTCGATCGCCTGCGCCTGGGTGAGTCCGACCGAGGCGACCTCCGGTGAGCAGTACGTGACCCGCGGGATCCCCGCGTAGTCGATGTCGGGGACCGTCCGGCCGGCGATGCGCTCGGCGACCGCATAGCCCTCGGTGAACGCCACGTGCGCGAGCTGCAGCGGCGTGGCGGCCACATCGCCGACGGCCCAGACGTGCGGGACGGTCGAGCGCAGCTGGCCGTCGACCTTGACGGAGCCGCGGTCGAGCTCGACGCCCGCCTGCTCCAGGCCGAGATCCGTCGTGACGGGTCCGCGCCCGACCGCGATGAGGCACACGTCCGCGCGGACCGTCTTGGTCTCGCCGCCCGGGTCGTACACGACCTTGACGTCGTCGTCCGTCTCGTCGACGCCCTGCACCTTGGCGCCGGCGAAGCTTTGGATCCCGCGCTTGCGGAAGTGTCGCGCCAGATCCTTGGCGATGTCCTCGTCCTCGAGCGGAGCGATGCGGGGGAGCGCCTCGATCAGCGTCACGTCGGCACCGAACGAGCGGTAGAACGACGCGAACTCGAGCCCGACGGCGCCCGCGCCGATCACGACCGCGGACGACGGGATGACGTCATAGAAGAGGGCCTGATCGCTCGTGATGACGCGTCGACCGACGGACATGCCCGGCAGCAGCTTCGGCGCCGAGCCGGTCGCGAGCACGACGTCGCCGGCCTCGAGCCGCCGACCGTCGACCTCGACCGCGGGGTCGTCGACGAGTCGAGCCGTGCCGCGGACGACGTCGATCTTGCGCGCCCGCACCACGCCGGTCAGCCCGGACACGAGCTTGTCGACGATCTTGCGCTCGAACGTCTTGACGGAGTCCCAGTCCGGCTCGCCCGAGGCCTTGATGCCCCACTCGTCCGCGCGATCGACCGTGTCCATCACCGCGGCCGACTGCAGGAGCGCCTTCGTCGGGATGCATCCGCGCAGCAGGCACGTGCCGCCTAGACGTTCGTCGCGCTCGACGAGCGCGACGCGCTTGCCGAGCTGAGCGGCGCGGAGGGCACACGAGTAGCCACCCGTTCCCGCGCCGACGACGACTACGTCATAGGCATCGGACATCCGAGCGGCCATGTTACCGCCGGCCCTCGGAAGGCCGTCCGCGGCAGGCGCGGTTCGCGACGCGGATCAGAGCGAGCGGGCGCGCTTGGCCGCCGAGATGAAGTCGTCGAGCGTGGCCGACCCGAAGTGGGTGCCGAACACCAGCGTGTCGAGCATGGCGGAGGCCTGCGGCGAGTCAGGCACGATCGCAACGACGACGTACAGCCCGGAGGCCGGGATCCCGAGGCGGTGGACCGGCCCGTAGCCCGGCGCGGCGACGAAGTACTTGAACCGCGTCGGCTCGGGGGAGCGCGCACAGATGCCCTCGCCGAGCGCGACGTAGTCGCCGGGTGAGTTCGGCGTTCCGTCGGCGTACGACGGCCGGTGGTTCACCACGATCTCCCGGTCGAGCCGGTCGCATCCGGCCGCGCCAGTCAACCGCTCGACGGCGGCGCGCTTGGCGGCCAGGTAGTAGTAGTCCGACGGCACGCCGACGCGGGTTCCGTCGATCCACACGGCCGCCATGCCCTCGGCGACGCGACCGCGCGGGCCCTCGAGCGGCGGCGACGCGACGAATCCCTGCTCGAACCCGCCGCCCGGATCGGCCGGGCGTGCGCGCCATTCGTCCGGGATCAATCCCGAGACGTCGCCGGCCGTGATGCCGGTGAACGGCGTGGGCGACTCGTGGATGGCGATGTGCCCGCCGAGCGGCGGCGTCGTCGGAACGGTCGCTGCGCGGCATCCCGCGGCGACGAGGGCGAGAAGCAGGCAACCCGTGACCGTGCGCACCCTGTCGGACCTTGCCGAGGAGGATAGCCCCCGCCCCCTCGAGGCGCCATCTCGGCGTGGCGGACCGGTACGGGCTCGGAGCAGGCGGGTTCAGGACGCCTCGAACACGGGCGGCGGAACCGGCCGCAGCGCCGGCGCCTCCGGTTCGCTGGTCATCGCGGGCGGCTCCGTGAGCCGCTCCCCGGGCGCGACGGGGAGGCAGAACGACACGCGCGTGCCGCCGGCCGGCAGCGGGTCGGCCCAGATGACGCCGCCGTGCTGCACGATCAGCTGGCGGGCCATGTGAAGCCCGAGCCCGATGCCCGAGCGCTCCTTGCGGAGGATCTCCTCGCCGGTCGAGAACGGCTGGTTGAACGCCCGGATCGCGAGCTCCCGACCCATCCCCTCGCCGTGGTCGGTCACGGCCACCACCACGCCCTCCTCGAGCGTTCGAGCGCGGACCTGGACGGCTCCGTCCGGCGGCGAGTAGCGGCACGCGTTGTCGATGAGCTGGCGAACCACCTCGGCGATCCGCCCCTGGTCGGCGACGGCCGGAAGGCGTTCGGGCACCTCCTGCTCGATGCGCACCGCGGGATAGCGGCCCGCCATGTCGTCGGCCACGTGTCGAACGATCGGCGCGAGATCGGTGTCGACGAGCTGGAGCAGGAGGGTTCCGCGGTCGAGCTCGGCGATCGTGAGCAGCTCGTCGACGAGGGTCATGAGCTTCTCGAGCGAGCCGTCGAGCTTGCCGAGGAACTCCTCCCGCTCCTCGTCGGGGATGCCGCGGTTCTTGAGCACGTACGCGATCCCCTTGGCCACCGTGACCGGCGTCCGGAGCTCGTGCGAGACGTTGGCCAGGAGCTCGGCCTTGGCGCTCGTGAGCAGGTCGAGCTGCTCCGACGTGTCGGCGAGCACGCTCTCCATCTCGCGCTCGTGCCGGACCGCCTGGCCGAAGCGGGCGCCGATCTGCTCCGCGATGCGCGGGCTGATGACGACGTTGCCACCGAGCACCGGCATCACGGCCCGAACGACGGCATCGGGTCCGTCCTCCTTCAAGAGGTATCCCGACGCGCCGACCCCGAGCATCTCGGCCGCCGTGAACGGCGAGGGCAGCGTGGTCCAGCAGATCACGCGGGCCTCCGGGACGGTCGCGATCAGCCGGCGGACCAGCTCCGCGCCGGCGAGCCCGTCGAGCCCGATCTCGGCGACGACCACCTCGGGCTGCGTGCGCGCGGCAGCCTCGACGGCGCGGACGCCGTCGGTCACGACATCGGTCTGCAGGTCCTGGCCCGATTTGAGCAGCGCATACTGCAGCTGCGCCAGGCCCTCGGCCGTGTCGCACAGCAACACCCTCGTCGACATCTGCGAGAGGTATCGGGGCGCACGAATCCCCGGTTGAGGTGACCCGACCCGGTCGTTCGACCGAGCCGGAACGGGCTACTCGACGAGGCCCGTGCGGATGGCGATCGCGACGGCCTGCGCGCGATCGTTGGCTCCGAGCTTCTCGAAGATCCGCTCGAGGTGCGTCTTGACGGTATGCGGTGAGATCCCGAGATCGTGCGCGACCTCCTTGGTCGTCGCGCCGTACGCGACCTTCTGAAGGATCTCCTTCTCTCGCCGCGAGAGGGCCGCCGCGTCGCCCTTCTTGTCCGCGGTCTGCACCTCTTCGATGAACGCCCGCGTGAGGAGGGGGTGGATGACGGCCTTGCCTTCGACCGCGAGCCGCGCGGCGTTCACGAGCTCGTCGGCCGAGGTGTCCTTGAGCAGGTAGCCGCTCACACCCGCCTGGATCGCCTCGGAGATCGAGGCGCGCGACTCGTCCACCGTGACCAAGATGACCTTGGTGTCGGGGGAGGCGTTGCGGATCGCGCGGGCGGCCTCGATGCCGCCCATCCCGGGCATGCGGACATCCATGAACACGACGTCCGGCTTGAGGTCGCCGGCCCCCTGGATGGCCTCCTCGCCGCTTCCGGCCTCGCCGATGACCTCGACACCATCCTCGACGTCGAGGGCGGCGTGCAGGCCCTCGCGGGTCACGGGGTGGTCGTCGACGATCAGGATGCGGATGGACATACGCGCTCCGAGGGGTTCGTTCGTGCGGGCGGGCACTAGGATAGAGGTTCGATTGGACGGGGGAAGCACCGATGGACGAAGTCTCGACGAACGTCGGTTCGGTCGACGTACAGCATGAGGACCAGGAGGCTGCGCCGTCGGGCAACGGCGATGCGCTCAGCACCGAGCGCGTCCTCGAGGCCCTGAAGGCGGTATACGACCCCGAGCTCGGCATCAACATCGTCGATCTCGGCCTCGTCTACGACGTCGCGATCGACGAGGGAGCGGTGCACGTCCAGTACGCCCTCACGACGATGGGTTGCCCCATCGGTCCGCTCATCGAGCAACAGATGCAGGCCGTGCTCGAGCAGCTGCCGGGTGTCCGCGACGTCGACGCCGAGATGGTCCTGCGGCCGCCGTGGAGCCCCGAGATGATGTCCGAGGAGGCCAAAGCCGCGCTCGGGTACTTCTGAGGCAGGCGGTTCGCCCGGGCGCCTTGACGTTGCACCTGCAACGATGGGACCATGCCGAAATCCCAGTCGGGACGTAGGAATCACCGAAGGACCTGGATGATCCGCACGCGCGCACGCGGTCTGGTGGGAGCGATGATCCCGTCTCGCCTCTGCTGTCCCGCCGCCGCGCGGCTCCGGTAGCCGGACCGTCTCCGAGCGGCCCACCGGCCCCACCCGCTTCGTCCCCACCCGCGTCCCATCGCCGTCACGTTTCCCAAGGAGGACCCGAGATGACCGAGTACGCCAACCCCGACGCGCTCGTCGACACGGATTGGCTCGAGGAGCACGCCGACGACCCGAACATCCGCGTCGTCGAGGTCGACGAGGACACGACGGCCTACGACAAGGGACACATCCGAGGCGCCGTCGGATGGAACTGGAGCACCGACCTGCACACCGCGGTCGGTCGCGACTACGTCGGCAAGGACGAGCTGTCCGACCTCCTGTCGCGAGCGGGTGTCGGACCGGAGACGACCGTCGTGTTGTACGGCGGCAACAACAACTGGTTCGCGGCCTACGCGTACTGGATCCTGAAGCTGCGAGGCTTCGAAAACGTCAAGCTCCTGAACGGCGGGCGGAAGAAGTGGGAGCTCGAGAGCCGCGAGCTCACCCAGGACGTGCCGAGCCCGCAGCCGACCGGCTTCTCCATCTCCGGCGACGAGCGGCCCGAGATCCGCTCCCTTCGCGACGAGGTCATCTCGAAGGTCGGCACGGGCGTCGGTCTGATCGACGTGCGCTCCCCGGAGGAGTTCCGTGGCGAGAAGCTCGCGCCCGACCACCTGCCGCAGGAGCAGTCGCAGGTCCCCGGTCACATTCCGGGCGCGGCGAACGTTCCATGGGCCAAGGCCGCCAACGAGGACGGAACCTTCAAGTCGGCCGACGAGCTCCGGGCGCTGTACGAGGCGGAGGGTCTCACGGCCGACAAGGAGGTCATCGCGTACTGCCGGATCGGCGAGCGTTCGAGCCACACCTGGTTCGCGCTCCAAGAGCTGCTCGGATACGACAACGTCAAGAACTACGACGGCTCGTGGACGGAGTACGGAAGCCTGGTCGGCGCTCCCGTCGAAAAGGGCTGAGGTTGCAGGAGGCCGACCGGATCGTCCGGGCGAACCGCTCGTTCGCCGACGGATTCGGCACCCGGACGCTCGAGGCCGCGCCTGCGCGCGGCCTCGTCGTCCTCACCTGCATGGACGCCCGGCTGGAACCGATGCGGTTCTGTGGGCTCGCCCCGGGGGACGCGCACGTCGTCCGGAACGCCGGCGGCCGGGCGAGCGACGACGCGATCCGCTCGCTGATCGTCTCGAGCCGGTTGCTCGGAACGCGCGAGTTCGTCGTGATCCATCACACCGAGTGCGGGATGGCGACGTTCACGGACGACGAGCTGCGCGCACGGCTTCACGAGGAGACCGGCGCGGACGCGTCGGACCTCGAGTTCCTCCCGTTCTCGGACCTCGACCAAAGCGTCCGCGACGACGTCGATCGGATCCGGGCGGATCGTTTCCTGCCGGCCGACGCGGTCGTCGCCGGCTTCGTCTACGACGTGGGGACGGGCGAGCTGCGCGAGGTCGTCCCGGCCGGGTCGCGGGGCCGCTGACCGTCTCGCCCCGATCGTCGCGGCGGCGGCCGCCGGAACACGCCGGGCACGCCCGGCGTTATTCCTACCGCTCAGGTGGACTTTGGGGATCCACCGTGGGTATCCTCGGAACGAGGCCGAAGACCCCCAAGGGGAAGGATCCGACGTGGCCGTTACGCAGGAAGAACATCTCCGCGAGCTGTCGAAGGGCTACCGGTTCGGCTGGCACGATCCCGAGCACGCCGTCTTCAAGCCGAAGAAGGGCCTGACGGAAGGCGTCGTCGAGGAGATCTCGGCCATCAAGAGCGAGCCCGACTGGATGCGGAAGTTCCGGCTGAAGTCGCTCAAGCACTTCCGGCAGCGACCCATGCCGTGGTGGGGCGCCGACCTGTCGACGATCGACTTCGACGACATCTACTACTACCTCCGGCCGACGGAGGGCCAGGCCAAGACCTGGGACGACCTTCCGGATGACATCAAGGGCACGTGGGACCGGCTCGGCATCCCGGAGGCCGAGAAGAAGTACCTCGGCGGCGTCTCGGCGCAGTACGAGTCCGAGGTCGTCTATCACAAGATCCGCGACGAGCTGGAGTCGATGGGCGTGCTGTTCAGCGACATGGACGGCGCGCTGCGCGACCATCCGGATCTCGTCAGGGAGTACTTCGGGACGATCATCCCGCCCAACGACAACAAGTTCGCGGCGCTCAACTCGGCGGTGTGGTCGGGTGGGTCGTTCATCTACGTGCCGCCGGGCGTGCACGTCGACATCCCGCTGCAGGCCTACTTCCGCATCAACCAGGAGAACATGGGCCAGTTCGAGCGGACGCTGATCATCGCGGACGAGGGCTCGTACGTGCACTACGTCGAGGGCTGCTCGGCGCCGATCTACACGAGCGACTCGCTGCACTCCGCGGTCGTCGAGATCGTGGCGAAGAAGGGCGCGCGCGTCCGGTACACCACGATCCAGAACTGGTCGACCAACGTCTACAACCTCGTGACCAAGCGCGCGGCCGCCTACGAGGATGCGGTCATGGAGTGGGTCGACGGCAACATCGGGTCGAAGACCACGATGAAGTACCCGTCGATCTATCTGCTCGGCAAGGGTGCGCGCGGTGAGGTGCTGAGCGTCGCGTTCGCCGGAAGGGGGATGCACACCGACGCCGGCGGCAAGGCCATCCACGCGGCGCCGTACACCACGTCGGTGCTGACGTCGAAGTCAGTCAGCAAGGACGGCGGTCGGACCGGCTACCGTGGGCTCGTCCGGGTCGAGCCGGGCGCGCACCACGCGAAGTCCAACGTCCGCTGCGACGCGCTGATCCTCGACGAGGAGTCGCGGTCCGACACGTATCCGTACGTCGAGGTCGAGGAGGAGACGGCGCAGCTCGGCCACGAGGCGAGCGTCTCGCGGATCGGGGAGGACCAGCTCTTCTATCTCATGAGCCGCGGCCTGTCCGAGGCAGAGGCGAGCGCCATGATCGTGAATGGCTTCATCGAGCCCATCACGCGCGAGCTTCCGATGGAGTACGCGGTCGAGCTCAACCGCTTGATCGAGCTCCAGATGGAGGGCGCCATCGGGTAGCCGCGCCCGCGACCGGGGCGAGCAGTTCGAGAGGGCAGGCCGCGGGTCTGCCCTCTTCCTTCGGAAGGAACGGACGTTGACACAGAAGCAGGACACCGGGTTCGACGAGGCGTCGATCGCGCGCCTGCCCTCGCCCGGGTTCGTTCGCGGTCTCCGCGCGCAGGCGCTCGAGGAGTGGCGCGCGCTTCCGGTTCCGTCCCAGCAGACGGAGGAGTGGCGCTACACGGACCTCGAGTCGTTCGACGTCCGTGCGTTCGTGCCGTTCGCCGAGGGCGGACGCGCCGCGTCGCTCGACGACGTCGCGGCGGACGTGCAGGCGGCGGCCGGGGCGATCGGCGAGCGCGCGGGCCTGCAGATCCAGCGAAACTCCGAGGTGCTGATCACGCATCTCGACCCGGGGCTCGAGGCGAGGGGCGTCGTGTTCGGGGACCTCGACGCTGCGGCCGAGCGCCACCCCGATCTCGTCGAGAAGCACCTGCACCAGCTCGTCGAGACGGGCCGGACGACGTTCACGGCGCTGCACGCCGCGTTCCGGACGGGGGGCACGTTCATCTACGTTCCGGCCGGCGTCGAGATCGCGGCGCCGCTGCAGACGCTCACGTACGTCGACGCGCAGGGTGCGGCCGTCTTTCCGCGCACGCTGCTCATCGCCGACGAGGGCGCCGAGGTGACGTTCATCGATCGGTACGCGTCGCCGGCGGTGACCGCGTTCTCCGACGCGATCGTCGAGATCTTCGCGGGCGCCGGCTCACGGGTCCGGTACGTGAACCTCCAGGACTACGGCGACGGTGTGACGCACGTCGCGGTCCAGCGGATGCGGCTGTCGCGCGACGCCGACGTGAAGTCGCTCGGCGTGGCGTTCGGCGGCTCGCTGGCGCGCACGGAGGTCGAGAGCCTCCTCGCCGAGGACGGCGCGTCCAGCGAGCTGCTCGGGGTGTACTTCGGCGACGGCCAGCAGCACATCGACCACCGCTCGATCCAGGACCACATCGGCTCTCGGACTTCGAGCGACCTGCTCTACAAGGGCGCGATGCGCGACCACTCGAACGCGATCTACACGGGCACGGTGATCATCGAGCACGGTGCGCACCGCTGCGACGCGTACCAGACCAACCGCAACATCCTGCTGTCCGACCACGCCAAGGCGCACTCGGTGCCGAACCTGGAGATCCTGACGAACGACCCGACGCGGTGCGGTCACGCGGCCAGCGTCGGTCCCGTCGACGAGGACGAGATCTTCTACCTGCAGTCGCGCGGCATCCCGCGCGACGAGGCGACGCGGCTGATCGTCCGCGGGTTCTTCGCCGAGGTGCTGGATCGCATCGACATCCCCGAGGTACGCGACGGCGTCGAGGCGGCGATCGAGGCGGAGCTCGCCCGGGCCTGATGGGACGTCCGTGATGGATCTCACGAGGATCTGCTCGGTGCACGACGTGCCGGCCGGTGAGGCGCGGCGATTCGAGATCGACCACCGGCCGATCGCGGTCGTCAACCTCGGCGAGGAGGGCTTCCGCGCGGTCGACGCGATCTGCTCGCACGCGCATTACTTCCTGGACGAGGGCGAGGTGGATGCGGACGACCGAACGATCGAGTGCCCGAAGCACGGATCGACGTTCGATCTGGACACCGGGCGGCCGACGACGCTGCCGGCGACGCAGCCGGTGCGCGCGTGGAACGTGAAGATCGAGGGCGACGACGTCCTCGTGGACTACGACGAGAACGACGAGGTGAACGATGGCTGACACGGCGATCGCGACGGCGACGCTTGAGATGCGTGATCTGCGGGCAAGCGTGGAGGGCAAGGAGATCCTGCGAGGGATCGACCTCACCGTCCGCCAGGGCGAGGTCCACGCGATGATGGGCCCGAACGGCTCGGGCAAGTCCACGCTCGCGAGCGTCCTGATGGGCCGTCCCGGCTACCAGGTGACCGGCGGGCGGGTGCTGTTCAACGGCGAGGACGTCCTCTCGCTCCCGGCCGACCAGCGGGCGCAGCGCGGGCTGTTCCTCGCGATGCAGTATCCGGTCGAGATCCCCGGGGTATCCGTCGTCAACTTCCTGCGGACGGCGTACCAATCCGTCAAGGGCGACCAGGTCAGCGCGCTCGCGTTCCGAAAGCACATGAAGGAGAAGATGAATCTGCTGGGCGTCGACGACTCGATGGTCCAGCGGTACGTCAACCAGGGCTTCTCCGGCGGAGAGAAGAAGCGCAACGAGATCCTTCAGCTCGCGGTGCTCGAGCCGCAGATCGCGATCCTGGACGAGACCGACTCCGGGCTCGACATCGACTCCCTTCGGCAGGTCGCGACGGGCGTGGCGCAACTCATCGGCCCCGAGCTCGGCGTGCTCCTCATCACGCACTACCAGCGGATCCTGAACTACATCACCCCCGACTTCGTTCACGTGATGATGAACGGCCGTATCGTGAAGTCGGGCGGAAAAGAGCTGGCACACGAGCTCGAGGAGAAGGGCTACGAGGGGATCCGGGCCGACCTGGATCTCCCGAAGGAGACGGGCGACGGTGCCGACGGGGGCGAGTGACATGCGGGAGGCGCGGACGCGATGTCGGTGACGCAGGCGGGTCGCGGGCTCGACGTCGAGCGGATCCGGGAGGACTTCCCGATCCTGCGGCGGCGGATCGGCGACAAGCCGCTGGTGTACCTCGACAGCGCGGCCACCTCGCAGAAGCCACGCCAGGTCATCGACGCCGAGCGCGAGTACTACGAGCTCCACAACGCCAACGCGCACCGCGGCCTGTACCAGCTTGCCGAGGAGTCGACGGAGCTGTACGAGGGCGCGCGCGCCAAGGTCGCGGCGTTCCTCGGCGCGGCGGCGCCGGCGACGATCGTGTTCAACCGCGGCACGACTGAGTCGATCAACCTCGTGGCGCACGGCTGGGGCCGCAAGTTCCTGCACGAGGGCGACCGGATCCTGCTGACCGAGATGGAGCACCATTCGGACCTCGTGCCGTGGCAGCTGTGCGCACGCGACACGGGAGCCGAGCTCGACTTCATCCCGCTGACCGACGACGGTCTCCTCGACCTGTCGCGGCTCGGATCGCTGCTCACCGAGAGGACCAAGCTGCTGTGCGTGAGCGGCATGTCGAACGCGCTCGGCACGATCAACCCGGTCGCTCAGCTCGCGGACGCGGCCCACGCCGCGGGCGCTCTGATCCTGGTGGACGGGGCGCAGCTCGTGCCGCACGCCGTCGTGAACGTCCAGGATCTCGACGTCGACTTCCTCGCCTTCAGCGGACACAAGATGCTCGGTCCGACCGCGTCGGGCGGTCTGTACGCCAAACGCGAGCATCTCGAGGCCATGGACCCGATGTTCGGCGGCGGCGAGATGATCCGCGAGGTCTACAAGGATCACTCGACGTGGAACGAGGTCCCGTTCAAGTTCGAGGCGGGCACGATGAACATCGCGCAGGAGGTCGCGCTCGGCGCGGCGGTCGAGTATCTCCAGGCGCTGGGCATGCAGAACGTCCGGGCGCACGAGGAGGAGATCACGGCGTACGCGCTGGACAAGCTGCTCGAGGCCGGCGCCACGGTGTACGGACCCAAGGACCCGTCGATCCGGGGTGGGGCGATCTCGTTCTGGTACCGCGACGTGCATCCGCACGACCTCGCGACGATCCTCAACGAGGAGGGCATCGCGATCCGGGCCGGGCACCACTGCGCGCAGCTCGTGATGCGCCGGTTCGAGGTGCCGGCCACCGCGCGCGCGAGCTTCTACGTGTACAACACCGACGACGAGGTCGACGCACTGATCGGGGCGCTCGCCAAGGCGCAGGACGTGTTCGGCCTGTAGGGGGACCGATGGCGCTCGACGACATCTACAAGGAAGTCATCCTCGATCACTACAAGAACCCGCGGAACAAGCGCGAGCTTCCGGGCGCCACGCGCTCG
>JBKPTC010000051.1:0-5889 GCA_046735355.1 bacterium
CTATCCGGGACTGTGCAGGGTGAATCGCGCCGAGCTCGCGACGCTTCGCGGCGCGTGGGCGCAGGCGGAGGCCGAGGCGCTCCGGGCGGTGGAGGAGGTGCGATCGTTCGCGCCGGGCGGGGCGGCCGCGGCGCTGTACCACCTCGGCGAGATCCGCCGGCGTCGCGGCGATGCGGCGGGAGCCGAGGAGGCGTTCGGTGCGGCGTCCGATCTCGGCTCGGAGCCACAACCCGGGCTCGCGCTGCTCCGCGCCGCAGAGGGGAAGCTGGACGCGGCGCGCCGGATGCTCGCCCACGAGCCGGCGCCGACGCTCTCGCCGCTCCGACGGGCGCAGATCCTCCGCGCGCGGCTGGAGCTCGCGCTCGTCGCGGGTGACCTCGACGACGCTCGCCGTGCAGGCGACGGCATCGAGACGCTCGCGGCGCGGTACCCGACGCCGGCCCTTGAGGCCGAGGAGTTGTCGAGCCGGGGCGCGGTGGCGCTCGCCTCGGACCGGGCGGAGGACGCGGCGACGCTCTCGCGCGACGCGTTCGCGAAGTGGCAGGACCTCAGGCTGCCGTACGAGGCGGCGCGCACGCGCGCGCAGCTCGGACGGGCGCTGCTCGCGTGCGGCGACGACGAGGGCGGCGTTCGGGCGATCCGAGCCGCGGCGACGGCGCTCGAGCAGCTCGGAGCGGTCCCCGAGGCGCATGACGCCGCTCGCGCGATCGCCGCCGACGAACCGCCGCGTCCCGGCGGCCTGACCGCGCGCGAAGCCGACGTCCTTCGTCTGGTCGCTGCGGGCAAGACCAACCGCGAGATCGCGGCCGAGCTGTTCATCAGCGAGCACACGGTCGCGCGCCATCTGCAGAACATGTTCGCGAAGCTCGGCGTGTCTTCGCGATCCGCCGCCACCGCGTTCGCGTTCGAGCATGACCTGACCTGACTGCAGCCCGGCCGCGGGTCGCGTCGAACGGCGTGGTCAATCCTCACCACGCCGGCCATCGGGACAGATGGCGCTTCCGGTCGATGATCCGGCAGGACCCACCGCATAGCGTCGAACCATTCCCGACACGGAGGTGGCGTGATGCGGACCGAACGGGTCAACACGGTTGTGATCGGCGGCGGACAGGCGGGGCTCATGACGGGGTACGAGCTCCGGCGTCGCGGCATCGACTTCGTCATCCTCGACGGCGGCGACCGCGTGGGGCATGCCTGGCGCGACCGGTGGGACTCGCTGCGACTGTTCACGCCGGCCCGCGCGGCGGCCCTCCCCGGGATGGGGCTTCCCGTTCGGGGCGATCGCTACGTCACGAAGGACGAGATGGCCGACTACCTCGAGGCGTACGCCGAGCGGTTCGCGCTCCCCGTCCGTCTGCGGACCCGCGTCGTCCGGGCGTCGAGGACCCTCGACGGCTTCGACATCGAAACAACCGACGGGAAGCGCCTGGAGGCGGACAACGTCGTCGTCGCGACGGGCCAGCACGGGCGCCAGCGGATCCCGCCGTTCGCGGCGGACCTCGACCCGAGCATCGTCCAGCTGCCCTCGAGCGCGTACCGGAACCCTTCGCAGCTCCGGCCGGGCGGCGTACTGCTCGTCGGGGCCGGGAACTCGGGCGCGGACATCGCGATGGAGGTCGTCCGCTCGCACCCGACGTGGCTCGCCGGCCCGAGCACCGGCTCGATGCCGTTCGACGGGGACACGTGGTTCACACGCCACGTCGTCACGCGGCTCGTCGTCGCTCTCGGGCGGCACGTGGTCACGCTCCGAACGCCGATCGGCCGGAAGGTGCGCGCGAAGACGCAGGGCAAGGGCGATCCGCTCATCCGCGTCAAGCCGAAATGGCTCGCGGCCGCGGGCGTCGAGCGGGTCGGACGCGTGGTCGCGGTTGAGGGCGGGCTCCCCGTGGTCGACGACCTCGGAACGCTTCCCGTCTCGAACGTGATCTGGTGCACGGGGCTCGGACAGGACCTGTCGTGGCTCGACGCTGCGGCGGTCGGCGCCGACGGGCTCCCCACGCACGAGCGCGGCGTCTCGACGACGATGCCGGGACTGTTCTTCGTCGGCCTTTCGTGGCAGTTCTCGATCGGCTCGGACACGATCCCGGGGATGCCGCGCGATGCTCGGTACGTGGTGAGGGCGCTTGCGCGGCGTCAGCCCGAAGCGAGCGAGGAGCGGATGCGCTTGGCGAGCTCCGGGATGCGGGAGCGCGAAGCCGAAGCCGAAGCCGAGGCGACGGTCGCGTAGCGCGGGATCACGTGCATGTGGAAGTGGAACACGTGCTGGTTGGCGACGCGGCCGTTCGACTGGTGGAGGCTCATCCCGTCGGGGCCGAGCGCGTCGCGAACGGCGCGCACGGTCCGGAGCGTGGTGTGCCAGACCGCGTCGGCCTCCGGCTGTTCGAGCGCGAAGACGTCGGCCCGATGGCGCTTGGGGACCACGAGCACGTGACCGTCGGACGCCGGCGAGATGTCCATGAACGCGAGCGTGAGCCGATCCTCGAAGACGCGCTCGGCCGGCGCGTCGCCGGCGACGATCGAGCAGAAGACGCACTCGGGATCCCGGGCGTCGCGGGTCACCGGGCCGGCGCGAAGAGGCGTTCGGCGATCTGCACGGCGTTGAGCGCCGCGCCCTTCCGGAGGTTGTCGCCGCACGCGAACAGAAGCAGCGCGTTCGGATGGCCCTCGGGCCGGCGGATCCGCCCGACGAGGATGTCGTCGCGCCCGGCGGCCTCGAGCGGGCTCGGATAGATCGCGTTCACTGGGTCGTCGCGGATCTCGACGCCGGGCGCGTCGCGGAGGATCGCGCGCGCCTCGTTCGGCGTGATCTCGCGTTCGAACGTCGCATAGACCGAGACCGCGTGGCCGACCGGCACCGGGACCCGAACGCACGTCGCGGTGACGTCCAGATCCGGCATCGAGAGGATGCGCTTGGCCTCGCGCTGCATCTTGATCTCCTCGAACGTGAACCCCGTGTCCTCGTCGAAGACGTCGATCTTGGCGACGACGTTGTACGCGATCGTCTTGCCGAACACGTCACCGACCGGCAGCGCGTCGAGGTCGGGATGGGCGAGCTCCTCCTCCATGCCGTGGAGCTTCTCGATCTGCTCGGCGAGCTCGCGCACGCCTTTGCCGCCAGCGCCCGAGACGGACTGGTAGCTCGACACGACGAGCGAGCGGAGGCCGGCCGCGCGGTGGAGCGGCGCGACCGCCATCAGCGTGGTGATGATCGTGCAGTTCGGAACGGCGATGATGCGGGGTCGCGCGTCGAGCGACTCGGGATTCACCTCCGGGATCGCGAGCGCCGCGGCGGGATCCATGCGGAACGCGCTCGAGTTGTCGATGCACGTCGTGCCGGCGTCCGCCGCCTGCGGAACGAACGCCTTCGAGGTCGAGGAGCCGGCGGACACGAGGGCGACGTCGGCGCCGTCGAGCCGGTCGAGGGACAGCTCGTGCACGGTGTGCGGCTGATCTCGGAAGGTGATGCGTGCGCCCTCGGAGCGGGCGGATGCGAGCGGGATCAGCTCGTCGACCGGAAAGGCCCGCTCCTCGAGGATGCGGACCATCTCGCGGCCGACGGCTCCGGTTGCTCCGACTACGGCGACGCGCATGGTCGGTCCATGGTACCGGCGGGTGCTCGGCGGACCGGGAGGCGCGACGCCGCCGCCGCGGCGGGCGGCGCTCCCCTGGTCAGCCGGCCGGCGTCGCGCCGACGTCGAACCGGTCGTGGATCGTCCGAACCGCCTCCTCGGCGTCCGCGCGCCGAACGATGCACGAGACGCGGATGGAGGACGTCGAGATCATCTCGATGTTGATCCCCTTGTCGGCCAGCGCCTCGAACATCTCGGCCACGACGCCCGGACTGCTCCGCATCCCCGCCCCGACGAGCGACACCTTCGCGATGCCGTCGTCGGTCGTGTAGTCCGGCGCGCCGATCTCCTTCACCACCCGGTCGAGCACCGGCGTCAGCCGCCGCAGGTCGTCGCGCGGCACCGTGAACGACAGGTCGGTGTGGCGGTCGTGCGCCACGTTCTGCACGATCATGTCGACGTGGACGCCCTCGGCGGCGACCGCCCGGAAGATGGACGCCGCCACGCCCGGCTCATCCGGCACGTCGAGCAACGTGATCTTCGCCTCGCCCGTGTCGAGCGCGACCCCCGAGATCATCGCCTGTTCCACGCCCTCACCCCCCTTGGCGTCCTCCTCCTCCACGACCCACGTTCCCTCGCCCTCGTCGAACGACGACCGTACGTGGATGCGCACGCCGTTCCGGCGCGCGTACTCGACCGATCGAAGCTGCAACACCTTCGCGCCGCTCGCCGCGAGCTCGAGCATCTCCTCGTACGAGATACGCGAGATCTTGCGCGCGGTCGGGACGACTCTCGGATCCGACGTGTAGACGCCGTCGACATCGGTGTAGATCTCGCACGCGCTCGCGCCGAGCGCCGCCGCCATCGCGACCGCCGTCGTATCCGAACCGCCCCGTCCGAGCGTGGTGATGTCGTACGACGTCGACAGCCCCTGGAACCCGGCGAGGATCACGACGTTGCCGGCCCCGAGCGACTCGATGATCCGCTTCGGCCGGATCTCGACGATGCGGGCCTTCCCGTGCTGTGTGTCGGTGATGATCCCTGCCTGCGAGCCCGTGTACGACGCCGCTCTGCAGCCCCGCGCGTTCACGGCGATCGCGAGCAGCGACATCGCGATCCGCTCGCCGGCGGTGAGGAGCATGTCGAGCTCCCTCGGCTCCGGCACCGAGGTGATCTCGCCCGCGAGGGCGAGCAGCTCGTCCGTGGTATGGCCCATCGCGGAGACGACCACGACGACGTCGTGACCGTCCTCGCGATACCGGACCACGCGGTCCGCGACGGCCTGGATCCGCTCGGCGTCGGCGACGGACGTTCCGCCGTACTTCTGGACGATGATCGACACGGCCCGATGCTACGGGTTCGACCCGTCCGCTCCGAGCGACCGGCGGAGGAAATCGAGCTCGAGCCGCAGCACGGCCTCCTCGTTGGTCTGCCGATGCGTGCCGCTCGGCAGGATCATCAGCTCGTGGCGGCGGCCGGCCTCGAACAGGGCGGCGGAAAGCCGAAGCGTGTGCGCCGCCACGACGTTGTCGTCGGCCAGGCCGTGGATCAGCAATAGGGGGCGCTCGAGGTTCGGCGCGTCGGCGACGATCGAGCTGCGCGCGTACGCCTCCGGCTCGTCCTGCGGCTTCCCGAGGTACCGCTCCATGTAATAGGTGTCGTACAGCGCGAGATCGGTGACCGGAGCGCCGGCGACGGCGGCCGCGAAGACGCCGGGCTCCCGGAGTACCGCCATGGCCGACAGGTAGCCCCCGAAAGACCATCCGCGCATCGCGACGCGCGACCGATCGAGGAAACCGAGCTCCTTCGCCGCGGCGTCGAGCGCGTCGACCTGGTCGCGCAGCGCGACCGTGAAGTCGCGGTGCACCTCTCGGTCCCACACCGGGCCGCGGCCGGGCGTTCCGCGGCCGTCGACGACGAGCACCGCCGCCCCGAGCTCGTCCGCGAACCATTGCGATGTCAGGTGGGCGGCCTGCGAGCGCGTCACGCGCGCGAAATGCGGACCGCCGTACGGATCCATCAGCACCGGGACGGGGTGGTCCGGCTCGCGTCCGTCGGGAAGCAGCAACGCCGCGCGGAGGTCGCGCTCGCCGAGCGTGAGGAACCGCGGGCGCGCCTCGATCGGCGGGCGCTCGGCGTTCGAGCCGATCGAGCCGACGGCCTCGCCGTCGCGCACGACGACGACGCTCGGCTGCGAGGACTCGAGCGACGCCGACGCCATCACGAGCGTCGCCCCCGACCCGACCGCCGAATGGACGCCGGGTCCGTCGGTCATCCGGCGAACGCCGTCCTCCGGCGCCCACCGGTACACGTCGACCTG
>JBKPTC010000052.1:0-12279 GCA_046735355.1 bacterium
CCCGTGCCCGTTCATCGCCGGACACACGTGGCCGCCCGGATCGAGCGGGTTGCCGCAGTACGGGCAGAGCGGCCGCCCGGCCGCGACGACGGATGCGCCGTGCCGCGCGAGCGCCAGCATCTGTTCGCGCGTGGCCCACACACGGATCCGTTGCGCGTCGGACGACGGTTCGACCGCCGACTCCGACGCGGGTTGGTCCATGGCGTCGCCCTCGGACTCGTCCTCGTCGTCCTCCGGCACGAGCTCGACGACCTCGAGCAGCACGAGGTCGAGGTCCTCGTGGTATCCGAGGGACAGGCGCCCGACGCGCCACAGCGGCTCGAGCGGCTCCTCGAGCCCGCCGGCGACGTCGGGCAGGACGTCCGTCGGTCGGTCGACCTGCCCGAGGAGCTCCTCGATCGAGGCGGAGAGCAGTTGCAGCTGCTGTTTCTCGAGGAGCACCGACACGACCTCGGGCCCGCTCCGCATCTGCAGATAGAACGCGCGGCTTCCCGGCTCGCCGATCGCGTCGGCGGTGATCCGGTCGACGTGCTCGAGATCCATCGCCCTATCCTCGCACCTCGCGTCCGCCCGGCCCGTCGCCGCGCCGGCCGCCCGCGCGCCGCGCGCCGCTTCTCGATCGTCGCCGGCCCGTCGCCAGCTGGGTCAGGTCGCTGGTGTCGTTGATCTTCGTCACGCGCGGGACGCCGTCGGTGAGGACGACCACCGAGACGGAACAGGGGTCGATCGCCAGACGCTGGAACGTGTCCTGATGCATGCCCGCGAAGTGCGCGAGGGCGAGCTTGATCACGTCGGCGTGGGAGAACGCGGCGATGACGGCGTCCGGGTGCGCCTCCGCGATGCGAAGGAGCTCGTCCACGGCGCGCCGTTGTACCTCGTTGAAGGTCTCGCCGCCCGGAAAGCGGACCGTCGAGGGCGTCGACTGCACGCGCCGCCATAGCCGGGTCCGACGCAGCTGCGCGAGCGAGCGTCCCGTCCAATCGCCGAACCGGACCTCGCCGAGCGCCGGACGGACCCGGACGCGCAGCCGCGTCCGGGCGGCGAGCGGCGCCGCCGTCTCGCGACACCGCTCGAGCGGGCTGGAGTAGATCGCGGCGACCGGCACGCCCTCCAGACGTTCGGCGACGCCGACGGCCTGCCGGCGCCCCTGCTCGGAGAGATGGAACCCCGGCGCCCAGCCCGTCAGCTTCGTGCCGGTCACGCTCGTCATCCCGTGACGAACCAGGACGATGACGGTCATCGCGCGAGGATACCGACGTCGGGTCCGGCGACGGCCGTTAGGGCCGGCCCTGTGGCGGCGGGGGATCGGGCTGCTCGGCGGCCGGCAGTCGAACCTCGAACCGCGTACCTCGGCCGAGCTCGCTCTCGACGCGGATCCTTCCGCCGTGGTTCTCGATCACGTGTCGGACGATCGACAGGCCGAGCCTGGTACCTCCGGTCTCGCGCGACCGCGCCCGGTCCACCCGATAGAAGCGCTCGAAGATCCGGTCCAGGTCGCGCGTCGGGATCCCGACCCCGGTGTCCGCGACCACGAGCACGACCTCGCCGCGGTCGGCTCGCACCTCGACGTCGACGCGCCCACCCGGGCGCGTGTTGCGGATCGCGTTGTCGAGGAGGTTCCGCACCAGGAGCGACAGATCGCGCGCCGATCCGCGGACCGGCGGGATGGGCGGACCCGCCTGCATCGAGGACGGCGCCGCGTTCGGCCACACAAGCACGTCGACTGATCTGTCCGGCGGTGGACGCGCGGGCCCCGTCCCGGGTACCGTTCGCCGCGTTTCGGTATGCGGAGGTCGAGGTAATCGTGACGTTCCAAGTCATCCCTCGGGAGCGTGCCTTCTACGACCTTCTCGAGAAAGACGGGGAGGGTGTCGCCGCAGGCGCTCGCGAGCTGCGTGCGCTCATCGCGGACTTCCATCATGCGGACGCTCACCGGGAGCGGATCCATCGGCTCGAGAGCGAGGGCGACGACGTCACGCATGCCGTGATGGAGCTTCTGAACCGGACGTTCGTGACGCCCGTCGATCGCCAGGACATCTACCGGCTCGCAACGTACCTCGACGACGTGCTCGACTCGATCGAGGCCGTCGCCGATCTTCTGACCCTGCACCGGATTCGCGAGCCGATCCCCCAACTACGGACGCAGGCAGACGTCCTCGTTGAGGCGGCAGAGGCCGTCGCGCGAGCGGTTCGCGGCCTCCGCTCGTTCCGAGAGCGCGACCGGGCGTGGGCCGATATCGTCCGATCCGAGCGGGACGGCGACCATGTGTACCGCATGGCCGTCGCCGAACTGTATTCGGGCGGGTTCGGCGCCATGGACGTCCTCAAGTGGCGTGACGTCCTCGAGGAGATGGAGGCCGCCATCGATCGCTGCGAGGACGTCGCGAACACGCTCGAGTCGATCTCGCTGAAGCACGCCTGACGATGTCGTTCGCCGTCGTCGTCATCATCCTGGTCGCCCTCGCCTTCGACTTCTTCAACGGTTTCCACGATGCTGCGAATTCGATCGCAACGGTCGTCTCGACGCGCGTGCTCACGCCGCGCTTGGCCGTCGCGTGGGCGGCGTTCTTCAACTTCGTCGCCTTCCTCATCTTCGGCACGGCCGTGGCGAGCACGATCGCCAAGGACGTCGTCCAACAGAGCGTCTTGTCGAACTCGGTTATCTTCGCAGGACTCGTCGGTGCCATCGCTTGGGACATCATCACGTGGTACCTCGGGCTGCCGACGAGCTCGTCGCACGCGCTCGTCGGCGGGATGTCCGGAGCCGCCGTTGCGTCCGCCGGCTGGGGCGCGCTGTTGTCGGAGGGCCTCCAGAAGATCGCGGTCTTCATCGTCCTGTCACCGATCATCGGTCTCTTGCTCGGGTTCACGATCATGGTCATCGTGTTCTGGCTGTTCCATCGCTACCGCAAGGTGGACCGATTGAACCGCGGATTCCGCCGCATGCAACTCGTGTCCGCCGCCGCGTTCAGCCTCGGCCACGGGGCGAACGACGCACAGAAGACCATGGGCGTCATACTGGCGCTGCTCATCGCGAACGGGCTCGTACCGCCGACGGCGAGCGTTCCCCTGTGGGTCGTCTTGTCCGCCCATACGGCGATCGGCCTCGGCACGCTCTTCGGCGGCTGGAGGATCGTTCACACCATGGGATCGCGCATAACCAAGCTCAATCCCGTCGGAGGTATGAGCGCCGAGCTCGCGGCCGCGAGCACGTTGTTCTTCACTGCCCACGCCGGGATCCCGGTGTCCACGACGCACACGATCACCGGCGCGATCGTTGGCGTGGGAACGACGCAGCGGCTGGCGGCCGTCCGGTGGGGTGTCGCGGGCCGCGTCGTGTGGGCGTGGATCTTGACGATCCCGGGATCGTTCCTGGTCGCGTGGCTCGCGTTCGGGTTGCTTCGGTGGTTCCGATGAACATCGGGCCCCGGCCATTGTTCTTCGGACTGCTCGCGATCGTGTGCGCGCTGCTCCTGCCGTTCACGCCACCGGAGTTCCGATGGGTCAACTGGGCGATGATCGTCCTCGCGCTCTTCTGGGGAGTGATGCTCGGGATCGAGGAGATCGTCCAGGCGCGAGACCTTGCCCGCCGAGGCGAGCGTTCCTCGCCGTCCGATTCGACCGCTACGCGTGCTTGAGCACGATCGACTCGATGGTGTTCGCGACGTTCTCCAGTCCGTCGAGCGCCTCCTCGAGGTTCTCGATGACCTCTTTCCACCGTAGAACGTCCATCGCCCGGTGCTCGCCCGAGAACAACTCGGCGACGGCCCGACGGTACAGCTGATCGCCCTCGTTCTCGAGCGTGTTGATCTCGATCCAGTAGGGTTCGAGCCGGTCGCGGTCCATCTTTGGAAGCAGCGCCAACGCCTGCTCGGTCTGTTCCGCCGCCCGCAGCAGCACGTCCACCTGTTCCTTCATCTGCGGCAAAGGCGCCTCGATGTGATGCAGGAGGAAGAGGTCGCCGACGGCGTCGGCCGCGTCTTCCACGTCGTCGAGGGCCGTTGCCAGCTGATAGATGTCCTCACGATCCATCGGCGTGACGAACGACGTGTTCAGGAGCCGGATGATCGCGTGCGTCACCTCGTCCCCCTCGTGCTCCCGGTCGTGGATGCGTCGAACCTTGAGATCGACATCGCGATAGTCCTCGATGAGGTCTTTCAGGAGCTCGACCGTCTCACACAGGTTCCGGCCCGACTCAACGAAGAGCTCGAAGAATTCTCCTGCGCGCTGTGAGATCTTCAGCTTCATCGGTTCCCCCTGGCCGCTCGTCTTGGATCGTGGCCCAAGCATAGGCACGAACGCGCGCGGCGCCCGTGCGGAACGGCCCGAACCCGGACTCTGCTGAACCGGCTGCGAGGATCGGTTCTCCATCCTCGCTTCTCGAATTACGATGTCTGCGATGGACTCCCCAGCCGACCCTCGTCGGTCGATCCCGTTCGATCGTCCGGGAAGGCTGCTCAACCGGGAGCTGTCCTGGCTCGGATTCGACGCTCGCGTGCTTGCGCTCGCCGAGGACGACAACATTCCGCTCCTCGAGCGCGTTAAGTTCCTGTCGATCTTCGCGCGTAACCTCGACGAGTTCTTCCAGGTCCGCGTCTCCGGGCTGCGGGAGCAGGTACAGGCCGGCGTGCAGAGTCCGTCGCCGGACGGCCTGCTCCCGACGGAGCAGCTGATCCGGATCCGGGCGCAGTGCCTGCAGCTCGTCGATCGCGCCGCGGCCGTCTATGGCGAGCTTCATCTCGCCCTGGAGAAGGAGCGGATCCGGATCATCTCGGAGGATGACCTGACCGAGAGCGAGCGCGCGTTCGTCGACGAGGAGTTCAACGACCGGATCTTCCCCGTCCTGACACCGCTGTCCGTCGATCCGGCGCATCCGTTCCCCTACATCTCGAACCTCTCGCTCAACCTGGCCACGACGGTCCGCGATCCGGTCACGGGGGTCCGGCGCTTCGCACGCGTCAAGATCCCGCCGTTGCTGCCGAGGTTCATCCGCCTGCCCGGCGGCGAGCGGTACGTTCCGCTCGAGGACGTGATCGCCGGACACGTCGACGCGCTGTTTCCGGGGATGCAGGTGCTGTCGCACCATGTCTTCCGGGTCACGCGCGATGCCGATGTCGACGTCGAGGAGGACGAGGCGGAGGATCTGCTCGCGGCCGTCGAGAGCGTCATCCGTGCGCGACGGCGAGCCGCGAGCCCGGTCCGCCTGGAGATCGACGAGTCGATGCCGCCGGACACCCGCGAGGTGCTCCTCCGCGAGCTGGAGCTCGACGACGACGACGTGTACACGTCGTCCGGGCTCCTCGACCTGGGCGGGCTGTTCGTCTTCCACGACCTGGATCGTTCGGACCTGAAGGACGACCCGTGGCGTCCCGTCACCGCGCCGGGGCTCGACGACGATGCCGACATCTTCGCGGCGCTCCGGGGGCGCGACATCCTCGTCCACCATCCGTATGACTCGTTCGTCACGTCCACCGAGGCGTTCGTCGAGCGCGCCGCGGGTGATCCCGCCGTTCTCGCCATCAAGCAGACGCTGTACCGGACGTCGTCGCAGGAGAGCCCGATCATCCGCGCGCTCGTGCACGCCGCCGAGCGTGGCAAGCAGGTGGTCGCGCTCGTCGAGTTGAAGGCGCGCTTCGACGAGGAGGCCAACATCGGATACGCCCGTTCGCTCGAGGAGGCGGGCGTGCACGTCGCGTACGGCGTCGTCGGGCTCAAGACGCACGCGAAGATCTCGCTCGTCGTCCGGCGGGAGGGGCGCGGCATCCGTCGGTACGCGCACGTGGGGACCGGCAACTACAACCCCGTGACCGCGACGATCTACGAGGACCTCGGGTTGCTCTCGGCCGACGAGGACCTCGGAGCCGACCTGAGCGAGCTGTTCAACGTCTTGTCGGGATACAGCCGGCAGCGCCACTACCGGCGTCTGCTCGTCGCGCCGTACTCGCTCCGCTCACGGATGCTCGACATGATCCGCGCGCAGTCGCATCCCGAGGGTCGCATCGTCATGAAGATGAACAGCCTCGTGGACACCGACATGATCGATGCGTTGTACGGCGCGTCGCAGGCCGGCTGCGAGATCGATCTCATCGTGCGCGGCATCTGCTGTCTCCTGCCGCGCGTGAGCGGCTTGTCCGAGCGGATCCGCGTCCGCTCGATCGTCGGGCGGTACCTCGAGCACTCGCGGATCTTCCGGTTCGGCCCCGCCGAGTCGCCGGAGTTCTACATCGGGTCGGCCGACATGATGCCGCGGAACCTCGATCGGCGCGTTGAGGCGCTGACGCCGGTCACCGCTCCGGACCTCGTCCGGCGGCTCGACTCGATCCTCGAGGTGGAGCTCTCGGACGACGTGCTGGCGTGGAGGCTCCAGCCCGACGCGACGTGGACCAAGGTCGAGACGAGCCGCGGGATCGACTCGCAGCTCCGGCTCCAGGAGCTCGCGCTCGCCCGCGTCGAGGAGGACGCCTCGTGAGCGTCGAGCGCGAGGTGAAGCTCGACGTGCCCGAGGACTTCGAGATGCCGGATCTGGCGGCCGCCGCGCAGGTCGAGATCCGAGACGGCGGCTCGGTGAGGTACGACACCGCGTGGTTTGACACGGAGGATCTTCGACTGGCGCGGTGGGGAGCGAGCCTCCGGTTCCGCGACGGCGAGGGATGGACGCTCAAGCTCGATCCGACCTCGTCGAACGGGATGCTCTCCCGCGACGAGAGCGGCTTCGACGCCGCCGGCGACGGCGTGCCGGACGGCGCCGCGGAGCTCGTCCGGGGTCTCGCGCGCGGCGAGCCGCTCGTGCCTCGCGTCCGGGCGACGACGACGCGTCGCCGCCTCGAGGTCGGCTCGGACGACAGGACCGTCGTGGAGGTCGTCGACGACGCCACCTCGGTGACGGACGGGCCCGCCGGAGCGATGTGCTTCCGTCAGATCGAGGTCGAGGTTCGCGCCGACGGCGGCGAGGCGGTCGCGCGCGCCCTCGTCGATGCGCTCCGGACGGCGGGCGCGCCCGACGACGCCGGCTCGCCGAAGATCGACCGTGCCCTCGGCGGCCGCCCTGCCCCCGAGGTCCAGGTCCCGGACGTGACCCCGGCGTCCACCGTCGGCGACCTCGTCCGTGCCGCGATCGCGGGGCCGACGTACGCGCTCATCGAGCACGACCCGGGCGTCCGTCTCGGCACCGATCCCGAGCACGTCCACAAGGCCCGTGTGGCAACGCGCCGCCTCCGGTCGAACCTTCGGACGTTCTCCGCATGGCTGGACGAGGAGTGGGCCGGCGACCTTCGGGCGGAGCTCGGCTGGCTCGCCGACGACCTCGGCGCCGTCCGCGACGCCGACGTGATGCTCGGCCGGCTGCGCGACGAGGTCGACGGTCTTCACGCGGACGATCGCGAGGCGGCTTCGGGCGTGCTCGAGCGACTCTCGTCGTTGGGCGAGGAGGCCGCCGGCCGGCTCCGTGGAGCGATGTCGTCCGAGCGGTATCTGAGTCTGCTGGACCGGCTCATCGTGGCGGCGCACGAACCCGCGCTGCGGGGCGCGACCGACGCCTCGGTCGCGGTCGCCGGCGAGGTCATGCAGCGGCCGTGGGCGAAGCTCCGCCGGGCCGTGGACCGCATCGAGGAGCCCGCTCGCCCCGAGGCGCTGCACCGGGTCCGGATCCGGGCCAAGCGTGCGCGGTACGCCGCCGAGGCGGTGCAGCCGGCGTTCGGCAGGGGCGCGAGGTCGTTCGCGGAGCACGCCTCGGAGCTTCAGGACGTCCTGGGCGACCACCACGACGCGATCGTCCTCGAGGCGTGGCTGCGCGACGCGGCCGGCGGCGTTCGCGCCCGAGAGGCGTTCGTCGCCGGGGAACTGGCCGCGAGCGAGCGACGCGCGGCCGACGTCGCCGCGGCGACGTGGCGCGATGCGTGGCGTTCGCTCGCCCGCAAGCGCAACCTGTTCTGGACGTGAGCGGCCCGACCGTCCGCGCCGCGGGAGGCGTCGTCGTCCGATCGGGCCCTGCGCTCGAGGTGCTCGTCGTCCATCGCCCGCGTTACGACGACTGGAGCCTGCCGAAGGGCAAGCTGGAGCGGGGCGAGTCCGAGGCCGGCGCGGCGGTGCGCGAGGTCAGCGAGGAGACCGGCTACACCGCGCGGATCGAGCGCGAGCTCGGGCGCGTGCGCTATCTCGACTCGAAGGGTCGCGACAAGGAGGTCGTGTACTTCCTCATGCGGCCGGAGGGCGATGGTTCGTTCGAGCCGGGCGACGAGGTCGATGCGATCGCCTGGATCCCCGTGGTGGACGCCGCCCGGCTCCTGTCCTATCCGCGCGACGCGCGCATCGTCGCCGAGGCGGTCGAGGGATGACCACGTCGTCCGGATCGCGTGTCTATCTGGTGCGACACGCAAAGGCCGAGGATCGCGAGACGTGGACGGAGGCCGACGAGCTCCGACCGTTGACGAGAAAGGGCAAGCGTCAGGCGGAGGCGCTCGTCGGCCTCCTACGCGGCGCGCAGATCGGCCGGATCGGCTCGAGTCCACACGTCCGATGCGTCCAGACGGTTCGCCCGCTCGCCCTCGACCGGCAGCTCCCGCTGGATCTCGTCGACGACCTCGCCGAGGGGACGCCTACCGAGCGGGCGATCGCGTTCCTCGAGGGCACCGGCGACGCTCCGGCCGTGTTCTGCAGCCACGGCGACGTCATCCCGTCGGTGGTGTTGACCCTGGCCGAGCGGGGCATGGCGCTCGACGGCGATCGCGAGTGGAAGAAGGGCTCGATCTGGGTCCTGGAGCGGCGCGACGGTGGGTTCGTCCGCGCGACGTACTGGCCGCCTCCGACCGAGGGGTGAGGACCGGCGGCCGCCGGTGTTGCGCCCGGGTGCGATGCGCGGTCGAGCAACGTTCACCCACCGGGCCACCGCGCGTTTGCCGAGCGTCCACGTTGCAGGGGCATGCTGACCCGCGATGGAGGCCACGCTCGTCCTCGCCGACTGCCCCGAGTGCCGCGGCGTTCGGACGGTGATCATGGACGTGTGCTACGTCTGCTTCGCCGAGTTCGGCGAACGGTCCGACCGGACCGACGACGAGCTCGCCTGGCGGTCGTAGCGCAGCCAAGCCGTTCCCGATCACCCGTCGCGTCGCTCGCGGATCGATGCGATCGTCCGCAGGTGCCGGAACCCGACGCGATCGTAGATCCGTCGTGCGCCGCCGTCGGGCTCCGTCAGCAGGTAGACGGTCGTGACGCCGGCCGCCGCCGCCTCGCGCGCCATCGTCGTCACGACGTCCGTCGCGTAGCCGCGGCCTCGGGCGAACGGCAGCGTCACGACGTGATCGACCAGCGCCACCGAGCCGATCCGAAGCAGTGACCCGAGCGCGGCGGTCCGCCCCCCGTCCGAGATCCGGAACCACCGATTGCCCGCCGGCAGCAGGACCGCGCGTTCGATCGCCATCAGCTGCCCGGAGACGTCGTCGTCCGTGACGTCGAACTCCTCGAGGGAGGCGCGCACCTCGTCGAGGAACGGATCGTCGATCGACCGAACCTCTTCGACCGCGGCTCCGGCGAGAGAGCGGTCTTCGAGCGCCCGCATCTCGCGCGGGCCAAGCGCCATCACGGCGTCGCGCGTCACGGTCGCGCCGCGAGTCGTCGCGTCCGTCAGAAGGTCCGACCCGGCGTCCGGCTCGAACACGACCGCGTGCCGGTGGAGGGCGCCGACTCGTTCGAGCTCCGGCTCGAGCGCCGCGTACACGGCGTCCGGCGTGAGCGCCGGCGGCACGCGCTCGACGCGTGCGTAGTTGACGTCCCAGATCGCGGGAAACCGCGCGTCGGTCACGACGGCGCCCCACGGTTCCATCCGTACCTTCTCGAATCGATCGTCGAGGGCTCGCCAGAAGGCGATGACGTTCCGCATCGGCGGAACCCTACCCGGCGACGTCGCGGCACCGGCCGTCAGCCGGCGGAGCGTGTCCGCGCGTTGTCGCCCCACGGAAGCGACCGGCCGAGCCAGTCCTCGAGCGCGCGGTTCGGCTTTGTGAAGAGCGCTCGGAGCGACGCCTTTGTCGCGGGTGACATCGGTGGATAGCGCTGCGAGTTCGTCCGCTCGTAGGACGACAGCGAGGTGTCGGGCAGGCCGAGGAACCTCGTGACCCGGCGGAACTCGGCGTCGGGGTCGGCATAGAACTCCTCGCTCACGATGACGAGGGTTCGATCCGCCGGAACGTGCTCCGCCCAGCGCTGCAGCTGCGGCAGATACTCGCCGCGGGCCACGTACCCGTGGTGCTGGTGGTCGACGCTGCGGTAGCACGGGTCGCTCCTCAGCCGCTCCTCCTCGCCCCGCAGACGGTCGGCCTCGGCGAGCAGCGCGTCCTCGAACGAGAGGTGCTCGTGTCCGCGCGCCCTGACGTGGTGGTAATGCGAGTACGCGCGCGAGACGGGATCCCTCAGCATCACGATGACGCGCACGTCGGGCAGCAGCGACGCGGCCCGCTCGGCGGCCAGCGGGTGGAAGAGGTAGTACGGGGTCGCCTCGCCGATCACCGACGCGGCCGAGGCGCGGCCGTCGACGACGTCGGACCGGCGCGCGAAGTGAGCCCGGTACCACGCCTCGCCTCGATGCCAGTTGAGGTCGAAGAAGTGGACCTCCTTGCGGGCGGCGGCCTCGACGCTCGGATGTGCGGCGAGATAGCGGAACAGCGACGTCGTGCCGGCCCGCTGAGCGCCGATGATGAGGAAGTCGGGCAACCCGCGGGCGCCGCCCGTCATCCGGCGGACGGCGTTCCAGGCGGCCGCACGGCGGTCGCGGAGCTGTGCCCTGAGCAGCCGCTCGGCGCGGAGCGGTCGGCGAGCGACGACGACGCTTCGGTCGTCGTCGGCGCGGCCTCGTTCGAACGGGTCCCGGGCGCCCACGGGCTCGGCCATACCCTCAGCGTCGCGGGTCCATCCCGGATGCGTCAACCAATTCCAGATGGCCACTCGGTGAACGGCCGCAACGCATGGCGGCCGCTCGACGGGCCGGGCGCCGGGCGGCGGGCGGCGAGATACCCTCCGGACCGTGATCACGTGCTGGGAGGTGCACGACGGGGTGCTCGCGGACGGCCGGGCGTTCGAGCCCGCCCGCATCCAGCGGGCGCTGGCGTCCGGGACGCACCTGTGGATGGACGTCATCGATCCGAGCCCCGAGGAGCTGGCCGCCCTGCAAGAGGCGTTCCGGCTGCACGAGCTCTCGATCGAGGACAGCCTCCGCTGGGGCCAGCGCTCGAAGGTCGAGTTCTACGAGGACTACGTGTTCGTCGTGCTGCACGGGCTCTCGTTGAGCGCCGAGGATCAGCTTCTCGATTCCGAGATCCACCTGTTCGCCGCTCCGAAGGGCTGGCTCATCACGATCCGACGCGACCCCGTCTTCGACATCGACCCGGTGAAGAAACGGGTACGCGCCGATCGCACGTTGGCGAAGGAGGGCATCGGGTTTCCCGTGTACCTGATCCTCGACGAGATCGTCGACGGGTACCTCTCGCTCGTCGACCGGTTCGAGGATCGGTCCGACGACATCGAGGACCGGGTGTTCGAGGAGGGCGGCGAGGGCGACGTGCAGGAGGACATCTTCCGGCTGAAGCGCGAGGTCGTCCGGTTCCGCCGACTCGCCACGCCGGTTCGTGAGGTCGTCGACCTGCTGCACGAGTCGTCGGGACTGGTGACGGCCAGCCTCCGGCCGTACTACCGGGACGTGCTCGACCACGTCATCCGGTCGACGGAGCTCGTCGACAACATCCGGGACCTGCTGACCTCCGCGCTCGAGTCGCAGCTCGCGCAAGTGTCGAACCGGCTGAACGTCGTGATGAAGCATCTGACCGCGTGGGCCGGCATCATCCTCGTGCCGACGCTCATCGCCGGGATCTACGGGATGAACTTCCGATACATGCCGGAGCTGTCGTGGCGGATCGGATATCCGATGGCGCTCGGCATGATGGCGGTGTCGGCGGCGGCGCTGTACCTCGTGTTCAAGCGGCGGGACTGGCTCTGATGTGCCGCGCGCTGAGGGTCTTGTGCGTCGCGCCGGACCGCGAGCGCCTCGCAGAGCTGAAGCGCGCCACCATTAGCGCGGACTGGGAGCTGACGCCCGGCGCGACGGACGACGCGTCGGCGCTCGCGCAGCTCGAGTCCGAGCACCCCCACGTCGTGGTGGTGACGGGACCGATGGCCTCGTTCGTCGCGGAGGCGCGACGCCGCCATCCGTTCCTCCGGATCGTCACGGACACCGACGCGGCGGGCGCGACCGAGGTCGTCTCCGGACTGGGTGAGATGCGGACGGCCGTCAAG
>JBKPTC010000053.1:0-17649 GCA_046735355.1 bacterium
CCTTGAAGCCGTAGTCCTCCAGACCCCACGGCGCGTGCTCGCGGCTGGAGCCGCAGCCGAAGTTGCGGCCGGCGACGAGGATCGGGTTGCGCGGCAGGTCCCAGCCCGGCTCCTTGGCCCAGTCGTAGAAGAGGAACTCGCCGAAGCCCGTGCGCTGCACGCGCTTGAGGAACTGCTTGGGCATGATCTGGTCGGTGTCGACGTCGCTGCGGTCGAGCGGTACCGCGCGCCCCGTGTGCGTGGTGAACGCGTTCACGACGGCGCTCCGAGCTCGTCCGGCGCGCAGAAGTGCCCGGCGACGGCGGTGGCGGCCGCGACGGCGGGCGAGACGAGGTGGGTGCGTCCCCCCTTGCCCTGGCGGCCCTCGAAGGTCCGGTTGCTCGTCGACGCCGAACGCTCCCCCGGTGCCAGCTGATCGGGGTTCATGCCGAGGCACATCGAGCAGCCCGCGTCGCGCCACTCGAACCCGGCCGCGCGGAACACCTCGTCGAGGCCCTCCTCCTCGGCCTGTCGCTTCACGAGCATGGAGCCCGGCACGACCATCGCCCGAAGGCCCTCGTCGACCTTGCGTCCGCGGAGGATCGCGGCGGCCTCGCGCAGGTCCCCGATCCGGCTGTTGGTGCACGACCCGATGAACACCGTGTCCGGCCGGATCTCGCGAACCGGCGTTCCCGGCCGCAGGGCCATGTACGCCAGCGCGCGCTCGGCGGCCTCGTCGGCCGGGTCGGGGACGACGCCGTCGATCGGAACGGTCTGACCCGGGTTGGTGCCCCAGCTGACGTGCGGCCGAAGCGTCGTCGCGTCGATCCGGACCTCCTCGTCGAACGCCGCGTCGTCGTCGGTGGCGAGCGACCGCCAGTGCTCGAGCGCGCGCTCCCACGCTCCGCCGCTCGGCGCGTGCGGGCGGCCCTCCAGATACGCGAACGTCGTGTCGTCGGGCGCGATCATGCCGGCCCGCGCCCCCGCCTCGATCGACATGTTGCAGACGGTCATCCGCCCCTCCATCGACAGCGAGCGGATCGCGCTGCCGCGGTATTCCACCACCGTGCCGACGCCGCCGCTCGTGCCGATGCGCGCGATGATCGCGAGGATCACGTCCTTGGCCGACACGCCGCCCGGCAGCTCGCCCTCGACGGTGATCGCCTTGGTTCCCGGGCGGACCTGCGGAAGCGTCTGCGTGGCGAGGACGTGCTCGACCTCGCTGGTTCCGATCCCGAACGCCAGCGCGCCGAAGGCACCGTGCGTGCTGGTGTGCGAGTCGCCACAGACGATGACCATGCCCGGCTGCGTCAGTCCCATCTGCGGGCCGATCACGTGGACGATGCCCTGACCGGCGTGGCCCGTCGGGAACAGCGTGATGCCGAACTCGGCGCAGTTCCGCGCGAGCGCGTCCATCTGCTGCTGGCTGATCGCCTCGACGGCCCCCGGCGCGGTCGGGACGTTGTGGTCCATCGTGGCGAGCGTCAGGTCGGGGCGTCGGACGGGTCGGCCGGCGAGCCGGAGGCCGTCGAACGCCTGCGGGCTCGTCACCTCGTGTACGAGGTGGAGGTCGACGTACAGGAGGTCGGGCTCGCCCGCCGCCGCACGGACGACGTGCTCGTCCCACACCTTCTCCGACATCGTTCGTCCGGCCATCCGACGCCTCCGCCGAGCCCGAGCCCGTCCGGAAAGCCGTCTCGGCCGGAGGGCTTGTCCCGAATAATGGGACGTGGTACCAAATATCGGGATGACCCTACCACCGACGCACGAGGCGGTCGAGACCGGTGTCGGCGTCCTCGACCGCTCGGTTCGGGTCCTCTTGGCCGTTCGTGACGGCGCCGGGACGTTGCCTCGTCTGGTCGAGGCGACCGGATTGTCACGTTCGACGGCGCACCGCATCGTTCGCGCGCTCGAGGCGCACGGTCTCGTGCGGTTCGAGGGCGGCCTCGGCTACCGCCTCGGTCCGATGCTCTACCGGCTCGGTGCCCAGGCTGCCGGCGGTCTTCCGCTCGCCGACGTCGCCCGACCGAGCCTCGAGCGCCTCACCGAGACGACCGGTGAAAGCTCGCAGCTGTACGTGCGGTTCGACGACGTCCGCCTCTGCGTCGCCGCCGTCGAGTCGCCGAACGAGCTCCGCACGATCGTCCGGATCGGTGCCGAGCTGCCGCTCGCGCGCGGGTCGGCCGGAAAGGCGCTCGTCGCGTGGTCGACCGCGGTCGACCACGAGCGGACGGCCAAGGGGGCGCCGGACGCGCGGCGATGGCTCCAACAGCTCGAGACGACTCGGCGACGAGGGTGGGCGCAGAGCACCGAGGAGCGGCAGGCGGGCGTGGGATCGGTCAGCGCGCCGGTGTTCGGCGCGGGCGGAGCCGTGATCGGCGCCGTCTCCGTGTCGGGCCCCGTCGGGCGGATGCGCGGTGCGCTCGGCCAGCGGTACGCGCCGGCCGTGCTCGCCGCGGCGCGAGAGATCGAAGGTGCGCTCGGCTGACGGCCGGCCGCGGCTCCGTCAGGACTCGGGCAGATAGATCCGGAACGAGGCGCCGCCGCCCGGGCGGTCCTCGACCCACGCGCGTCCTCCGTGCAGCTCCGCGAACCTGCAGACGAGCGACAGGCCGATCCCGGTGCCGGGAAGGTCCTGCGCCGCGCGCCCGCGGTGGAACGCCTCGAACACGTCGCGCTTGAGGTCGTCGGGGACGCCCGGCCCGTCGTCCTCGACGATGATCGTCGCGCCGTCCGGTAGCCGGCGAACGCCCACCCAGATCGTCGACGTCGCCGGAGTGTGCCGCCCCGCGTTCGCGAGCAGGTTCTCGACCATCCGCTCCACCTTCGAGCCGTCGACGGCGACTCGACAGGACTCGAGGTCGAGCTCGACCGTCCGTCGCCCGAGGACGTCGCGGGTCTCGTCGACCATCCGGCGGACGAGGTCGGCGAGGTCCACCGGAAATCGCCGCGGCTCGATGATGCCGTGGTCGAGGCGCTCGACATCGAGCAGGTCGGACAGGAGCGCGTGCATGCCCCTCGACCGCGCTTGGAGCGTTCGCAGGAGCGCCGCCCGCTCGTCGGTCGTGATCTCCTCCCCGAGGCGCTCGAGCGTGCTCGCGGCGCCGAGGATCGCGGTGAGCGGCGCCTTGAGGTCGTGTGACAGCGTGTGCAGCAGCGTGTTCTTCAGGCCGTCGAGCGCCTGGAGCCGCTCGAGCGCCGTGTTGAGCTCCGCCTCGGCGCGCTTGCGCTCGGTGATGTCGAACATCGTTCCCTGGAGCACGAGCGGCCGGCCCTCGTCGTCCCGGACCGCGATCGCCTCGTCGAGGATCCAGATCCAGCGGCCGTCCTTGGCGCGCATCCGGTACTCGGCGCGGAAGGTGCGGCCCTCGCGCTGCGAGCGCTCCTCCTCGCGCCAGACCTCGTCGAGGTCGTCCGGATGCACGAACGACGCCATCGGATGCGGATGCGCGAGCCACTCCTCCGGCGTGTAGCCGAGGACGCGCTCGAGCTGCGGGCTGATGTAGAGCCATCTGCCGTCCGATCCGAACTCGCCGAGGTACACGATCGCCGGGATCTGCTCGACGAGCGCGCGGTACTTCGCCTCGAGCTCGGCGTGGTGCGCCGCCGCGGTCTTCGCCTCGGTGATGTCGAGCATGATTCCCTGCCAGAAGCTGACGCCGGACGCGGGGTCCTCGACGAGCACGGCCTCGTCGCGGAACCAGACCTCGCGCCCGTCGCGCGCGATCATCCGGTACTCCTCCGAGAAGTGCGTGCCGCTGCTCGCGGCCACTCGGTCGTTCGCCACGACGCGGTCGCGGTCGTCCGGATGCGTGGCCTTGATCCACAGCGTGGGGTCGATCTGCCACTCGTACGTCGAATAGCCGAGGAGCGCCTCGGTCTGCGGGCTGATGAAGACGTCGCGGAACCCGGTCGGGCTGTCGGGATCGGGCGTCTGCGTGTACGTGATCGCGGGGATCTGCTCGACGAGCGTCCGATACGCGATCTCGGCCTCGCGCAGCTCGGCGTACCGCGCGCCGGCGGCCACGCGCCCGTCGACGTCGGACGCTCGGACGACGGCGAGCGCGTTGCCACCGTCTCCGATCGCCTCGGCCCACAGCCGGAGCACCCGCGTCTCGCCGGTCGAGGCGGAGACGCGCGCATCGAACCCGTCGATCGCGCCGCGCTCGTCGAGCGTGCGCCGGGCGCGTTCGTCGTCGAGCTCTCCGAAGATGCCGAGCGACGACGTGCTCGAGCCGACGACCGCGTCTCGGTCGCGTCCGAGCAGGTACAGGAACGCGTCGTTCGCCTCGAGGATCGAGCCGTCCGCGAGACGCGCGATCAGCAACCCCTGCGAGCTGCCGTGGAAGACGCGGCCGAGCAGGTCCTCGCGCTCGGGCGCCGACACCGCTGGCTCCATCGCACGTTGCATCGGCCGGTTGGGGGACCCGCTTTACGTCCCGGTTTCATGCCCGTTCGGCCACCGGCCGGGTCAGGCGAGCGTCGCGCGGTTCGACAGCACGTGGACGACCTTGTCCTCGATCCGGACCGCGGTCGCCTTCGACATGCCGGTCGACAGGATCGAGAACTCGATCCACCGGTCCTCGCGCTCGAGCCAGACCCAGCCCGACAACGCCGACTGCCCGTCGAGCGTCCCGGTCTTGGCTCGCACCCGGACGTCGTGGAGGCGATCGTTCAGCGTGCCCTGGCCACCGGCGGGCAGGGCGTGCCGCAGGTCGGCGCCCCAGGTCTGATCGTTCGCGAACGTGAGCAGGCGCAGGACGCCCGCCGCGTAGATGCGGTTGTCGTACGACAGGCCCGAGCTGTCGAACAGCGAGAAGCTGGCGCCGTGCGCGGCGGCGAACGCCTCGATCGCGTCCGCGGCCTTCCCGATCGTTCCCGGAGGCCCGGACCTCGCCGCGGCGAGTGACTTGCCGAGCACCTCCGCGTACCAATTGTCCGACGGCCGGTCCATCGCGGTGAGCAGCGACACGAGCGGTCGTGACTCGATCGCCGCGATCGACGCGAGGCCGTCGGGCGGCACGCCGTCGCCCGGACGCCCTCGAACGCGGATGCCGCGCGCCTCGAGCTTGTCGGTGAGCGCGGCCGCCGCCCGCTGCTCGGGGTCGCGGATCGGGCGCCCGCGGGCGACGTTGCGATCGAACGTCAGCGCGGTCGGCAGCGCGACCTCCTCGCGAGGGAACGACCGCTTCCACCCGCGTGCGAACCAGTCGTGCCGGAAGTACGTCGTCGCGCCCATCACGCTGCCCGCGACGCGCGTGATGCCCGCTCGCTCGAGCGCCGCGGCGAGCGCGCCCAGCCTCGCTCCCCGGATCTCGGGATCGCCGCGTCCGAGGATCCACAGGTCGCCCTGCACGACGCCGTCGACGACGCTTCGGCCGGCGGCGAACGTCGGGATCCGGCGGTCCGGGCCGAACCGATCGAGCAGCGCGATCGACAGGAGCAGCTTCTCGTTCGAGGCCGGGATGCGCGGTGCGGCGTCGGCGCGCTCGTACATCGCGTCGCCGTCGTCCGCGACGGCGATCGACACCGCCCGACCGCTCGCGGCCCGATCGATCGCCTTCATCCAGTCGGCCTCGACGATCCGGAACGGAAGCGTGATGCCGGTGCCGGCGAGGTTCAGCGCGTCCTGGACCGGCCACCGGGCGCGCAGCCGGACGAACCCGACGTCCTCCCATCCGAAGCACGGCGATACCGACGCGTGCGAGTCGGCGTCGAGCGTGAGCGTGTCGATCGTCGACCAGCGTCCCGACGAGCGCCGCTGTAGCTGCACGACCTGCCCCGGCTTCGGCGGCGAGACGGCGATGTCGACGTCGACGCAGCTGCCCGCCTCGAGCGAGGCCGCGACCGCCGCCGTGTCGACGAGCGCCCGCACCTTCACGACGATCGCGTCCGAGGCCACGAACGCGCACGAGCCGGTCGATGCGACCTGTGCGCGGAACCGTCCCGTCACCGGTTGGCCGTTCGAGAGCGAGAACGTTCCGTCGCCCGCCGAGGTCGTCGGACCGGCGGTCGCGATCCACGGATCGGCCGGATCCGCGCGCCACGCGAGCCGGACCGATCGACCTGCGACGCACGTCGGATCCGCGACCTGCACGACGCCGGAGAACGCGACGGTCTGTCCAGACGTGATCGTCGTGCGCGACGCCGTCAGCGCGACCGCGGGCGTCGTCGCCGAGGCCGGTGCCGCGACGGCGGCGCCAAGCGCGAGCAGGGCGACCGTGAGGAGCGGGACGAGCCGGGCGTGACGGTGCGGGCGGCCGGATGTGGGGATCGGATCCTCCAGCGGTCGGGCGTGCGCTGCCGGGCTCCGGATGCTCGCACGTCGAGCGGCCGGCCTCAACCGGCGAACGGGGGAACGGGCGCCGTTCACGCGGTGGATCGAGTGGACCCGACGAACGTCGGTGGCGGCCTACGACGCGAGCAGAACGCGGAACGACGAGCCGCCGCCGTCGCGGTCCTCGACCCACGCGCGACCGCCGTGGAGCTCCGCGAAGCGGGCGACGAGGGCGAGCCCGATGCCCGCGGCGCCGGTGGGCGCGCTCTCGGGATGGCCCATCGGATGCGCGCCCTCGAACAGCGCCGCCTTGCGGTGGTCGGGAACGCCCGGTCCGTCGTCGTCGACCCGGATCAACACGCCCTCCGGCGCGGGAGCGACGCCCACCCAGATCGCGCAGCCGCCGGGCGTGTGGCGGGCGGCGTTCTCGAGGAGGTTCTCGACGATGCGCGCGACCTTCGGGGCATCGAGCGGCACGGTGACGGGCTCGACGTCGAGCTCGACGGTCCGGCCCTCGAGCGACTCGGCCGACTCGACCACCTCGCGGACGAGCTCCGCCACGTCCACCGGAAACCGGCTCGGCTCGAGGATGCCGCGCCCGAGCCGGTCGAGGTCGACCAGGTCGTTGAGCAGCCGCTCCATCCGCCTGGCGCGCGAGGCCATCTGACGAAGCAGCTCGTGCGCCTCGTCGCGGTCGAGATCGAGCTCGGGTCGTTGCAGCGCGTTCGCGGCCGCGAGGATCGCCGTGAGCGGTGAGCGCAGGTCCTTCGACAGCGTCGACAGCATCGCGTTCTTGAGCGCGTCCATCCGGACGAGCCGTTCGGCCTGCGCGCGCTCGCGGTCGACCGCGCCGACCAGCTCGAGCTCCGCCTCCTTCTGTCTGGTGATGTCGAGGAAGAACCCCTGCGAGTACAGCGGCGTTCCCTCGTCGTCGCGCACGACCACCGCGACGTCGCGGACCCAGACGACGCCGCCGTCGCGCGCCACGATCCGGTACTCCTCGTCGAACACGCCCGTGTCGGCGCGGTCCTGATAGCGCGTCTGGCTCGCGACGATCCGCTCGCGGTCGTCGGGATGGATCAGCCGGAGCCACAGATCCGGGATGTCCTTCCACTCCTGCGGGCTGTAGCCGAACATCTCGATCGTCTGTGGGCTGGTGTAGATGTTCGTGGCCAGATCGTCGAGCTCGTCGATGAACACCGTCGCGGGCAGCGTCTCGACGAGCGAGCGGTAGCGGAGCTCGGCCTCGGTCGCCTGGTCGGCCGCCTGCTTCTCGGCCGACACGTCGAACATGACGCCCTGCCAGAACGTTCCGCCGGTGGCCGCGTCCTCGACCACGACGGCGTCGTCGCGGAACCACAACATGCGACCGTCGCGCGCGATCATCCGGTACTCGGCGTGGAAGGGTTGGTGCGTCACCTCGGCCGCGCGCTCGGCGGCGAGGACCTTGGCGCGATCGGCGGGATGCCGGATCTTCCGCCACAGCTCCGGATCGGCCACGAACTCCGCCGGTGCGTAGCCGAGGATCCTCGCGGCTTGCGGCGAGACGAACGTCGTCCGCTGTCCCTTGGACGTGCTCCGGTCGTGGACCTCGGTGTACGTGATGCACGGGATCTGTTCGACGAGCGTTCGATAGTCGACGTGCGCGGCGGGCGATCCGGCCGCTCCCTCCGCCGAGCCGGGCGGCGACGCGGCGGCGGCGGTGCGGTCGACGACGTGGTCGTGCGCGGGTCGCGCTCGACCGGCCGGAGGCGGCGCCTCCGAGGACGTGTCCGCCGCCGGTCTGCCGAGCATCACGTAGACCGCATCGGCGGTCGGCCGACGGCGCTTGACCCATCCGGCCGCGAAGGGTCCGCCGTGCGGTGCCGTAACGGGCGCCGTGCTCGCCTACCCGCGATTTGAGCGATGTCGCCGGATGGGGTCATCATCGCTCCCGGAGCCCGCGCCCGAGGGCGCGCCCGAGGCAAGGACGCGCACCAGGAGGGCCGAGGGGAGCGCCAGAGGGAGCGCCCGGAAAGACAGCCGGAATGCAGCTCCGAACGAGAAGGGAGTGGTCGCATGCTTCGCGCCTACGTCTTCGTGCAGACCGAGGTGGGGGTGACCGCCTCGGTCGCCCGGCAGGTCGCAGCGCTCGATCACGTCACCGGGGTCGAGATGGTGACGGGGCCCTACGACCTGGTCATCCGCGCGGAGGCGACGAGCATCGACGAGCTCGGCAAGCTCGTGCTGCGTCCGGTCCAGGAGATCCGGGGCATCCTTCGGACGATGACCTGTCCGGTCATCGACCGGTAACGCTCGCCTGACGCTCTGGCGCGCCGGCGTCACACTGTCGGGGTGAGCGCGCACGTCGGTTACGTTTCGCATCCCGAGCTGCGCGATCCCGTCGTGGTGTGTGCGTTCGCCGGATGGAACGACGGAGGCGAGGCGGCGACGACGGCCGCCCGATACGTCCGCGATCGGTGGAACGCGACGCGGTTCGCCTCCATCGACCCCGAGGAGTTCTTCGACTTCCAGATGAACCGCCCGACCGTCGAGCTCGACGACGGCGTGAGCCGTCGTCTCGACTGGCCGGCGTGCGAGTTCTTCTCCGCGCGCGTGGGAGACCGCGACGCCGTCGTGTTCGTCGGCGTTGAGCCCAACAACCGGTGGCGCACGTTCGTCGAGGCGTTCCTGTCGGTCGTGCAGGACGTGCGCCCGCGGCTCGTCGTGACGCTCGGTGCGTTCCTCGCCGACGTCCCGCACACGCGGCCCGCGCCGGTGAGCGCGGCCAGCACGGACGAGCGATGGACCGGCCGCATCGGCATCGAGCCCTCGCGCTACGAGGGCCCGACCGGCATCGTCGGCGTGGTGCACGACATGGCCCGCCGCGTCGGGCTGCCGACGGTCTCGCTGTGGGGCGCCGCGCCGCACTATCTCCCGTCGGGGACCAACCCGAAGGTCGCGCTGTCGCTCCTTCGCAGGCTCGCCGAGCTGATCGAGATCCCGATCGACACCGGCGACGTCGAGAGGGCGGTCGCGATCTGGGAGAAGCAGGTCCGGGACGTCATCGAGGAGGACGAGAGCCTCGTCTCGTACGTCTCCCGTCTCGAGGAGGCGGCGGCCGAGCAGCAGCCGCTCGGCCACATCCCGAGCGGCGACCAGCTGGCCGAGGAGCTGGAGCGGTACCTGCGCGACAATCCCGGCGGTGGTTCGGCCACGTCGTGACGGCGGCGTTCGAGCGCCGTTTCGACGGTGCGCACGGAGGGAACCTCTGCGCCCGTGACCGGTTCAGGGGTCTACGCGGATCGCGTCGAGGAGCTCGTCGAGCTCGCGCTCGGCGATCCGCCCGTGGTCGACGCGCTGGTCCGCGCACGCGCCGACCAGGTGCTGACCCGCCTGGGCGACGCCCTGCGATCCGGACGCACGCCCGCCGAGCGGATCGACGCGTTGATCGAGACGTACATGCAGGGCGCCTTCCAGCTGCTCGCCAACGCCGCCGACGGGGACCGGTTCGCGTTCGGCGAGGCCGAGATCGTCGCCTCAGCCGTCGGATCGGCCATGGACCGAGCGGCCGACGCGGCGGCCGGCGAGGACCACGACACGGTCGTCGCAGCGATGGCCTCCGCCGAGGCGTTGCTCGATCTCGACCTCGAGTCGCTGTACGACCTGCTGCTGTAGCGGCGCCCACGCCGGTCGCTCGGAACCGAACCGCGACACCGGATACCGGATCCGTCGCGGGTGCTACGCGTGCTCCGCCGCGAACCCGTCCATGAACGACTGGAGCGCGCGCACGCCCTCGAGCGGCATCGCGTTGTAGATCGAGGCACGGATCCCGCCGACCGAGCGGTGCCCGGCAAGCTCGACGAGCCCGTTCGCGCGCGCCTCGTCGAGGAAGCGCCGCTCGAGGCCGGCGTCCGCAAGGCGCCACGTCACGTTCATCCGCGACCTCGCGCCGGGCGCCGCGTGCCCGCGGTAGAACCCGTCGCTGCGATCGATCGCCTCGTACAGCAGCGACGCCTTGCGTTCATTGCGCTCCGCCATCGCCTCGAGCCCGCCGACGTCCTCGCGCAGCCACCGGGTCACCAACAGGAAGACGTACACGGCGAACGTGGGCGGCGTGTTGTACATCGAGCGATGCTCGATGTACGTGCGGTAGTCGAGCATCGCGGGCAGGCCGTCGCGGATCCGACCGGCGAGCGCGTCGTCGATCACGGCGATCGTCAGGCCCGCCGGTCCCGCGTTCTTCTGGGCGCCGGCGTAGACCAGCCCGAAGCGCGCGACGTCCATCGGACGGGACATGAAGTCGCTCGAGCAGTCGCAGACCATGCGGACGCCGCCCGGGATCGAGACCTCGAACGCCGCGGGAAACTCGACGCCGCCGATCGTCTCGTTCGACGTGATGTGCGCGTACGCCGCTCGAGGGTCGAGCGCAACCGTGGCGAGGTCGGGTACGTCGCAGTACCGGTCGCGCCCGCCGTCCCAAACGGTCTCGGCGCGTCCGATGCGGCTCGCCTCGGCGATCGCCTTCGCGCCCCACGACCCCGTCACCACGTATTGTGCGAACCCGTCGCCGAGCAGGTCGAGCGGCACCATCGCGAACTGCAGCGACGCGCCGCCCTGCAGGAAGAGGACTCGGTGCGTCGGCGGCACCGCGAGCAGCGAGCGCAGGTTGTCCTCGGCCTCCTCGGCGATCGCCCCGAACGCCTTCGACCGGTGACTGATCTCGAGGATCGACGCGCCGGCGCCGGGGAGCGACACGAGCTCGTCGCGCGCCTGCTCGAGGACGGGCAGCGGCAGGGCGCCCGGTCCGGCCGAGAAGTTCCACACGCGCTCGGTCACGGGACCATCGTCGTCGACAGCTCGAGCGACCGTCACGTCTGGGGGAGCTCGGCCTCGACGTCCTCGGGCTCGGGCTCGGAGCGCGAGACCGAGACGACGATCGCCGCCAGCGAGGCGAGCACGATCGCGCCGCCCGCGGCGGTGAGCGGCGTGATGGGCTCGCCGAGGATGAGCAGCGCCGCGACGGACGACACGACCGGCTGCGCGAGCGTCAGCAGGCTGCTGACCGAGACGTCGACGCTCTCGTGGGCCCACGCGACCAGGAGGTGCCCGGCCGACGCGCCGGCCACGAAGACGACGAGCGTGACGAGATCGGAGGCGTGCACGCCGCCGAGCGGCTGACCCGTGGCGACGGCGAGCGGCGTCACGACGAGCGTCGCCGCGACGAACACAACGGTCATGTAGTCGAGCGTGGGAACCGTCGCGCGCGCGTGCTTCGACGCGAGGAAGTACGACGTCCACGCAACGAGGGAGCCGGCCGCAAGGAGGTCCCCTCCGAGGCTCCACGCCGGGGTTCCGGCGGAGCCGACCGTCACGAGCACGACGCCCGCGAGCGAGAGCGCGGTCCAGCCGATCTCGCGTCGCCCGACCCGCTCGCCGAACAGCCGCCCCGCGACGACGAGGACGAGCGCCGGCTGCAGCGCCGAGATGACCGCGACGTCGGCGATCGACGTGTGCTTGATCGCGGAGAAGAAGAACGAGATCTCGATCCCGAGCAGCGCGCCGCCCGGCGCCGACGCGCGGATCGTCGCCCACGAGAGGCGCCGGCCCGTCGCGTACAGCGCCGCGAGCAAGACGAGCGAGCCGAGCCAGAGGCGGTGCACGGCGAAGGTGAGCGCGGGCAGCTCGGAGAGCTTGATCAGCGTGTTGGTGAAGCTCCAGATGGCGACGGCGGTGAGCACGGCCGCCGCACCGAGCCGCGTGTGGCCGGACGTGCGACCCGACGAGCGGGCGGACGAAGCGGATCGAAGGGTCTGCGGGCGGGCCACGCGATCGATGCTCTCACGCGTCCGGCGTGGACCGCCCCGGGCGCCCGGCCGTTCCGGCGACGGTGCCGCGGACGACTAGCATCCGCGCGGATGGGATCGAGCGGCCTCCGCGGTCGACGAGGTCCGGTGCGGTCGGTCGCCGTGGCGGCGGTGTGCGTCGCCGGGCTCGTTGCGTGTACGGGCGATCCGAGCCCCGCCCCGCAGGATCGGTCGCCGACGTCCGCGATCACGCAGCCGGCAGCGGATCGGTGTCACGGCGAGCGGCCGACGATCGTAGGAACCGCGGGGGACGACGTGGTGCTCGGGACCGACGAGCGCGACGTGATCGCCGTCGTCGGTGGTGACGACGTCGTGTGGGCGCAGGGCGGCGACGACGTCGTCTGCGGCGGCCCCGGCGACGACAGCCTGTTCGGCGATGCGGGCAAGGACGTGTTGCTCGGCGGCGCGGACGAGGACGGACTGTTCGGGCGGGTCGCCGACGACGTCCTGGTCGGCGGCCCCGGCGATGACGCGCTGACCGGAGGCGGAAGCCCGAGGAGCGGCGACGACGTGCTGGTCGGCGTCGAGGGGGACGACGTGTTATCGGGCGGGCCCGGCGCCGACCGCATCTCGGGCGGCCCCGGCAACGACAGGTTGTGGGGCGGGCTCGGGAACGACGTGCTGTCGGCCGCCGCGGGCGACGACACGATCGCCGGCGAGGGCGAGCACGACGAGCCGCCGAGCGCCTCGGCGGTCGACCGCATCCGAGGAGGTTCGGGCATCGACGTCTGCGTCGGCCTCGACAGCGCCGACGCGTGCGAGCGCGGCGTGTGGGCGCGCGCCGAGGTGCTGCCGACCGCGACACCGGCGTGCGACGGTCGGCCGCTGACGGACGGCCGGTGTGCGGGAGCGGTGGCCGGGACGGTCGTTCCGGCGTGCGCCGGCCTCGAGCCGACGATCCTCGGCACCGCCGGCGACGACGCGATCGTCGGAAGCGCGGGCGACGACGTCATCGCGGCGCTCGAGGGAGACGATGTCGTGTGGTCCGGGGGCGGGCACGACGTCATCTGCGGCGGGTCGGGCCGCGACGTCATCGAGGTCGGAGGCGGCAGCCGCGTTCTCGGCGAGGCCGACGACGACGTGCTCGTCTCGGCCGGCGCATTTCCGAGCGTGCTCGTGGCCGGCTCCGGCGAGGACACCGTGTTCAGCGGTCTGGCCGACGACCGGGTGGTCGCAGGCCCGGGCGACGACGTCGTGTACGGCGGCGCCGGAGACGACGTCATGGACGGCGGCACCGGGCGCGACCGGCTGTACGGCGGCGACAACGCCGACACGATCTCCGCCGGCTCGGGCGACGACGTCCTGGACGGCGGGCGCAGCGTCGACGCGCTCGACGGTCGCGCCGGCGGCGACGTCTGCCTCGGCGGCGATCGCGACGTGCGCTGCGAGGGCGGCCTCGAGGTCCCGAAGGGGTTCCGGCACCTCGCCGGCGACGACGGTGTCTACTCGGGCGAGGCGTGACGCGGAGCGCTGCCGCGCTGCCTCGCGCTCAGCCGCGACGGCCGGTCCCCGCGCGCACCGTCGTCGACTCGGGCAGCCGGACGGTTCCGGGGCGTGCCCGGGACTCGAGCTCGTACGCGGTCGACAGACCGAGATGCAGCGCGAGCGATGTCAGGACGCACCACAACAGCAGCGCGACGATCGCGATCAGCGAGCCGTACGTCTGGCCTCCGCCGACCGACAGGTAGAGCGCGAGGCCGGCGGTGAACGCGACCCACAGCACGACGGCGACCGCCGCTCCGGCCCACGCCGCCTTGCGCGGCCGGATCTCGCGACGCGGTGCCGTGCGGAACAGCAGGTAGATGGCGCCGGTCACGACCGCGATCCCGAGCGGCCAGCGGGCAACGTTCCACACGGAGGCCGCGGTGTCCTTCCACCCCCAACCGGATGCGATCGCGTCGCCGCCGGCCAGCATCAGCGCCCCGACGGCGAGGAGGATCCCCGCGGAGACGGCCAGCGCGAACGCGACGACGTATCGGTGGGCGCCTCGCCGGTCGTCGACGCCGGCCAGTCGGTTCGCCGAACGCTCGACCTGCGCCATCGCGAGCGTCGTCGCGGTGAGCGCGGCGAGGACGCCGAACAGCGCGGCTGTTCCCGCGCTCGAGGTTCCCTGCTGCGCCGCCTGCTGTAGCAGCTTGCCGCTCGCGCCGGGCGCGAGCGTCATGGCCATGTGCTGCACGGCCAGGCGAACCTGCTGGATGCCGAGCAGGCTCGCGAGCCCGATCAGTCCGATGAATCCTGAGAGCGTCGCGAACACCGACTGATACGCGAGCGCGCGGGTGTGGCTGGTGCCGTCCCCATCGATGAACCGGCGAACGGCCGCCTTCGCGATCGACGCCGTGCCGCCGTTCCGCATCGCGGGCGCGATGTGTCCCTCGCTCGTCGCCGTCCGGGTCGCCATCGGATCTCCTCGCTCGATCGACGCTTCGATGCGGGCAGCGTTCCCGGACGGCGACACACGGAAACGCCTTGCGTCGCCGTCGATCGAGCGAACAGCCACGGCGGAAAAGCAAGAACCCGAGAGACCTCCGGAGGTCCGGAACCGGGGTTCCGGGCCGCGTCGGCCTCTCGGGTTCTAGGTGCCCCGAGCAACCTCGAGCCACTGTCTCGGTTTCCTGGCGGTAGACCCTTTCGTTGGGCTTTGGGGCGTCCCGAGCCTCCCCGCCCGCACAGCCAGTTGGCCTTCCCGACCGTACGACCAGGTGCGCCCAGTTCGCCTTACGGCTTTCCCAGGGGTCCCCGCTTCGGTTCCCTGACTCAGCCGCCCCGGCTGCTCGGAGCACCGCGGAAGGTATCGGCGGCGGACGCACCGGTCAACCCGGCATCGCCGCAGGTCACGCCGCATATCCGCAGGTAGCGGCGTCGGCCGAAAGAGTGACAAGACGCATCCCCCGTGGCGCATCGGGGGTAGGGCGGGCGACCGCGGGTCGACGGGTGAGGCTAGGTTGGGCCGATTTCCCGGTAGCCATGACTCGAACCGGCTGCCAACCTGCCCCGTCATGACCAGACGGCTGCTGATCCTGCTGCTCGTGCTGGCGCCGGTGCTCTCGGCGCCGGCCGTCGCGTCCGCGATCGGGGGGCCCGAGCGTCGCACGCTCGACCTCGTCGACGCGGTCCGTGCGCGCCACGGGCTCCGCCACGTCGTCGTCCGAACCACGCTGATGCGGCACGCCGAACGGCATACGCGCGTCATGTCGCGCAAGCAGCTGCTGTTCCACTCCTCGCTCAGCATCGACGGGTTCTCGTCGGTCGGCGAGTGCGTCGGGATGGGGTCGAACGTCCGGCAGGTCTTCCGCGCGTTCCTGGACTCGTCGACGCACCGGCGGATCATCCTCGGTCGGTGGCGGTGGATCGGCGTGGGCGTCGCCTCGCACGACGGCGCGCGGTACGTCACGCTCGACTTCGCGCGCTGATCGCGGAACACCCCGCGCGCCGCGGGTAGCCTTCGACCGTGTCCGAGGATCGGCCGGCCCGCACGGCGCTTCGCATCGCCGACCGCGCGCCGGACGGCGCGTCGCCGCGTCTGCGCGACCTCGCCGCCCAGCTCGCGCGCTCGATCGACGGCGAGGTGCGGTTCGGCCGCGGCGACCGCGCGCTGTACGCGACGGACGCGTCGAACTACCGGCACGTGCCGCTCGGCGTCGTCGTGCCACGGCACGTCGAGGACGTCGTGGCGGCGGTGCGGGTGTGCGCCGACGCCGGCGTTCCGCTCCTTCCGCGCGGCGGTGGAACGAGCCTCGCCGGACAGGGCTGCAACGAGGCCGTCGTCGTCGACACGTCCAAGTACCTGCCCGACGTGCTCGCGATCGACGAGCGATCGCGCACCGCACGGGTGCAACCGGGCGTGGTGCTCGACGATCTTCGCGAGCGCGCGGGACGCGTCGGGCTGACGTTCGCGCCCGATCCGGCAACCCACGACCACTGCACGCTCGGCGGGATGATCGGCAACGACTCCTGCGGCGTGCACTCGTTGCTGTCGGAGTTCGACGGCCCGGGACCGCGAACCACGCACAACGTTCGCGAGCTCGAAATCCTCACGGCCGACGGAGCGCGCATGCGCGTCGGACCGACCCCCGACGACGAGCTCGAGGCGATCGTCGCCGCGGGCGGACGCCGGGGCGAGATCTACGCCGCGCTCCGCGATCTGCGCGATCGGTACGAGGACCTCGTCCGTTCGCGCACGCCGCGCCTCGCTCGGCGCGTATCCGGCTACAACCTCGAGTGGCTGCTGCCCGAGCACGGCTTCGACGTCGCACGCGCGCTCGTCGGATCGGAGGGCACGTGCGTGACGATCCTCGAGGCCACGGTGGAGTTGGTGCCGTGGCCGGCGCATCGCGCGACGGTCGTCCTCGGATTCGAGGACGTGTTCGCGGCGGCCGACGCCGTTCCCGAGATCCGCGACGTCCGGCCGATCGGGCTCGAGGGGTTCGACGACCATCTGGTCGACGACAACCGCCGCAAGCGGCTCAATACGACCGCGATCGAGCACCTGCCCGACGGCGCCGGGTGGCTGATCGTCGAGTTCGGCGGCGCCGACCGGAACGAGGCCGAGGACCGCGCGCGCGAGGCCATCCGCGCGTTCGAAGGGCTTCCCCGGCTGACCGGCTCGGAGCTCCTGACGGATCCGCGGCGCAGCGCCGAGGTGTGGGGTGTCCGCGAGTCGGGCCTCGGCGCGACCGCGATCGTGCCCGGCAAGCCGCCCAGATGGGAGGGATGGGAGGACGCGGCGGTGCCGCCGGAGCGCGTCGGCGAGTATCTCCGCGGCTTCCGCGCGCTCCTCGACCGCTCCGGATACGAGGCGTCGCTGTACGGGCACTTCGGTCAGGGGTGCGTCCACTCGCGGGCCACGTTCGATCTCGCCTCGGCCGAGGGGATCGCGACGTTCCGGCGGTTCATCACCGAGGCGGCCGAGCTGGTGGTCGAACTCGGCGGCTCGCTGTCGGGCGAGCACGGAGACGGCCAGGCGCGCGCCGAGCTGCTTCCGATGATGTACGGCCCGGAGCTCGTCCGCGCGTTCGAGGAGTTCAAGCGGATCTGGGATCCGGCCGGCCTGATGAACCCCGGGCGCATCGTGGCGCCGAGGCCCCTCGATGCCGACCTGCGGCTCGGCGCCGCGTACGCGCCGAAGCCGGTGACGACGCGGTTCGCATATCCGGACGACGACGGATCGTTCGCGCACGCCGCGCTGCGGTGCGTCGGTGTCGGCTCGTGCCGGCGCACCGAGGGCGGGACGATGTGTCCGAGCTACCGCGTCACGCGCGAGGAGCAGCATTCGACACGGGGGCGCGCGCGACTGCTCTTCGAGATGCTGAACGGCGCCGAGCTCGAGCTGTGGCGAAGCGACGAGGTGAAGGACGCGCTGGACCTGTGTCTCGCGTGCAAGGCGTGCAGGTCCGAGTGCCCCGTCAACGTCGACATGGCGACGTACAAGGCGGAGTTCCTGTCGCACTACTACGAGGAACGCCGGCGTCCGCGCGTCGCGTGGGCGATGGGTCTGCTGCCGTGGTGGGCGAGGATCGGTTCGCGCGCGCCCGCGCTCGCGAACGC
>JBKPTC010000054.1:0-4450 GCA_046735355.1 bacterium
GCACTGCGGCCGGCGGCGCGCCGTCGATCGCCGCGACAAGCGAGGCACCGCCCGCCGACGGCGCGAACGCCGACGCGCGGATGACACCGGCGGTTCGACGGCTGCTCCGCGAGCACGGCCTGTCACCCGCACAGATCGCGGGTACTGGCGGCGGCGGACGCATCACCCGCGAGGACGTCGCGAATTTCGTCGAATCGCAGCGGACGGGGCAGCCCGTGAATGGGCAATCCGCGGCCGCATCGGCGCCCGCTCGCACTTCGGCGCCTGCCGCGGCGTCGGGGCCTACAGGGACTTCGGCGCCGGCCACAGATTCGGCTCCGCCCACGTCGAGTTCGGCTCCAGCGACTCCTGGCCGCGACCGTTCCGGGTCCCCGGCGGTCGCGCGCGTCTCGTTCCCCGAGGGCGCGGACGAGGTCGTCGTCCCGACGACGCAGATGCGCAAAGGCATCGCCGCGCAGATGACGAAGGCGCTCCAGGCGCCGCACGCGTATGTACAGATGGAGGTCGACGCGACGCGACTCGTCGCGTACCGCGAGCAGCTCAAACGTGGTTACCAGGCGAAGGAAGGGATCTCCCTCAGCTACGTGCCGTTCGTCGTCAAGGCATCGGCGGAGGCACTGAAGCGCAACCCGACCTTCAATGCGCACTGGACGGACCAGGGTCTCGTCGCGAAGCGGCGCGTCAACATCGGTGTCGCGGTGGCGGTCGACGACGGGCTCATCGTGCCCGTCGTTCGCGACGCCGACACGCTGTCGATTCACGGCCTCAACCTCGCGATCACCGACCTCGCGAACCGCGCGAGGGATGGCAAGTTCCGCGTCGACGACTTCGGTGGCGGTACGTTCACCGTGGACAACACGGGCTATCTCGGGACGAACCTCGTGATGCCGATCCTCAACGTCCCGGAAGTCGGCATCGTGACGATGGAGGCGATCACCAAGCGGCCGGTCGTCGTTTCGACACCCGACGGCGACGTCATCGCGATCCGCTCCGTGATGAATATGGTGCTGGGCGTCGACCACCGTGCCAACGACGGCGCCGGCGGCGCGGCCCTGCTGCGTGACATCAAGGCCTGGCTCGAGGCCGTCGGTCCCGATACACCCATCTACTGATCGCCGATGCGCGTCGTCATCACCGGCGGCGCGGGGTTCATCGGCCGCGCGGTCGTCAAGCGGCTCGTCGGGCGCGGTGATGATGTCGTCGCGATCGTCCGCGATCCGGCGCACGCGCCGTCGCTCGCCGGCGCGACCGTAGTCTCCGGCGACCTGTCCTCGCCGGAGGAGTTGCAGCGCCGCTTCGACGCCGCCGACGCCGTGATTCACCTTGCCGGGATGTACCGCGTCGGGATCATGCCTGCTGAGCGGCCGGCGATGCTCGACGCAAACGTCGGCGCGACGAACCGCGTCGTCCAAGCGTCGGTCGCAGCGGGCGTGGCCCGGATCGTGTACGTCTCGACGGTGAACGCGTTTGGCAACACGCATGGCGAGGTCGTCGACGAGACGTTCCGCCGGAATCCCGACGATGGCTACGTGTCGTACTACGACGAGACGAAGTTCCTTGCCCATGAGCTCGTCTTGGAGTGGATCGCTCGCGGTGCGCCCGTCATCATCGTCCAGCCCGGAACTGTCTACGGGCCGCACGACCATTCCGCGATCGGCGCTCAGCTGGAGCAGGCGTACCGCGGCACACTGCGGTACCGTGCCGTGGACGACCTCGGTATCGCGTTGGTCCACATCGACGATGTCGGCGACGGGATCGTGTCGGCACTCGATCGCGGCCGGACGGGTGAGGCCTATGTCATGGCAGGGGCACCGACCCGTCTTCGCGACGCGCTCGAGGTTGCCGCGACGGTCGGGCGCCATCGCCTGCCCCACCTCCGGGTCCCGGCCATCGCACTTCGCGCCATGGCTCCGCTGGTCGCTCGGGTGCCGGCCACCGTCGCAGTTCGATTCGGGCTGCCGCCAAACCTCCGCGAGGTGGTTTCGGCCGCGGCGGGCGTGACGTACTGGGCGTCGAGCGCGAAGGCCGAGCGCGAGCTCGCGTTCACCGCGCGTCCCCTCGACGTCGGGCTGCGCGACGCGTTCGGAACGGCCTGACTACACTCCGTCGATGACTCGCGAGCTGCCGATGTTCGAACCAGCGCGCGGACCGCACGCGCGGGGCGAAGCGATCACGATCGCGATGGGCGGCGGCGCGTTGGAAGACGCCGCCGACGGCAGCGCGCCGTTGCGACGCCATCCTGACTGGATCCGCGCCCGCATCCCGTCTGGTGACAACTATCACGATCTGAAACGTCTGTTACGTGGCCTGAACCTCAATACCGTTTGCGAGGAGGCCCACTGCCCGAACATCGGGGAGTGCTGGGATCAGCGAACGGCGACGATCATGATCCTCGGCGACACGTGCACCCGCGCCTGCGGCTTCTGCAACGTCAAGACAGGACGGCCCGAATGGTTCGATGACGACGAGCCGCGTCGAGTCGCAGAGGCCGTGTCGCAACTCGGACTCGAACACGTGGTCGTGACGTCCGTCGCGCGCGACGATCTGCTCGACGGCGGTGCGCACATCTTTGCCGAGACGATCCGTGCGTTGCGGGCGACGTCGCCGGGCATGGGAGTCGAGGTCCTGATCCCGGACTTCAACGGCGAGGCGGCGCCGTTGCGTGACGTCATGGCGGCGCGGCCGGACATCCTCAACCACAACCTCGAGACCGTCGAGCGCCTGCAGAAGCCCGTTCGCAAGCGTGCGCGGTGGTTTCGGAGCCTGGACGTCCTCGCGCGTGCGAAGACATTCGCGGCGGAGATCCCGTACGTGGTCCACACGAAGAGTTCGCTGATGGTCGGGCTGGGTGAGACTCGCGAGGAGCTGTCGAGCGCGTTCAGCGCGCTACGTGACGTCGACTGCGACATCCTGACGGTCGGCCAGTACCTGCGCCCGTCGCCGAAACACCTTCCCGTCGAGCGCTACTACCATCCCGACGAGTTCGCGGAGATGAAGGCCGAGGCTGTTGCGCTCGGCTTCCGACACGTCGAATCCGGGCCGCTCGTGCGTTCGTCGTACCACGCCCGCGACCAGGTTCCTGATCGCGGGCGACGCGATGCTCCGCGCGCGACGATCGACGCCGCCGGCCACGTGGTCCCGCTCGCCGGCTGATAGCCCACTGCAAGCGGGACGCTCGGTGTCCGCATTCCCGATTCGGCGACCGTCGCGCACGATCCAACGATGGAGCTCGAGGCGAGCCTGATCCAACCCGGTTGGCAGGTGTACAGCAGTGACGGTCAGCGGATCGGAACCGTCACGGGCGTGACGGCTGATTACCTCGAGGTCGAGCTCGAGGTGCTCGCGGGCAGCATGTTGGCGGTGCCGTTCGATCACGTCGAAGCCGCCGACGAAGGTCAGGTTGAACTCGACGTGCCGGCGGGCGAAGTTGGACAGATGGGCTGGGGAGCCGCGCCGGGCGACGGGAGCTGATCGACATGCGCGGAGCGCATGACGCGAACAGGCGATCCGCGATACCGCGGCGTTCGCTATGCTCGCGTCGATGGTGAGACAGCTGCCTCGCGGCATTCCGCTCGCGGAGCTCCATTGCCACCTCGGTGGCGCCGTGACGCCGGCCATCATGTGGGGGATCGCCCACTCGCAGGGAATCAAGCTCCCGACGAAGGACTACTGGGAGTTCCGCGACATGATCACGGTGTCGCGGCGATCGCAGAGCTTCGACGGCTACCTCCAGCTGTTCCACTGGACCGAGCTCATCCAGAGTTCGCCGCTCGCCGTCGAGCGGAGCGTCTACGAGGTCGTCGGCGGCGCCTACCGCAAGAACAACGTCACGACGATGGAGTTGCGCTTCAACCCGATGAAGCGCAACCGCGGTGGCGAGCAGGATCTCGACCATATCATCGCCGCAGCGGTGCGCGGGATGGACCGGGCGACGCTCGAGTATCCGATCAAGCCTGGGCTGATCTTCTGTCTCGATCGCGCGTTCCCGTACGAGCTCAACGAGATCATCGCCGAGAAGGCGATAGGATGGCGCGATCGCGGCGTCGTCGGCATCGACATCGCCGGTCCAGAATCGGCGACGTTCCGCGTCGCCGACTACCAGCGGCTATTCCGGCGCGTTCGGCAGTATGGCCTCGGGCTGACGGTGCACACGGGCGAGGCGGGCCCCGTCGAGGAGGTGGCGCGCGTCGTCGAGCTGCTCGAGCCAGACCGCATCGGCCACGGGGTCAAGGCCGCCTACGATCCGCGGGCGATGGCGATGATCCGCGAGCGCGGGATCGTCCTCGAGATCTGCCCGTCGTCGAACCTGAACACCCGCGTCGTGTCGGGCTGGGACGAGTTTCGCTGGATCTTCGACACGCTCCGGCGGAACGAGGTCCGGTTCACGATCAACACGGACGGCCCCGAGATGCTCAAGACCTACATCCGCGACGAGCTCGCGCAACTGGGC
>JBKPTC010000055.1:0-12314 GCA_046735355.1 bacterium
GAAGTCGACGGGCCGGAAGTCGACGGGCCGGAAGTCGACGGGCCGGAAGTCGACGGGCCGGAAGTCGACGGGCCGGAAGTCGACGGGCCGGAAGTCGACGGGCCGGAAGTCGACGGCGAAGCGCTCGAGCTCGCGGAAGTCGACCTCGAAGAACCGCTAAACCGTCAGGAGGGCCACTCGGGCTTGCGTTCCGGGCGGCCGAGCAGGTCGTCGAGCGACGGCTTGCCCGCCCGCTCGGCCTCTGCGAGCTTCCGCGCGAGCACGTCGGGCTTCTCGTCCTCGGCCGCCTCGAGCATCTCCTCGAGCGACTTGTCCGCGGATCCGGTCAGCCTGATGCGAAGGGCGGCCAGGACGGCTGCATGCGGCTCGGACAGGCCGTGCTCGAGCTTGATCTGCGTCAACGCCTCCTCGGCGCGGCGGAGCAGGGCCTCGTCATCCACGCGTCCATCTTGCCACGTCCCGCCCGCTGTCGGCGCCACGCGAGGGCGACACCACCATCGCGACCGACGGATCGTCAGCCGGTCGAGCCACCACCGCCGCCGCCGGGTCCCTTTCCGTGGCCGCCGCCGTCATCGTCGTCGTCGTCCGTGGGCGAAGCTGAGGGCGACGCGGACTCGGTCGGCGTCGGCGACGGCGTAGCGGTCACCGTTTCGGTCGGGCTCGGCTCGGGGGTCGGGCTCGACGACGTCGCGGTCGGTTCGGGACTGACGATGGGCGACGACGTCGGACCGGTCGGATCGCCGGAGCCTCCGCCGCCCGACGTTCCGCCTCCGCCTCCGCCTCCGCCACCGGATGCACCACCGTCGGTGCTCGCGCCGTCGGTCCCGCCGATGTAGCGATCCTGCGGGCTCGGAACCGGCACGCCGCCCGTCGACAAGCCGCCGTCGGACGTGCCGGTCGCCGACCGCGGGGACTCCGACACGCGCGGCGTTCCGGTGAGCGACGGGGTCGGAACAGGTGTCAGCGAGGGCGTCGACGTGCCGAACGAAACCGGCGCGAGCGTTGAGTCCGTGGCCGTGAGCACCATCCACCCGGCGAGCAAGCTCGCCACGACCAGGGTCGAGTTGCCGATCCGGGCTCGCCATCGAGGATCCATGCACGGTCCCTTCCCAGCCGCCCGCGCGGCTATTCGTGTGGGACGATGCGGCGCCCCGGACGTGCGATCGGAGCGCGATGCGGATCCTGCTGTGGCACGGCTGGCTGCTGGACGGAACCGGCTCGAACGTCTACACCGCACGGGTCGCCGAAGACCTCGTAACGCGCAGCCACGACGTCGCGCTCCTGTGCCAGGAACCCCATCCCGAGCGCTACGCGTGGATCGATGCCGTCGGATCGGTCGGACCGAACGGCGTGGACGGGCCCACGGCGCTCGCCGCCCCCCGGGGGGAGCGCCGATGCGTGCTCCTACGTCCCGAGATCGGCGGCGTGCTCCCGGTGTTCGTGCTCGACGACTACGAGGGCTTCGATGCCCGCCGGTTCGTCGACCTGTCCGACGACGAGCTCGACGGCTATCTCGACGCGAACGTCGCGGCGCTGCGCGCCGCGGTCGCATGGCACGGATCCGAGATCGTCATCGTCGGACATGCCGTGCCGGCCTCGGTGATCGCCCGGCGCGCGCTCGGACCGCGCGCGTACGTCGGCAAGGTGCACGGCAGCGACCTCGAGTACGCCATGCGACCGCAGGAGCGGTACCGGGAGTTGGCGAGCGAGGGTCTCGTCGACGCGACGGCGATCGCCGGTTCGTCGGCCGACGTCCTGCGGCGATGCGAGCAGCTCGTGCCCGGGATCGAGGCCATCGCGCACGTCGTGCATCCGGGCGTCGATACGAAGGAGTTCCGGCCGCGGGCGCGCGCCGACGCGCTGCGGGAGGCGGCGGACCGGCTCGACCGCGATCCGGAGACCGCTCGCGGACGGCCGGAGGTGCTCGACGCCGACGTCCGGGTGGCTCTGGCGGAACGCGACGCCGACGCGCTCGACCGCCTCGCCCGCGCATACGACCAGACCGTCCCCGACCCGGGCGCGGCGGACGTGCTGCGATCGTTCGCGACCGCCGACCGTCCGCTCGTGGGGTACTTCGGCAAGCTCATCCCGCAGAAGGGTGTCGCGCTGCTGCTCGACGCGCTGACGCGGTCGCGGATCGCGCCGGACGCGCTGGTGATCGGCTTCGGCCTGGAGCGAGAACGGCTCACCGCGCTGTCGATCGCGCTCGTCGACGGCGACGAGCACGCCGTCCGATGGCTGCTCGAGAGATCGGACACCGGCCTCGCACCGGAGGACGTCGGCCCGCTGCCGGTCCGGTCGTCCGTCCGCTTCACCGGGCGGCTCGACCATCGGTACGCTCCGGACGCGCTCGCGGCGCTCGACGTCATCGTCGTTCCGTCGATCCTCGACGAGGCGTTCGGCATGGTGGCCGCCGAAGGCGTCGCGGCGGGCGCGCTGCCCCTCGTGGCCCGCCACTCCGGCCTGGCCGAGGTCGCCGGTGCGCTCGAGGCGCACGCGGGCATGCCGGGTGCGTTCTCGTTCGAGCCCGGCGCCGGCGCGGCCGTCCGGATCGCGGAGGGGATCGACCGGCTCCTCGCCATGCCGTCCGCCGAGCGGGACGCGCTCGCGGCGTCGCTCTCCGCGTTCGTGCGCGACGAGTGGTCGTGGCGCCGGACGGTCGACCGCCTGCTCGAGCTGGCGGAACCGCTCCGGGCGACCGAGGGGTAACCTGTCGGCCTCCGACCGGGAGCGGCCCTTGGCGCACACCGCGGCGACCCGAACTTCATCCATCCGACGCGCCGCGTGGCTGCTCGCGCTCGCGACGGTGGCGCTCGTTGTCGTCGCGCTTACGGGGGACGCGCGCGCGGCGCCGGCCTCCGTCCATCTGCGTCTCGACAAGGACCGCGGACTCGTCGGCGGCCAGTGGATCACCGCGTCGTGGACGGGCGTCCCGCAGGGCGACTGGGTCTCCTTCCGTCAGTGCACGCAGAAGCCCGCGACCATCCGCGACTGTTCGTACCTCGGATCCGACGCCGTCAAGAGCGGCGGCATCGCGCCGGCCGGCGGCGCCGGTCACCTGGCCTTTCCGGTCGACGCGGTCGTGAACGCGGGCAGCGCCGCCGATCGATTCGAGTGCGGGGAGGACCACGCATGCACGATCGCGCTCTTCACGGATGCGGGTGCTACGAACCTGTCGAACGCGGTCCTCGAGCCGATCCGGTTCGCGCTCAGCGCCGATTCGTGCCCGACGCCGGCGACGACGGATGCCGTGGTCAAGGGAACGGGGACGTACACCGTTTCCCGAGCCTTCCGCTCCTTCGCCGGCCGCCTGTGCCGGACGCCGCACGACGTCTTCATCCGGTACGCGCCGACGACCTCGCCGCGGGGCGAGTCCGCGTTCGCCAACGGCGGGACGCCGTTCGCGTTCGTCTCCCAGCCGCTCTCGTCGTCGAGCGTCTCGACGATCCGGCTGGCCGATCGCTCCTTCGCGTACGCGCCGACCGTGGCGAGCGGGCTGGCGTTCGGCTTCCGCATCGAGGACGCGACGACCGGGCAGCCGGTCACGCAGCTGAAGCTGACTCCGGAGCAGCTCGCGAAGATCTTCACTGGCCAGCTCCATGACCTCGGCGACGATCCCGGGATCGTCGCGCAGAACCCGGGCGTGGATTTCCCGCCGGTCGTCCGCGCCGTCGGCCGTGGCGATCCGTCGGCGCAGAGCCGGCTGCTCACGTCGTGGTTCCTCGCGGCGGCGCGCCACGCCTACCGCTCGGGCGGCGCCGCGTACGGCGGGCAGCCGACCGAGACGTATCCCGGGTCGGGCGACCTCACGCTGCTGTCGGGCGCGCGGTCGGTCGCGCTCGCCGTCGCCGACCCATCGGCCGATCCGTCCGACGTCGCGACGATCGGATGGATGGACTCCAGCGTCGCGGCGATGTTCGACGTGCCGACGGTCCTCGTGCGCAACGCGTCGGGCCGATTCGTCGCGCCGACGGTCGCCTCCATCGCCAACGCCGTCCGCCATATGCCCGTGAACGCGGACGGCGTCACGCGGACGGCGAGCTTCAAGACGCGGGATCCGGGCGCCTATCCGCTGCCGGTCGTGACGTACCTCGTCACGCAGACGAACGTGACGAAGGACTTCGATCGCACGCAGGCCGGGCCGATCCGCGCGTTCATCCGGCTCGCGGCCGACGTGAACGACGCCGACCGCGACGACGCCGGTCACACGCTCCTCCCCGACGGATACGCGCCGCTGCCCGACGCGATGACGTCGGACGCTCGCCACGCCGCGTCCGATCTGCCCACGACGTCGTACGAACGGCAGGGCGGAATCACGTCGGGAGGAACCGGCGGCTACGGCGGCTACGGAGGCTTCGGCGGGTCCGGCGGCTTCGGGGGTGGCGGCGGCTTCGGAGGCGGTGGTTTCGGGGGCGGTGGATCCGGCGGATCGGGCGGCTTCGGCGGTGGATCCGGCGGATCGGGCGGCTTCGGCGGTTCGGGCTCGGGTGGGTCCGGCGGGAACGGTGGCGCCGGCTCGGGCGGCGGCGACGGTGGTGCCGCGACCGCGACGCCCGTCGCCGGTCCCGAGCTGCTGCCCGAGAGCGCCCTCACCGCCTCGAGCACGCGCTTCGCGTGGCCGATCGTGCTGTTCGGCGGGCTCGGCCTTGTCGTCCTCGGCGTGCTGATGACGGTCGCGCTCGCGCTCGCGGCGCGCCACGGAGAGCGACGGGCGCTCGCCGCCGCCGGCGTGCCGGAACCGGTCGAGCCGGATCCGGAGGTTCGATGAGACGGACCGTGCCCGACGACACGATCGACATCCCGCCAGCCGAGCCCGACGAAGAACCGCTCGGCTACGAGGCCGAACCGACGCGGATTCGCCGTCTCGACCGACTCCGCGAGCGACGGCGCGCATCCGCGGCGGCCGTGGCCGCCGCGCTACCTCGCGCCGCGCGTGTGCTGATCTGGCTCGGAGCCGTCGTGCTGGCGTTCGCCGCGTTCGTCGTGCTCTTCGGCGGGATGCGCCACACGGCTCGACAGGGTCGGCTCGAGGCGGCCTTCCGCGCGCGGGTGTTGGCCGGGCACGCCGACCGACCGAACTGGAGCCCGCTGCCGGGACAGGCGATCGCGACCATCTCGATCCCGGCGATCGGGATGTTCGAGGTGGTCGTGCAGGACTCGACGCCGGAGCTGTTGAAGAGCGGGCCGGGGCACGTCCTCGGCACGCCGCTGCCGGGGCAGCGCGGCAACTCGGTGCTCCTCGGCCGCCGGGTGACGGACGGAGGTCCGTTCCGGCGCCTGGACGATCTGCATACGGGCGACCGGATCACGGTCGTGACGCCGAGCGGCGGGTTCGTCTACTCCGTCGCGCAGGTGGTGCGGATCGCGGACGGCGCGCCGGAGGCGTTCCGGTCAACCGACGACGCGCGCATCACGCTCCTGACGTCGGCGTCCTCGCTGGTTCCGCAGGACCGCACGGTGGCCGTCGCGCTGTTGCGCGGCACGCCGCAAGCGGCCGCGGGCGCGCCGGTCGTCCAGCAGCGAGGTCGCGACGTCGGAACCAGCGGCGACCTCCGCGCGCTCGTGCAGGTCCTCGCCTGGCTACTCGTCCTCGCTCTGGCGCTCGTGATCTGGGGGCGAGAACGGCGGCGCGTCGGTTCGAGGTGGTACCGGTTCCTGATCGCCGCGCCCGTCATGGTCGTGACGCTGTACTTCGTCTTCGTGAACGCGGAGACGCTGCTGCCCGGCGTGATCTGAGCCGGCGCGCTACGACGCGGTTCGGAACAACGCGAGCGCGCGGAGCGCATCGTGCGGCGAGGTGTACACGTGGACGTAGTCGCCCGCCACCGCGAGGGCCCTGGCGAGCGCGAGATCGGCCTGGACGACCACGACGTTCTCCAGCCGCTCGACGACCGAGACGCCGTCGGCGGAGGCGACCACCTCGGCGTCGTCGCCGAGGGCGAGCACGTATCGGATCTGGGAAGTCGTCATCGGCGTAGGACGAGCATCGCCGCCATCCCGGCGACAGCCAATGAGTCTTTCGGGCTACACGCCACTCCCCCGGCCTACGCCGCACGACTCCCCTGCGCCGCGTCGCCGCAGGCCGCGGCCCCTGCGCGCCTGCTCGGACGCGTTCGGCGACGGCTCCGGTCCGCTGCCGAAAGAGTGACAAGATCGCGACGACCACTGAGGATCCGGTGCCGGCGGCGTGGGTTCGGCCTCGGCCGTTGGTCGTAACCCGCTTTTCGCCTTTGGCCCGATGGGGGGACGCCCCGATTCCCCTACGGTGTCTGCATGTTCGAGTCGGCAGGGCTGCAGGTGCGCGAACGGTCGGACACCCTCCTCAAGCGGTGCGCCGGGTGCTCGCACTCCGAGTTCGTCCACGCGGACGACGCACCCCGGTGGTGCCTGTTCTCCGAGTGCGGCTGCTCCGACTACGTCGTCGGCGTGCCGGATGCGGACGCCGGCGACGCGCGTCGCGGCGCCGCCTGAGCGGATGCCGTTGCGGGAAGCGTTCGCCACGCGGCGCACCGGGCGCGTCCGAGCCCTGGTGACGGCGCCCGCACGATACGTGGTCGACCGCCGCGACGCTGCCCGCGTCCGTCGGTCCGTCTCCGTGGCGAGCACCGCGCTGGACTGGGCGGCGATGCACGGCACCGGCGACCTGACGGGCGTCGGCGCGATCCTCAGGGTCGCGCGGCGCGACGGAGCGGTCCTTCGTCTCGCCGAGAGCCGGCTGGTCCACCGCTCGCACGCCGACACGAGGGCCAGGGACGCGCTCGCGCTCGTGCAACTCGCGCTCGACGAGCTCCCGCCCCGTTTCGGCGCCTGAGCGGTGCCGGCGTGCCTGGTTTCCGGGCACGATCCACGTGCCGCACATCGAACGCGCGATCTGCGGCGGACCGCGCGGGCCCGCCGGGATGCGTTCAGGCGGGGAGGGCCTTGACCTCGGCTGCGCGCAGGCGGCGGGTGGTCGGCGAGAGACGAAGTCCCATCATCCGCACCGGGGCGGGGGTCCAGGCTCCGTCCTTGAGGAGCTGAACGTTCGGGGCTCCGTCGGCCGTGACCGTCACCCGGAGGGTGGCGCCACCGGCGGTCCGGTAGAAGTCGATCACGGACGCAGACTAGCGGAATCGCCGGAACCGCGCTTCCGGCCACCGGACCACAGCGCGATCGCAGGAAGGACCATGGCCAGCGTGAGCAGCAGGTTCGTCGGAGACACGGCGTGGGCGCCGGCGACGCCGGCCCGTGCCTGGAACCACGCGGCCGCGTTCCCGTTCAGGGTGTACACGGCGCCGAGCACCGCGACGGCCGTCCCGAGCAGGTAGCCGCTCGGCTTCCGAAGCCAGAGCAGAACCCCCGCGATCACGAGCGCCGGCATCATCAGCGTCAGGTCGAGCGCGAAGATCAGGTGCTGGCCGACGACCGGTACGTCCTCGAGCAACGCGCCCGTGACGACGTTGCGCAGGATCAGGACGACCCACGCCGCGCCCTGCAGCACGCCGACCGCGATCAGCACGCCGCCGAGCAGATGCGCCCGGCGATCGTTGCGGAAGCGCTCGCCGAGCGCCCGGACGTCGAGCGCGGACAGCGCGAGGGCGATCGAGTACAACGACATCGACATCGCGAGGATGTGCAGCAGGAACGCGTCGTTGAACGACGGACCGAACACGTAGAAGGCGTAGTTGTACGTCGCGTAGCCGAGCATCCCGAGCCACACGGCCGGCCAGCGGGTCGATCCACGCATCGAACGGAACACCGCGTACGCGAGAAGCGGCGACGCCACGACGAGCGACACGAGGTCGCCGCCGCGGAGCGCCTCGGAGGCCCATCGGCCCTGGGGATACAGCCCGCGAACCAGCAGGCCGAGCACCGAGGCGGCGACCATCACCGCGACGACCCCCCACGACATCGCGTACGCCACGCGCAGCCGGCGCGGCGTCCTGCTGCGCCTGGCGTCGGCGAGCGCCGTCACGCCGTCCTGCCGACCAACCGTCGTCGTTCTCAGCATGCAGATCGCCTCGCTCGGATCCGGGCCGGTACTTCCGCCGGCGCGCACCCCGACCGTACGGCGCGAGCCGCTCGCGGCCGGGGGCCCGGATCCCTCCGATCGCCGGGACCGTCGTCCCGTCGACCCCGTAGGGTGGCGGTCGATGGAGCAGCGCGTCTCGCTCATCACGCTCGGCGTCGCCGACGTCGCGCGCGCCCGTGCGTTCTACGAGGCCCTCGGCTGGGCGGTGACGCTCGCGCCCGAGGACATCGTGTTCTTCCAGGCGGGCGACATCGTCGTCGCGCTCTGGGGACGCCACCAGCTGGCGGACGACAGCGGCGTCGACGACGCCGGCGGATGGGGCGGCGTGACGCTCGCGCACAATGTTCGAACGCGCGACGAGGTGGGCACGATCATCGACAGCGCGCGCCGCGCGGGCGCGCGGATCACGCGCGAGCCGTCAGAGACCTTCTACGGTGGATACGCCGGCGTGTTCGTCGATCCGGACGGACATCCGTGGGAGGTCGCGCACAACCCCGGCTTGGAGCTCACCGACGACGGAGCCGTTCGGCTCTCGGCGCGCTGATCGCGAAACGTCAGGCCGCGAGCAGCCGGTCGAAGAACGAACGGTACCGACGAAGCGCGAGCCGGAGGTCCTCGGTCGAGGCGTCGTCGCCCTGCGACCACTGCGACTCGAGGCGCTCCCGCGCGAGCGTGAAGGACGCCTGGAGCTGCTGGACCACCTCGAGCACCAAACGGTCGGCCTGCTCGACGGACTCGCGCGGATGGTCCACGAAGTCGGCCTGGATGTCCTCCCACCTCCGCCGGAAGTTGGTCGCTCGATCTCGGTCGAGCAACGCGTCGTCGCCGGCCGCGACGGCCGACGGGCGCACCCCATCGGGCGCGTCGGCCGATACGTCGGCCTCGTCGGGGACGCGCACGAAGGCGTCGTCGACGCCACCGCGCGTCTCCGCGTCGTTCCGTCGTGTCGTCTCCTCCATCGCTGCCTCCCTTCGCGTCGGCGCCCCGGATTCGCGTGCGCCGGTCCCGTACCCGTCACGGGAACGTCATACGCAGGCCGAAGAGGCGCTCGTACGATGCAGCGATGACGACGCTGCACGACGTCGTCCGGACGTTTCCGCGTCCGGAACCCGGACGCGTGGGCGATCCCGGGCTGTTCGGACCCCGATCGTTCGCCTGGCGCATCAACCGCGAGTCGGTGTTGCTGCTCGGCGGCGGGCGCGCGTTGCTGATGCAGATCGCGCATCCGCTGGTCGCGGCCGGCGTGAGCGACCACAGCGACTTCACCGCGAACCCGTTCGATCGTCTCTGGCGAACGGTCGACGCGGCCCTCACCGTGATCTTCGGCGACTCGGAGCAGGCGCACGCCGCAGCCGAGCGCGTGACGGCGATCCACCGGCGCGTGCGCGGTCGACGGGATGCCGCGCCGTACTCGGCGCTCGATCCCGAGCTGCTGCTCTGGGTGCACGCCACGTTGGTCGACTCGTCGATCGAGTCGTACGCCGCGTTCGTGCGTCCGATGTCGGCGTCCGTTCGCGCCCGCTACTACGCCGAGATGAAGCGCATGGGGTCGGCCTTCGGCATCCCGCCCGAGACACATCCGCCGACGTACGACGACTTCCGCGCGTACGTCGAGTCGACCGTTTCGACGCTCGAGATCGGGCCAGAGAGCCGCACCGTCGCGCGCTCGGTCGTCTCGCCCGAGATGCCGGCGTTGGCCGCACCGGCGGGCGTCCTCGGAGCGCTCGCGAGCGTCGGGCTGCTGCCGCCTCGGATCCGCGACGGCCTCGGGCTGTGGTGGGGTCGGTCGCCGCAGTTCGGCTTCGGGGCGCTGGCCGCCACGCTCCGGGCGAGCGTTCCGCTGCTTCCGGCCCGCGTCCGGTTCTGGCCGCACGCCCGCGTCGCCGCGCATAGGGTCGGCGCGGACCGGGGATAGACGGCGCTGCGCCGCAACCCGCGCGACCGAAGGTGGTGACTCGAGCTGCAGGACCGGTGGTACAAGCACGCGCTCATCTACGAGGTGTCCGTCCGGACGTTCCAGGACTCGAACGGCGACGGCGTCGGCGACCTCCGCGGGCTGATCCGGCGCCTGGACTACCTCGCCGGGCTCGGCGTGAGCTGCCTGTGGCTGCTGCCGTTCTATCCGTCACCGTGGCGCGACGACGGCTACGACGTCACCGACTACTACGCGGTTCATCCCGAGCTCGGCGACCTGGGCGACTTCGTCGATCTCGTGCACGCGGCGGACGACCGCGGGATGCGGATCATCGTCGACCTCGTCCTCAATCACACGTCCAACGAACATCCGTGGTTCCGCGCCGCGCGCGACGACCATCCCGTCTACCGCGACTATTACGTGTGGGCCGACGAGAAACCGCCGGACGCCGAGAAGGGCGTCGTGTTTCCCGGCGTGCAGAAGTCGACGTGGTCGTACGACCGCAAGGCGGGCCGGTACTACTTCCACCGCTTCTACGACTTCCAGCCCGACCTCAACATCGCCAACCCGGCGGTTCGACACGAGATGGAGAAGATCATCGGGTTCTGGCTCGAGCTCGGCATCGCCGGCTATCGGCTGGACGCCGCGCCGTTCCTGATCGAGCCGGCCGGCGCGGAGGGCGTCCAGCCGGGACCGGACTTCGGCTACCTCCACACCCTGCGCAACCAGCTGTCGTGGCGCCGCGGCGATGCCGTGCTCCTCGGGGAGGCCAATGTCGACCGCGACCAGGTCGAGGACTACTACGGCCCCGGCGGGATGCACATGCTGTTCAACTTCGACGCCAACCGGAACCTCTGGCTCGCGCTCGCGCGCGAGGACGCGCGACCGCTCGTGCAGGCGCTCCGCGACACGACCGGCATCCCCGAGACCGATCAGTGGGCGATGTTCATCCGCAACCACGACGAGATCGACCTCGGCAAGCTGAGCGACCGTGAGCGCCAGGACGTGTTCGCCGCGTTCGCGCCCGATCGGGGGATGCAGCTGTACGACCGGGGCATCCGCCGGCGGCTCGCGCCGATGCTCGGCGGCGAGCGTCGTCGGATCGAGCTCGCGTTCAGTCTGCTGCTGTCGTTGCCGGGAACGCCGGTGATCTACTACGGCGACGAGATCGGGATGGGCGAGGACCTGTCGCTGCCCGAACGAATGCCCGTGCGGACGCCGATGCAATGGGCGAACGATCGCAACGGCGGCTTCTCGAGGGCCAAGCGCGGCGAGCTGAGCGCGCCGGTCGTCAGATCCGGTCCGTTCGGCTATCCGAACGTGAACGTCGGGGACGAGCTGCGAGATCCCGCGTCCCTCCTCAACTGGGTCGAGCGGGCGATCGTCGCGCGCGCCGACGCGCCGGGGCTGGCGACGGGCACGTGGGACGCGCTCGACACCGGCATCGACGCGGTCCTGGCGCTCGAGTTCCGGCACGCGGGCGACCGGACGATCACGCTGCACAACCTGAGCCGGCGCAAGCGCCGCGTCGAGCTCGACACGCTCGAGGGCGGCTGGGACGTGTTCGCGAACCGCAGCTATCCGGCCCCCGGCACGGAGACCGAGATCGACGGCTACGGCTATCGCTGGCTCCGGCCGGGCGACTGAGCGGCAGCGACACGGCGGCAACATCTTCTCCACATGCGTCCGATTGCGAGGACGCGCGCGCACAGCGCATCATCGGGGCGTGCAGTTCGCGCGCGGATCCGATCTCGTCGCGCGCCCGTCGTTCCGGGCGCTGTGGCTTCCGATCCATCGACTCGTGATCGTCGGCTTCCTGGCGATCGCCGCGAGCGGCGTCGTCGCCTGGGCGATGGACATCGCGTTCGGCGACGCCTTCGTCGCGGGCGACGCGCCCGGCGTCACGTACACCGCCGACCGGTGCGCCGAGCTGTTCGAGTACGCGCCCGGCGCGCGCACATGCGAAGGAGCCGCCGCGATGCACCACGCGGGCGAGGTCATCCAATACCGGATCGCCACGCTCGCCTTGGCGCTCGTCGCATGGCTCGGCTACATCACGATCCGGCGCGCCGGGCATCGCTCGCCGGCGCCGGCGCTCGAGGCGACGATGGGCGCGACCGCCTTCGGGCTCGCCGGCGTCGTCCTGCTCGCGCTCGCCGCGAACGCGTGGGTCCTAGGACCGTGGTCGGGCGCCGGACAGTATCTGAGCGCGGCGCTCGTGGCGCTGCCGATCGCCGCGGTGCTCGCCGTCCGCGCGTACCACGAGATCCGGGCCTAGACCGGTCCGGTTCACGGCTCGCGGGTCGGGACCCAGCACAGCGTTCGCCCGTCGGGGCGCACCTGCACCGTGGCGCCGAAGCACTTCGGAACGATCCCAGCGTGGAAGAT
>JBKPTC010000056.1:0-12650 GCA_046735355.1 bacterium
GTCCGCACGTCGACCCTCCGGCTCACCCGGCTCCGACGCTCGGCCCGGCGCCGCGCGCGGCCGACGCGAAGGAGGCGCCACCGCCTCCGTCGATCGAGGAGCGCGTGGCGAACGCGGCTCGCGTCGCCGAGCGCACCGCGCCGCCGCCTGGTCCCGTGAACCGTCCGGCGCGGCCGGTTCCGGTCGCCGAGGCGGCATCAACAGGACCCCGTCCCGAGACCGCCCGACCGCCCGTGAACGGTGCCGCGCCCGCCCCGCCTCCGGCGACGCGAGTCGTGACGGCCCAGCAACCGGCAGACCGCGTCGCGCCGACTCGCGCCGAAGGCACGGTTCGGAACGCTCCCCACCGGCACACGGCCGCACCGACCGGCCGTTCGCCCGAGCGGCCCGTGCGAACCGCGTCGGTACGGACGGCCGGGCCCGCGGACCTGCCGGTGCCCCCGGCGCCGCGCTCGGCTGCTCCCCAGCCATCCGTCCAGCCGTCGCAGGCGGCCCAGGTCCCGCGGACAACCGAACCGGCGGGCGACGCCGCCGCGGCGCCATCGCGCCGCGAGCGCCGGCGGGAGCGCAAGGCGACCCGACGCGCGACGAAACATGCGGCGCGCGAGCAGAAGACGACGCGACGCGCCACCAAGCGTGCGACACGCCGGTCGCAACGACGGCTGTCGAAGGTGCTGAAGGGGCCGCTCGTCGTCGGCGCCGTGGTCGGCGCCACCGTGGCCGCGCTGTTCGGCATGCAGATGGTCCTGACGGCCGTGCAACCGGACCCCGTCGAACGCGCCGCCCCCGAACCGGTCTCCGGGGCGGCCCTGCCCTCGGCCGACCCGATCCCCGTCGGACGCGACCCATTCGCGACGCCGTTCGGTGCCGACGGCGCGGGCGAGAAGCACGGCGGCATCCTCGTCAAGCCTCCGGGCGTCGTCCGGCACGGCGACGTCGTCGCCGCGGCGACGACCGTCGTCAACGAGAACCACGACAGATGGCTCCCGGCCAGCACCGTGACGTTCGTCGCGCGCGGCGCCACCGGCGACGTCGTCGCGACCGCGACGGCCGACGTCTCGCTCGGGCCCGGCGATTCGCAGACCGTGATCGCGCCCGACCTCGGAGTCGACGCGAGCGCCATCGCGGCGATCGAGGCGCACATCGACGCGGCACCGATGCGGACGAAGGGCTACCGGCCGCCGGACGTCAGCGTGGGATCGGCCACGGTCGGCGACGCGGGCAAGGCGATCTCCGGCTCACTCGACGTCGCGCCGAACGCCGACGGCTCGGTGCTCCTCGCATGCGTCGCGTTCGACTCGTTGGACGAGCTCGCCGGCGTCGGCTCGACGACCGTCGATCTGTCCAAGGCGCAGAACGGGCGGCTCGAGTTCTGGATCTCGACGCAGGCCGAGGAGGACGGTCCGCTCCGCGCGTCCTGCGCGGTGTCCTGATCCGATCGAACCGAAGAGGCGTCAGCGACCCTCGGCGACGTGCCCCGCGTCGGTGACGCGAAGATCCGTCAGGCCGGAATGCACCTTCGGGCCCTCGACGATCGGCTCCGGATCGTCGATGTAGCCGAGCTCGGCGAGCTTCCGCAGCGTCTTGGCGAGCGACTCCTCGGGCGTCTCGACCATCGTGTCGACGACGAGCTCGGGGTTCTCGGGCGCCTCGTACGGGTCGTCCACACCGGTGAAGCCGGTGATCTCGCCGGCGAGCGCCTTCTTGTACAGGCCCTTCGGGTCGCGGTTTTGCGCGAGCTCCTCGACCGTCGCATGGACGTACACCTCGACGAACGCGCCGATCTGTTCGCGCACCGCGTCGCGCGTCTGCTTGTACGGCGAGATCGGACAGCAGATCGTCGCCACGCCGTTCCGAGTGAGTAGGTCGGCGACGAACCCGATCCGGAGGATGTTGGTGTCGCGGTCCTCCTTCGAGAACCCGAGCCCCTTGCTGAGGTTCTGTCGGACGATGTCGCCGTCGAGGATCTCGACCTTCATGTGGCGGGCCTTGAGCTCGTGATACAGCATCTCGGCGATCGTCGACTTCCCCGATCCCGACAGCCCGGTGAACCACACCGTGAAGCCCGTCACAGGAAGCTCCTTCCGACTGCCCCTTCGGGCGTCTCGATGTCGTAGAGGGAGAGGATCGAGGGGCCGACGTCGACGAGTCGCAGGCCCTCGACCTCACCGGTCGTCTGTCCGGGGAGGTTCGTGAGCGCGAACACGCCGGTGCGGTCGTGGTTGGCGCCGTCGGGACCCGTGTCGTTCTCGTAGGTGTAGAGGTCCGGGTTGCCGACCGAGCCCATCGAACGCCACTCCAGGTCGCCGAAGTACACGATGAGGTCGGGCGCGACGCCGCGAACCTCCGGATACACGTCCTTCGGCTTGAAGACCTTGGTGCCGAGCGGCTCGCCGTCGGGTCCCGGGGCGGCCTCGAGCTTCGCGATGAGCTCGTCGCGCGTCTCCTCGTATCGGGACGGCTCGATGATGCCGTTCGGCTCGCGGCCTGTGACGTTGAGGAAGAGCCGGCCGTAGTAGCCGCCGTCGCCCCAGGCGACCGTTCGCGACCAGTCGACGGGCGCCTTGGCGATCGGGGTCTGCTCGATGACCGTCTCGGACAGCGAGAGATAGCCCTCCCGGATCAACCAGTCGTTGAAGCAGAACCCGCCCATCATCGGGCGCGCCCCGTGGTCGCTCATCAGGATCGTGACGGCGTCCTCGGGAAGGACCTCGAGCAGCGAGCCGACCTGCTGATCGAGGAACCGGTAGTAGTCCTGGAACGCCGTCTCGAACTCGTTACCCGGCTCGTACAGCGGATGCCGCGGGTCGTAGTACTGCCAGAAGACGTGATGCAACCGGTCCGGTCCCATCTCGACCATCATGAAGTAGTCCCACGGCTTGTTCCTGACCAGCCGTCGCGCGACCTGGAACCGTCGCTCGGTCATCTTGAACGTCTGGTCGAGCACGTAGCGCATGCCCTGCTCGCGGAAGTTCGGGATGTCGAAGATGTACCGGCCCTTGCCGCCGAGCTCCTCCTCGATCTCGGCCTCGACCTCGTGCGGCGAGGCGAACGTCTTGGCGGACGGCGGTGTCAGGAAGCATCCGACGCGCCATCCCTCGATCGGCTTCGGCGGATACGACGGAGGCACGCCGATCAGCAGCGACTTCATCCCGCGCCTGCCGAGCTCGTCCCAGACGGTCGGCTCCTTGATCGCGTCCGCCGTCGCGATGGACAGCCCGTCGTACGTGTTGTCCTTGCGGTTGCGGAAGCCGTAGATGCCGAGCTGGCCCGGCGTCTTGCCGGTCATCGCACAGGCCCATGCGGGAACGGTGATCGGCGGCGTGATGCTCGCGAGCTCCCCGCGCATCCCGCCGTCCATCAGCTTGCGGATGTTGGGGACCTCGTCGACGAGGTCGCGGAACAAGAGCTGGGGCGTGCCGCAGTCCAGCCCGATGACCGCGACCCGGGGTCCGTTGCCCATGCTTCCCCTTCCGGGTCGGGTTCGACGTGGAACGGAGCCCGGGTCACCGTTGTCGGCTGCCGCCCAGGCTCCTCGGCCCATCCTAGCAGGCAGAACTGGGCCTCCGACCTGCACGTTGTCCCGTCGGGCGCCTCGACGAACGCACGCGATCTGGCGGCATCGGGCGTCTGGGAGGATGACGCGATGCCTCTGCTTCGACGCACGCTCCATGCGATGGCCGCCGTCTGGGCGCTCTGCGGGATCGCACTCGTCGTCGCGCCGAGGTTCGTCCTCGTCGACGTCTTCGACCAGGTGCCGTACCCCGATTACGCGTACGTGCGCGTCACGGGCGTGCTCTCGTTCTGTGCCGCCCTCCTGATGGTCATCACGGCCCGACGGCTCGAGGACATGTGGGTGTTCGTGTGGGCCTACGTGTTCGCGGCCGTCGGCACGTTCGTCATCGCGTTCGCGAACGCGGCGTGGGGTCATCCGGCCGATTCCAGCCCACTGCTGTGGTGGCTCTTCGCGGGCGCGAGCCTCGTGTTCTCGGGCGGACTGATCGCCGGCCTCGCGAAGACCGGGACGGAACGGCCACCGGTTTGACGACCGTTCATTCGGTCGTCGATCGCGCGCCTTTGAACCACTCGACCGTCCGTTCGAGACCGTCGTCGATTCGGACCCTCGGCTCGAAGCCGAGCGCTTCGCGAGCCGCCGAGACATCGGCCTCGCTGCGTCGTATGTCGCCCTCGCGCGGTGGTTCGAACACCGGGTCGCGGCGCGAGCCGGTCAACTCACCGATGCGCTCGAGGAGTTCGATGACCGCCGTCGGCCTCGCCCCGCCGGCGACGTTGTACGCGCGTCCGAAGGCGGCCTCGGACGCGGAGAGCGCACGGACGTTCGCCTCCACGACGTCGCCGATGTACGTGAAGTCACGCGACTGCCGGCCGTCGCCGTAGACGACGGGGGACGTCCCGTCCAGACACGCCGCGATGAAGCGCGGTATCACCGCCGCGTACTCGCTGGTCGGGTCCTGGCCCGGTCCGTAGACGTTGAAGTAGCGGAAGGAGAGCGTGGGAACGCCGAAGCTGTTCCACCACGCGCGGCAATAGGCCTCGCCGGCGAGCTTGGTCGCGGCGTACGGAGATCTCGGGCGGAGGTCCATGTCCTCGGACAACGGGAACCGCTCCTGATCGCCGTAGACGGAGGAGGACGAGGCGAAGACGACCCGGGCGCCGACGTGACGCGCGGCCTCGAGCACGTTCATCGTGCCGCGCACGTTCACGTCGTCGAACGAGCGTGGGTCCGCGACGGACCGAGCGACGGACTTCAACGCGGCGTGGTGGAGGATCGCGTCGCAGCCGCGAGCCGAGCGGAGCACGGCCTCGGGATCGCGGACGTCTGCGACGTTGAGGTCGAGCTCGCGGACGACGGTTCGGTCGCCGGCGGAGAGATCGTCGAGAGTGACGACCTCGTGGCCGGCCGATGCGAGACCCCGGCACAGATGCGAACCGATGAATCCCGCGGCGCCGGTGACGAGGATCCGCATGTCGCGAGGGTATCAACCGGCCGGCAGGCGCCCGAGCGATCGCGCATCCGGACGGCAGGTACGCGCCCGGCATCACGAGGATGTCGTAGGAGACCCACCCGATGGCCGGGCGGTCACCCGCGAGGTATCACCGCGGTGATGTGGACGCGGACGAGAAGCTCCGGGCCGGCCTCCAGGTCACGATCCCGGAGATCGTCGAGACGTTCTGCGAGCTGGAGGAGGTGCACGGGCTCAGGGTGCCGACGGACCGGAGCATCCAGCTGATCAAGCGCAGAGTCGCCGAGGCCGACGCCCGCGGACTCCTCGTGATCCGGTCGGTCGACGATTAGATGTCAACTCGGCCAGCTCGCGGCCGACGCTTCTTCCGTAGGCTGTGTGGCTCGCTTCGGATCGCCCGTCAGCGATTCGACCGCGGCGATCGCCATGCCGAGATCGCTGACCGTCAGTCGATGGGCGTCGGCGCCGCGGACGACGCGTGCGAGAACGTCGACGCCCCATGAACCGAACGTGTCGAGGTTCAAGCTGTTGCGTCCGAGTTCGACGGCGGCTTCACCTCTGGTGATAGGTGTCAGGCGGGTTCGCGTCTTCGGAACGTATGTCGGAAACACGACATGGCGGATCGGGGAGGGGCACGCGATCTTGCCGCCGTTCAGACGCGCCGGCGCTACGTGCGAGCCGCCGCTGCGCGCCAGGGCTCCGCGTCCCCGGAGCAGCGCCTCGAGCGCCGCGACTGAGCCCTCTTCGAGCCACAGGGCGCGCGGGAACGGGACGAGCGATCCAGACGACGGATCGATCAGCGCCGCTTCGTCGCTGAAGTACGTGAACCCGACCGCGGTCAGCGCCGCGGTCATCGTCGACTTCCCCGACTCCGGCGGTGCCGGAAGCAGCACCGCACCGCCCGGATACCCGACGGCGCCCGCGTGGATCACGAGATGATCGTGGGCGCCGGCGATCGCCTCGACGCTCGCTCTCCAGACGAGCCAGTCGACGACGGCTTCGACGCGTGCCGATCGGAACGCGACGCCACCGTCGACGATCGCGGCGAAGTATCCGGCATCGCGGGAAACGACGACGTCACGCGCGTCGCCGTTGAGATCGTCGACCTCGAAGGGCCGAAGCAAGTCCGCCAGGCGACGCGCCACGCCGGGGATGTCGCTCCGGACGCGGAAGCCAGCGGAGAGGAGGCGGTACATCAGTGAAAGGATCTGCCTACCGAGCCGTTAGTGACCGGTCCCGACGCACACCTTGTTGGTGTCGCACGTGATCTGCGTCGGTCCGCTATGAAAGTTAAACGCTCGCTGCCCGGGTGGCCGGTCCGCGCAGTGGCTCTCGCAATCCGCGGCCGTCTGGATCGAACCGTTGTCGATACATTCGAACGAGTTCCCCGTCGTCTTGTTCTCGTGCGCGTTGCCGGCCCGGCATTCGCAGCACGTGAAGATCGGTGACCCGGCCGCGACATGCGCCGAACTGATCGTCTTGATCGCGGGTATCGTCCAGATCAACGTGCCGCCGACGACGGCGCCACGTCGGAGCAGGTCCCGACGCGACATTCCGATCCGGTGTTTCATGCGACTTTGTGGTCGCTCGTCCACGCCGTCCCCCATCGTCAGCCTCCGACGCAGAACGAACGACTGTGATCTGCGGGCGAGCACGTGATGTCCGGACTCGTGCTCTGATGGAAGCAATAGGCCTGGTACTGCGACGCGCAGTAAGTCTGACAATCGGCGGCAGACGACGCCGGCCCGCTTCCCGGTGGCTGGCCGGACCCCTCCGTCGTGCACTCGACGTGGTCCTGCCCGGGATTGCAGATCTCCTTGCCGACGGCCCCGTTCCGACACTCGCAACACCCGAAGACCGGGGAGCCTGTAGTGGAGGCGTGGGCGGCCGGCGTCAGCGACTGGATGGCGGGCGCGACCCACAGCAAAGAACCGCCGACGACCGCTCCTCGACGGATCAGGTCGCGACGGGTCAGACGTCCGCTCTTCGTGCCTCCCGGCTGGTCATCCACGGCCGAGGCTCCTCCTTCCGAAGATCCGACCCTGGCGCAGCCGGGTCCCGAGGTCGATCCGACGGATCGGGGAAGTTTTCTACGCACGGTTCCCTCGGCGAGCGGAGATCGCCGCCCCGATCGCGTCGCGCACGCGCCCGACGTCGAGGAGACCCATCCCGGACCAAAGGGGCAGCGTCAGCACGCGCTCGGCCGCGAAGTCGGTGACCGGCAGCGCGCGCGCCGCCGACCCGAGGAAGCGGTACGCCCGCATGCGGTGCACCGGCGGGTCGTAGTACCGCTTCGTCTCGATGCCGAGCTCGCCGAGCGTCCCGCCGACCTCGCCGGCGGTGGCCCCCGCCACCTCGGGATGCACGAGCACGGTGAAGTCTTTCCACGTGCTTCGATCGCCTTCCCGGATCGACGGGAAACCGACCCCGAAGAGGTTCCCGAGCGCGACGTGGTACTCCCCCGCGATCTGGTTCCGCTCGTCGAGCCGGGCGTCGAGGTCCTCCAGCGAGGCCAGCGCGACCACTGCATGAAGCTCGGACATCCGGGCGTTGAGCCCGACGAGGCGACAGTCATAGTCGCCGGGGTTGCCGTAATCGCGGCCGATGCGACAGCGCTCGGCGAGGACGTCGTCGTCCGTGGCGATGATGCCGCCCTCGCCGGCAACGACGACCTTCGTCGGCGACAGGCTGAACACCTCCGCCGAGCCAAACCCGCCGACCCGGCGCCCGGCGTGCACTGAGCCGAACGCGTGCGCAGCGTCGAAGAACACCCGCACGCCGTGCTCCGCAGCGATCGCTTCCAGGGACTCGACGTCGGCGGGAGTGCCGTACACGTGGGTCGCGACGATGGCGGACGTGCGCATGCCGATCGCCCGCCGGACGGCGTCGGGATCGAGCGTCAGCGTGTTCGGCTCGATGTCCGCGAACACCGGGCGCAGACCGTTCCACGCGACGGCGTGCGCCGTCGCCGCGAACGTGAACGACGGCACGATCACCTCTCCCGTCAGCTCGGCGGCGCGCAGGACCAGCATCAGCCCGCTGGTGCACGACGCGACGGCGATGCAGTACCGGACCCCGAGGTACTCGGCGGCGCGCCGCTCCAGCTCGCGAACGTACGGGCCGTTGGTCAGCATCCCGCTCTCGAGGATCGCCTGGACCTGGTCGGCGACGTGCGCGGCGTCGGGGACGCCGGGCCGCGCGAGCGGGATCGGTTGCTCGATCGATGGAACAGTGGTCTGCGTCTGGCTCATCTTCCTACCTCCCGCGCTCAAGAAACCGTCGAACGATCGCGACGCCGAACACCGACACCACGCTCGCTGCGATGGCCCCGGCGACCGGGGCGACGGCGACGAGCGCGCCGACCGCCGCGCAACCCGCACCGGCGATCCAGAACCACGTCGTCGAGCGCCGCCGGCTGGCGAGGCGCTCCGCGAGGACGTCGTATGAGTGGCCGCGGTCGCCCTCGGTCAGCCGGCCGCCGGTCCGGACGCGTCGGACGATCGTGGATGCGAGCTCGGCCTCGAAGACCGCGAGACACAGCGCGACGGCGGCGAGCGCGGCGTCGCCGGCTCGGGTGGCGTCGATCGCCGCGACGGCGAGCAGCACGCCGACGCCATACGCGCCGCCGTTGCCGAGGAAGACCCGCGCCGGCTCCCGGTTCCAGCACAGGAACGCGACGAGCGCCGCCGCCAGTGCAACGCCCGTCGAGGCGTCGCGGTCGCCGATCGCCGCCACCGCCGCCACACCGAGCGCGGCGAACACACCGACGCCGCCGGCGAGGCCGTCTTGCCCGTCCACGAGGTTCACGGCGTTGGCCGAGGCGAAAACGGCGAGCACGGCCGCCGCACGACCGAGCAGACCCGACGACAGCACCGCGGACCCACCGAGCGCCAGCGCGATGCCGATCCCGCCGAGCGCGGCCGCCCGGATCCACGCCGGGAGCGGCCGGGCGTCGTCGACCAGGCCAACGAGCGTCGCCGCTCCGACGCCGGCGACGACGACGGCGGACGGCCACGCGCCGGCCACCGCCATCCCGACGAGCGCGGCCGCGACGACGGCAACGCCGCCGAGCTGCGACACGGGCCGCGCGTGGATCTTGAGCAGCACCGGCGAACCGTTCCGTGGCGCCCCGATTGACGGAAGGTCGACGAAGCCCGTCTTGACGCCGACGAGGATCGAGGCCGGCGTCAGGATCAGCCCGACGCCGAGCGCGATCAGGAACGGCACGCGGCCACGCAGACGTTGCTGGCGACCCCGTCGTGGACCGCGATCTCGCGCGCGTGACGGAACCCGACCGCTTCGTACAGCCGGTTGGCCGGGACGTTGGACGCGTCGACGACGACCTTCACCTCGCCCACACCGCGGTGGCCGAGCTCGTCGAGGAGACCACGTGCAAGCCGCCCTCCCAGGCCCCGGCCGCGCGCGTCGGCGTCTACCGCGATCGACAGCAGCTCCGCGTCGGGCAGCTCCGTCGAACGATCGGGATAGGACACCGTCTCGCGGACGCGGCGGAGCACGCCCGGACGGAGGAGTCGAGGCGCGGCCGCGAACCCCGCGCTGACGCCGTGCCGGCGCGCGAACCGCCGGTAGAAGCTCCCGACGGACTCGACGCCGGCGGTGAAGCCGACCACGCCCGAGCCGTCCTCGGCGACCAGTGCGGTCGACCCCGGCCCGTTGGCGATCGCCCGGTACAGCTCTCGCAGGAACCGGTCTCCGAGGGCGGGCAGGAATGCGTTCGGCATCGACTCGCGATGCAGCCGCGCGAGCGCGGGAGCGTCGGCGGCCGCCGCACGTCGGATCCACACCGCGCCGGGCGTGCCGGTCGGCGATCGGCGGCCGGCCCGGGCGAGGAGGCGAGCATACGACCCGACGATCCGGTCGCAGACGCGTCGCTCGTCGAACCACTCCACCGCGCGCGTTCGAGCGGCGGCGCCGAGCTCGTCGCGGAAGCCGCGATCCTCGACGAGACGCACGATCGCCGCGGCAAGCCGCTCCGGGTCGCGCGCGGGGACCAGCAGCGCCTCGCGCTCGTCGCGAGCGACCTCTCGGCATCCGCGGATGTCGGTGAGGACCATCGCTCGACCCGTCGCGGCGGCCTCGATCGCCGAACGGGGCATCCCCTCGCGCCAGGACGGCAGGACGAACACGTCCATCGCCGCCAGCACGGCGGCGACGTCCGTGCGCCACCCAGCGAACACGACGTCCGATCGCGCCGCCGCCAGCTCCGCCTCGGACAGCGTGTCCTGCTTCTCCACGTCCCGATCGCCGACCACGAGGAAGCGCACCTCCGGGTGCTTCTCGCGCACGATCGGGGCGGCCGCGAAGAGCTCCCGGTAGCCCTTCTCAGCCACGAGCCGGCCGACCGCTCCGACGACGACGTCGTCCGGAGAGAGCCCGAGCTCGGCGCGAACGCTGATGGCACCCACGTTCGCCGGGTCGAACCGCCTGAGATCGGTCCCGTTGCCGAGCAGCCGCGTTCGCCCGCGCGGGGCGACGTGCGTCCGCCGGGCCCACGCGAGGTCCTCCTCGCTCTGGAACAGCTCGAGATCGGAGAAGCGCGCGGCGACCGCCTCCGCGAGCATGACCGGCACGCGCCGGGTCGCCGGGTCGTCCGGCGTCGCCCAGTAGCCGTGGACCGTGTTCACGACGCACGGCACGCCCGCCGCCCGGGCGGCGATGCGGCCGAGCACGCCGGGCTTCGGGTTGTGGGTGTGGACCAGGTCGAACCGCTCGCGCCGGAACATCGCGAGGAGCTCCGCGAACGCTCGCGCGTCGGCGCGCGGGTCCCAGGCGCGCGTGGCCGACGTCCACGGCAGGAACCGGATCCCCTCGGCCTCGATCTCCCCCAGCCACGGCCCAGGTGCGCTGATCGCCGTGACGTCGTAGCCCTCATCCCTGAGCCGTCGGAGCTGGCTCAATAACAGGTATCGAACGGTTAGATCGACCGTCGCCACGTGCGCGACCCGGATCGTCATGCCTTCCCCCACGGTCCCCGGCGCGCCAGCCGGTATAGGGCCGCCTCGCCGTCGAGCAGTCCGCGGGTCCTGGCCCGGAACAGGGCGACGCCGTCGCTCCGAAGTACGGGCGTGCGTCCCAGCCGGTACGGATCGATCCGGCCGCGCCGGTTGGTCCGCCAGGCGTCCAGCGCCGCGGAGTCGAACAGCCGGCGGGCCACCCGGTCGGCCGCCGGCGAGCCGACCGCCCACGGGTACGCGAAGTGCCGGCACGACACGCCGAGCCGGTCCTCGATCAGCTCCTTCGAGCGTCGCATCTCGTCGTCGCAGGCGTGCTCGTCGAGTCCTCGGAGGTCGGCGTGCGAATGGGTGTGCGATCCGACCGTGACGAGGCCGGTACCGACGGCGTCGCGGAGCCCGTCCCAGGTGAGGCCATGCCCGGTCACCATCCCCGTCGCGACGTAGAGGGTCGCCGGGATCCGGTACCGGAGGAGCATCGGCACGACCGTGTCGACGAAGTCGGGCGTCCCGTCGTCGAACGTGACCGCCACGCCGCCGCGCTCCCCGTCGGACAGGGCGGCGTCCAGGCCGACGGCGCGGTCCCCCGACGACAGGTACCGCAGGTGCTCCTCGAACGTCGCGGCCGGGAGCTCGATCTCGGTCGAGCCGTCGACGACGCGGTGGTAGAGCAGCACGACGAGGTCGCCCGGCCGACGGCGCGTGACAACGCCGGCCGGCGCGACCGCGATCTTCGAGGCCTTACGAGCCAGCGTGCCGATCAAGTCTCGACTCCATCCATCCGAAGGGGCCGATCCCCACCCCGAGGAGCGCGGCGGCGGCCAGCGGGACGGCCGGCCGTTGCAGGACGTACTCGACACAGGCGTGCACACCGAGGACAGCGAGCGCGGCGGCGGCCAGCACGGCCACGACGTCGGCCGGCCGGCGCACCGCGAGCCGCGCGAACCCGAGCCCGAAGACGGCGACCAACAGCAGGCCGCCGATGAGACCGACCTCCACGCCCGTCTGCAGGAAATCCTGGTGCGCCCACTGCGCGTCCGGGTCGGCGCTCGCGACCGGACTGACGGCCGCGAACCGCCCGGGACCGACGCCGAGCAGCGGACCGTGCGACGCGAGCCGGAGGGCGTCGTGCCACAGCGCCTGGCGATGCTCGGTGAGCGTCGCGTCGACGGCCCGCGCGAGCACGGTCGTGCGGTCGGCCGAGTAGGTCGCGCCGATCGCGACGGTCGCCGTGATCGCGACGGCGACGGCGCATCCGAGGGCGACGATGGCCGCACGCTCGCCGCGCACTGCGTAGGCGATTAGCGCGCCGAGCGCCAGGACGACGACGAGCGCCGCTGCCGTCCGGGTGTGCGTCGCGACGGTGACCCAGCCGAAGACCGAGGCCGAGACGACACCGGCCAGGCACAGCGCCAGTCGACGCGAGGTCGCGAGCATCAGCCCCGCGATCGCCGCCTGCGCGTAGAACGCGCCGGTGATGCTCGAGTAGCCGAACGGGCCGCCCCGCGGGGCAGCGCTCAGGACCGACGTGGGATCCATCAACAACAGGAAGGCCGCGACGCCCACGACGATCGCCGGGACAACCCGGCGCCCGGCGGCCGACACCGCGCGCGCGGCGAACAGGATCGCCGCCGAGCCCAGGAGCACCGCCAGGCGGGGTCCGGCGCCGACCCCGGCGCGCAGGGCCGAGGCG
>JBKPTC010000057.1:0-31404 GCA_046735355.1 bacterium
CCCACGGAGGAGCCGTCGACGCGGTACGCGCGCGCGACGCCCGACCGCGTCACGGCGACGGCGGTGATCCCGCCGTCGGCGTCGGGCGCCGAGGCGGCCGCGGCCGCCGGGTCGTCCGGCATCGCGCCGACCGGGGCGACCGTCTGGCGCTCGAGTGCCATCCGAACGAGCCCGGCGGTGTCCGGTTCCTGCGTCAGCGCGAAGATCGAGCCCGTCACGGGTGGCACCGGCCGCTCTCGAGCCGCCGGCGCCTGTCCCGACGTCGTGCATCCGGCGAGCGCGATCGTCGCGGTCAGCGCGACCGCCGCGGTCGTCGCGGTCGCGGACGCGCGCAAGCGCTCGAGCGTCTCCCGCGCGCTGCGCCGTTGTCGCAAGACTCGCCCTCCACGGCCGGAACCCGGCGATGTTCGCCCGTGGCGCATGCCCGGCACAAGTGCGACGCCCAGGCGTTCGATCCGACCGCGCACCCCGGCACACACGTAGGCGCGCGAGCCGTTTGACGCCGACGCCCGTCGTCCCCGAGGCTTCCGCCCGATGTCGCCCACGCGATACTGGCGGTCCGCCGAACCGAAGCGCTCGTACGACGTCGTCATCGTGGGCGGCGGCGGGCACGGGCTCGCCACGGCGTACTACCTGGCGAAGAACCATGGCATCACCGACGTCTGCGTGGTCGAGAAGGGCTGGCTCGCGGGCGGGAACATCGCCCGGAACACCACGATCATCCGGTCGAACTACCTCTGGGACGAGAGCGCCGCGATCTACGAGCACTCGCTCAAGCTCTGGGAGGGGCTCGAGGACGACCTCGGGTGGGACGTCGAGTTCAGCCAGCGCGGGGTGCTGAACCTCGCGCACAGCCTGTCCGACGTGCGCTCCAGCATCCGTCGTGTGAACGCCAACCGCCTGAACGGCGTGGACGCCGAGTGGCTCGGGCCCGACGAGGTGAAGGCGCTCTGCCCGATCATGAACGTCTCGCCGGACCTGCGGTATCCGGTGATGGGCGCGACGCTCCAGCGGCGGGGCGGCGTCGCCCGGCACGACAAGGTCGCGTGGGGCTACGCGACGCGCGCGAGCGAGCTCGGGGTCGACATCGTCGAGCAGGCCGAGGTGACGGGCTTCGAGCGCGACGACGACCGCGTGACCGCCGTTCGAACGAGCCGAGGCGACATCGGCGCCGGGCGCGTGGCGCTCGCGGCCGCCGGCCACACCAGCGTGCTCGCCTCGATGCTCGGGATCCGGCTGCCGCTGCAGTCGCATCCGCTCCAGGCGCTCGTCTCGGTCCTGCTCGAGCGCGTCCTGGATTGCGTCGTGATGTCGAACGCCGTCCACGTCTACGTGTCGCAGGCCGACAAGGGCGAGCTCGTCATGGGCGCGGGGATCGACGCGTACAACGGCTACGCGCAGCGGGGGTCGTTCCACGTGATCGAGCACCAGATGGCGGCCGCCGTCGAGCTTTTCCCGATCTTCGCCAACGCGAAGGTGCTCCGGACGTGGGCCGGCATCGTCGACGTGTGCCCGGACGCGTCGCCGATCGTCTCGACCACGCCGATCGAGAACGTGTTCCTGAACTGCGGCTGGGGCACCGGCGGGTTCAAGGCGACCCCCGGCTCGGGCGCCGTGTACGCGGATCTGATCGCGAACGGCGACGCCGGCGACCTCGCGCGCCCGTTCTCGCTCGAGCGGTTCACGACCGGCGCGCTGATCGACGAGCACGGCGCGGCGGCCGTCGCGCACTGACGATGCGGGCCGCGACCGTGCGCAAGCTCGCGCTCGAGCTCCCGGGCGCCGAGGAGCGGGAGACGTGGGGCGAGGCGACGTTCCGCGTCCGCAACAAGATCTTCGTGATGCTGACCGACCGCGAACGACAGGCGTGGGTCAAGAACGTCCACGACGAGCAGCGGGCGCTCGTGGCGATGGATCCGGACACCTTCTTCGTGCCACCGTACGTCGGTCCGAGCGGCTGGATCGGCGTCCGCATCTCGAAGGTCGACCGCGACGAGATGCGCGAGCTGCTGATCGAGGCGTGGCGCCTCACGGCGACGAAGCGCGCGGTCCAGGCGTTCGACGAGGAGCACGGGATCGAGGGCGACGGCTGATGTTGCTGATCCCCTGCCCGTGGTGCGGCCCCCGCGACGAGGTCGAGTTCCGCTACGGCGGCCAGGCGCACGTCGCGTATCCGAGCGATCCCGACACGCTGTCGGATGAGCAGTGGGCCGACTTCCTCTTCATGCGCGACAACCCGAGGGGCGAATGGGCCGAGCGGTGGTGCCACACCGCGGGCTGCCGCCGGTGGTTCAACGTCGTTCGCGACACGGCGACGTACGACATCCGCGGCTCCTACCGCATCGGCGAGGAGCCGCCGGCGTGAGGCTCGACCGCGGCGGCTCGTGGATCGACCGGTCTCGCGGCGTGTCGTTCCTGTTCGACGGCGACGCGTACTCGGGCTTCGAGGGCGACACGCTCGCGTCGGCGCTGCTCGCGAACGGCATCCGCGGCGGCTTCCGATCGCCGATCCTCGGGCGTCCGCGCGGCATCGTCGCCGCGGGACCCGAGGAGCCGAACGCGTACGTCGCCGTGCTCGAACCGTGGTTCGACCCGATCCTTCCGGCGACGATCGTTCCGCTCGCGGACGGTCTCGTCGCCGAGAGCCGGGCCGGGCTCGGCGACCTCGACGATGCGCGCCCGACCGACGCAGGCGCGGCCGGCGGGCGCGGGCGGCACGTGCATCGACACGTCGAGGTGGTCGTCGTCGGGGCCACGGTCGAGGGCCTGGCGGCCGCACGGGCGGCGGCCGACCGAGGCGACCGTGTCGTGGTGGTCGACGAGCAGGTCCGCGAGGGCTCCAACGACCGCTCGAACGGCGACGTGACGATCCTCCGCGACGCGACCGCGCTCGGCGTGTACGACGACGGATACGTCGTGATCCACGTGCGCACGCGCCCGAGCGAGACCGTCTGGCACGTTCGCGCGCGTCGCGTGGTCCTCGCGACCGGTGCGACCGAGCGCCCGATCGCCTTCGCCGGCAACGACCTGCCCGGCGTGATGCTCGCCGGGGCCGCGACCACGTACGCGTCGCGGTTCGGCGTGCGGCCGGGCGAGCGCGCGATCGTGTTCACGACCAACGACACCGGCCACGATTGCGGGCGGGCGCTCCGTGACGCCGGTTGCGACGTCGCGGCGGTCGTCGACCCGCGGCTCGAGGGCGATGCGCCCGACCTGTCGGATCTCGGCGTCGACGTGATCCGCGGCGGCGTCGTCGAGAGCGCCGAGGGCGACGGCCGCGTCGAGCGCGTCGTCGTGCGCGACCACTCGGGCGAGCGGTTCTCGATCCGGGCGGACCTCGTCGCGGTGTCTGGCGGGTTCAACCCGGCGCTCGGGCTGTGGCGCTCGATCGGCGGACGTCTGCGGTTCGACGACGAGCACGCGTGCTTCCTTCCGATCCCCGGCGACGCGCCGCCGTGGCTCGAGGTCGTCGGGAGCGCCGCCGGCGACGGGCTTCCGGCGTCCGCGGCGTTCTGGGTGGTGCCGTCGGACGACTACTCCGAGCACTTCGTCGACCTGCAGCGCGACCAGACGGTGCACGACGTCGCGCGGGCGCTCGACGCCGGTCTGACGTCGATCGAGCACGTCAAGCGGGCGACGTACATCGGAACCGCGATCGATCAGGGCCGCACGAGCGGCGTCCTGACGGCCGAGATCGTGAACCAACTGCTCGGCGCCGGTCCGGGCGCGCAGGGCCCCTCGAACGCACGCCCGCCGACGCTTCCCGTCTCGTACGCCGCGCTCGCCGGCCCGTACCGCGGCGAGCTGCTCGATCCGGTCCGAACGACGCCGATGGACGACGCGCACGTCGCGGCCGGCGCCGTGTTCGAGAACGTCGGCCAGTGGAAGCGCCCGTGGTTCTTCCCGCGAGAGGGCGAGTCGATGGAGCACGCCGTCGAGCGAGAGTGCCTCGCCGTTCGGAACGGCGTCGGGGTGCTCGACGCGTCGACGCTCGGCAAGATCGAGGTCGTCGGGACGGACGCGGCGGCGTTCCTGGACCGGATGTACACCAACCGGATGTCCAACCTGCGCGTCGGCTCGATCCGGTACGGGCTCATGCTCGGGCTCGACGGCATGGTCGTCGACGACGGCGTCGCGATGCGCGTCGCCGAGGATCGGTTCTTCGTGACGACGACGACGAGCGGCGCCGCGATGGTGCTCGACCGGTTCGAGGAGTGGCTCCAGACCGAGTGGCCCGACCTGCGTGTGTTCTGCACGAGCGTGACCGAGCAGTGGGCCGACGTCGCCGTCGCGGGTCCGCGCGCGCGCGAGGTGCTCGAGGCGGTCGACACCGACGTCGACCTCTCGAACGACGCGTTCCCGTTCATGACGTTCCGCGACGGAACGGTGGCCGGAGTGCCGGCGCGCGTGGCGCGCGTCTCGTTCACGGGCGAGCTGTCGTTCGAGGTGATGGTCCCCTCCTGGCACGGAGCGCACGTGTACGCCGCGGTGCTGCGCGCCGGCGAGCCGTTCGGGGTCACGCCGTACGGGACCGAGACGATGCACGTCCTCCGCGCGGAGAAGGGGTTCGTGATCGTCGGACAGGACACCGACGGAACGGTGACGCCGTTCGACCTCGGCATGGACTGGCTCGTGAACATGGGCAAGGGCGACTTCGTCGGCCGGCGCTCGCTGTCGCGACCCGACACGTCGCGGCCCGGACGCAAGCAGCTGGTCGGCCTGCTGCCGGACGATCGCGACGCGCTCCTGCCCGAGGGCGCGCAGCTCGTGCTCGAGAACACGCGGAGGGTCCCGACGCCGATGGCGGGGTTCGTGACGTCGTCGTACCGGAGTCCGGCGCTCGGCCGGACGTTCGCACTGGCGATGCTCGCCGACGGGCACGCGCTGCACGGTCGAACGGTGTTCGCGCCGCTGCCCGAGCGGACGATCGCGGCGACGGTGACCGAGCCGGTCTTCTACGACCCGGAGGGATCTCGACGTGACGGATGAGCCCACGCCGGTGACCGCGCTGACCTCGCGCGCGGCGACGCTCGCCGCGTTCGGCGCGCGCGAGGTCGTGCTCGCGTCGCAGGTGTCGGTCCGCGTCGGCGACGCCGGCGCCCGAGCGCTCGACCTTCCGAACGAGGCGAACACCTGGGCGACGCTCGGCCGACGCGAGGCGCTCTGGCTCGGCCCCGACGAGTGGCTGGTCGTGTCGGCGTCGGAGCCGGCCGACGCCGTCGTGCGCGATCTCGAGGAACGGCTCGTCGCGGGACACGCCTCGGTCGTCGACGTGTCGGCCAACCGCGTGGCGCTCGAGCTCACCGGCGGTGAAGGGCTCGGTCTGCTCGAGGCGGGATGCGGCCTCGACCTGCATCCGCGCTCCTGGCGCTCCGGGATGTGCGCGCAGACGCTGCTCGCGAACGTCGCGGTCCTGCTCCAGGAGCGCGACGACGCGACGCGCGTGTTCGTCCGGCCGTCGTTCGCCGGCTGGCTCGCGACGTGGTTCGAGCGTGTCGCGGCCGACGGCTGACCGGCGCGCACGAACCCTCCGCACGCTCTTCACGAGTCGTTCACAGCTCGGACCGAGCATGGACGTACGAACGGACGTGGGGTCCGGGTTCGGAAAGGAGGGTGCGATGCGACGCGGATGGACGATCGCCCTGGCGGCGATCCTCGCGGTCGTGCTGTTGGTCGGTGTGGGGGTCGGGGCCTACCACGCGGGTGTCGACGCGGGGGTCACGCGCGGCGCCGAGGCGGGACACGTCGAGGTCGTCGGCAGTCCTGGCTACGGCTACGGCTGGCACGGCGGGTTCTTCTTCCCGTTCGGGTTCCTGTTCTTCCCGCTCGTGATCGTCGGCGTGATCCTGCTGGTTCGCGCCGCGGCCGGCGGGCCGAGGTGGGGCCGCGGCTGGTACGGACCCGGCTACGGGCCGGGTGGCGGACGCGGGGCGTGGTCCGACGAGGCCCGGGCGCGGTTCGAGGACCGGTTCGACGACTGGCACCGCCGGCAGCACGAGGCGGGTTCCACCTCGCCCGACCCGGGCGGCTCGCCGCCCGCGGAGCCGGCCGGCTGACGTCGGGCGACACCGGCGGGCGCGGGCGGTGGTTGCCACCGTTCGCGCCCGCCGCCACGCTCTCGTCCGGAGGCGTCGATGAGCACCGTGCTGGTCGTGGAGGACGAGCTCGAGATCGCGCGCGTGGTGCGCGACTACCTCGCCCGGGCCGGGTTCGAGGTGATCGTCGTCGGCGACGGCGACTCGGCGCTCGCGAGCGTTCGGAACGCCAAGCCCGACCTCGTGGTCCTCGACCTCGGGCTGCCCGGCCGGGACGGCCTCGACGTCGCGCGCGAGGTGCGCAGCCGATCGGACACGCCGATCGTGATGCTCACGGCGCGGGGCGAGGAGGCCGACCGGATCGTCGGGCTCGAGCTCGGCGCCGACGACTACGTCGTCAAGCCGTTCAGCCCGAAGGAGCTGGTTGCACGGGTTCGAGCGGTGCTCCGGCGGTCGTCCGCGGCGGGTCGAGCCGACGAGGTCGTCTCGGCGGCCGACGTCCGTATCGACACGGGCAAGATGCGCGTGGCCGTCGGCGAGCGCGCCGTCGACCTCACGCCCACCGAGTTCTCGCTGCTGCTGACGCTCGCGCGCCAGCCGGGGCGCGTGTTCACACGCGCGCAGCTGCTCGATGCCGTGCACGGCGTCGCGATCGAGTCGTACGAGCGCGCGATCGACGCGCACGTCAAGAACATCCGTCGCAAGCTCGAGCCGGATCCGCGATCTCCGCGATACGTCCAGACCGTGCACGGCGTCGGATATCGCTTCGCCGATGCCTGAGCGCCACGGCGGCCCGAGCGGGTTCCGCCCGCCGTGGTGGCCCGAGGGCGAGCCGTTCCCGCCGCGCGACCGACGCGCGATGCGGTCGATGTTCGTCCGTCGCGTGCTCAGCGCGTTGGCCGTCCTGTTCGTGTTCCTGCTCGTCGTCGGCTGGCTCGGCGCCGTCTTCTGGCACGGACGCGGGTTCGAGGGTGGTCCACCCCACGCTGCGAGGCCGTTCTTCCCGGGATTCCTCCTGTTCGTCCTCGCGCTCGCCGGGTTCCTCGCGTTCGGCCGCGCGGTCCGGCGGACCACACGGCCGATCGGCGACGTGATGGACGCCGCCGAGCGGGTGGCGAGCGGCGACTACTCGGCGCGGGCCCCGGTCTACGGCCCGCGCGAGGTGCGCGAGCTCGCCGAGTCGTTCAACGAGATGGCGGCTCGGATCGAGGCGGGCGAGCGCCAGCGCCGGAACCTCGTCGCCGACGTCTCCCACGAGCTCCGCACGCCGCTGTCGGTGATCCAGGGACGGATCGAAGGCGTCGTCGACGGCGTGTACCCGGCGGACGCGGAGCATCTCGATGTCGTCCTCGATCAGACGCGGGTGCTGGCCCGCCTGCTCGACGACCTGCTGGTGCTCTCGCGTGCGGAGGCGGGGGCGCTCGCCCTCGAGCGCGAGGCCGTCGCGCCGCGCGAGCTCGTGGACGCGGTCGTCGAGGCGTACCGGGACGAGGCGGCCGAGCGCGCCGTGCGTCTGGACACGTCCGTCGCCGACGCGTTGCCGGAGGTCGACGTCGACCGCGTTCGAATCGGCGAGGTGCTCTCGAACCTGGTGACGAACGCGCTCCGCTACACGCCGCGCGGCGGCTCGATCACGGTGTCGGCGAGCGCGGACGAGCGCGGCGTCGCCCTCGAGGTGTCCGACACCGGACCGGGGATCCCGCCGGACGAGCTCCCGCACGTGTTCGACCGGTTCACCAAGTCGGCCGAATCCAGAGGCTCGGGCCTGGGTCTGGCGATCGCCCGGTCGCTCGTCGAGGCGCACGGCGGCTCGATCTCCGCTTCGAGCGACGGTTCGGGAACGACGTTCCGGTTCGTGGTGCCGGCGGCCGCGGGCTAGGGAACGAGCACCAGCGAGCCCCGAACGCGGCCGGCGCGGAGCCGGTCGTGGGCCTCGGCCGCGTCGGCGAGCGGAAGCGCCTCGGCCGTCGCCTGGATGCCGAGCTCGGCGGCGACCGCGAGGAACTCCTCGCCGTCGCGGCGGGTGAGGTTCGCGACGCTGCGGAGCACTCGCTCGCGCCAGAGCACCTCGTACGGGAAGGACGGGATGTCGGTCATCGCGATCTCGCCGCACACGACCCCTCCGCCCGGCGCCACCGCCGAGAGCGCGATCGGCACGAGCTCGCCCGCGGCCGCGAAGACGATCGCGGCGTCGAGCTCCTCGGGCGGACGATCGTCGGTGCCGCCGGCCCACTCGGCGCCGACCTCGCGCGCGAACCGTTGGGTCCGCTCGTCGTCCGGCCGCGTGAACGCGAATATGCGTCGCCCGCGCGCCGTCGCAACCCTCGTGAGGATGTGCGCGGCGGAGCCGAACCCGAACACGCCGATCCGCTCCGCGTCGCCGGCCATGCGCAGGCATCGCCAGCCGATCAGGCCGCCGCACAGCAGCGGAGCGGTGCGCTCGGGGTCGAGACTCGCGTCGAGCGGGAGGCAGTACCGCGCGTCGACGACGATCGCCTCGGCGTAGCCGCCGTCGACGTCGTAACCCGTGAACCGGGCGTTCGGGCAGAGGTTCTCGCGCCCGGACCGGCAGTACGCGCACTCGTCGTCGGTCCACGCGAGCCACGGCATGCCGACGCGGTCGCCGACGGACCGCTCGGTGACGCCCTCGCCGACCGCGTCGACCTCGCCCACGACCTGATGCCCGAGCACGACGGGCCGGCGGTGCATGGGGAGGTCGCCGTCGGCGATGTGCAGGTCGGTTCGGCACACGCCGCACGCGAGGACGCGGATGCGGACCTCCCCCGAGCCCGGCTGGGGAAGGTCGATCTCGGCTGGTCGGAGCTGCCGGCCGGGCGCTTCGAGCAGGACGGCGCGCATGGGAAGACGGTAATCGCTCGCGACGAGCTGGTCGCGTGCCGTCCTCCACGCGGGGGTGCGTCTCCCGCGCGCCCGGTGCCTCGCCGCTCCGTCTTCACGCGGAGCGTGACTTCTTTCATAGATCGCGGAACGGCGTGTCGGTACGGTCCACGCATGTGCGAGATCGACCAGCTGCGCCGGAGCGAGGTCTCGGATCTGTCGGACTCGGAACTCCACGCGGAGATTGAACGCATCGAGCGGATCTCCCGGGTGCTCGAGGCGCAGCGCGCCAGGGCGATCGCCGAGGCCGAGCGCCGACGGTCCTACGCCGTGGACGGACTGCTGTCGATGACCGCATGGCTGCGCTCACGGCTCGGGATCTCGGGCCGGGTGGCATCGGAGCACGTTCGGATCGCCCGGGCGCTCCCGCACATGCCGAAAGCACGGAGCGCGCTGGAGGAAGGCGAGCTCTCGACCTCCGCGGTGGCACTGTTGGTCTCGGCCCGAACGGCGGATCCGGCTGCCTACGAGCGCTCGGAGCAGGTGTTGGTCGATCTTGCCCGCAGGCTCCCGCCCCAGGACCTTGCCCGCGCGATCGAGCACTGGCGGGCGCTTCGTGATGCCGACTCCGGTGATGCCGATGCCCGCCGGTTCGAGCGGCGGGGGCTGTACGTCTCAGCGATGCTCGACGGGATGGTGCGGATCGACGGAGAGCTGGACCCCGAGACGGGGCAGAGCGTTCTCACGGCGATCGGCGCGATGACGGATGCCTGGGTCCGCTCGAAGACCGCCGATGCCCGGACTCCGGCCAAGCGCAGGGCCGATGCGCTCGGCGAGATCTGCCGGGCGTATCTGGACCGGTCCGACCGGCCGGTCGTTGCAGGACGGCGGCCGCACCTTACGGTCACGGTTCCGCTCGAGGTGCTGCGAGACGGCCGCGGGATCGCCGAGCTCGGCGAGTCGGTGGTGAGCGCCGAGACCGCCAGACGTCTTGGCTGTGACGCGTCGGTCTCCCGGGTGATCGACGGGCTGTCGCTCGGGCCGCTCGAGGCCGCACGACGGACCCCGGTCGTTCCGGCAGGCCTTCGGCGAGCGGTGGTGGTTCGCGACGGCGGATGCCGGTTCCCGGGGTGCGACCGGCCCGAGCGATGGTGCGATGTCCATCACGTCGTGCACTGGGCGCACGGAGGACCGACCGAGCTTTCCAACCTGCTCCTGCTCTGCCGGCCGCATCACCGGGCGGTGCACACCGGCTTCGCGTTGGCAGCCGACCGTGACCGGTTCGTGTTCCGACGACCCGACGGCTCGGTGCTCCAGGTGGTGCCGAGGGCGCGGGCCGGACCGACGGTCGTGGCGTAGCGCGTGCCCGGTGTGGTCCGGGCCGCGTGCGCGCGCTCGGCGTTCGTGCCGGCGGCGAAGCGGCCGACGGACACGCTCGAGTACAGAACGATCGAACCCAGGAAAGACGACCCGGCCTACACGTTCGAGTCGGGGAAGGACGCCTTCTTCCGCTCGATCCACTCGTGGAGCTCCGCGTCCTTCGCCTCGTCGAACGCCGGCGGCTCGTACTCGGCGAGCATCCGCTTCCAGATCGCGTTCGCACGGACCTCGGCGTCCTTCGCGCCTTCGCTCTCCCACTGCTCGAACGAGTTGTTGTCGGCCACGCTCGACCGGTAGAACGCCGTCTCGAAGTTCGCGAGCGTGTGCGCGCTGCCGAGGAAGTGCTGACCGGGGCCGTTCTCCCGGATCGCGTCGATCGCCTGCCCGTTCGGCGAGAGGTCGACGCCCTTCGCGAACGCGTGCCACATGCCGCACTGGTCTACGTCCATCACGAACTTCTCGTACCCGAACGCCAGACCGCCCTCGAGCCAGCCGGCCGCGTGCAGCACGAAGTTCACGCCGCCGAGCATCGTCGGCTGCATCGTGTTCGCGCTCTCGTAGGCGGCCTGCGCGTCCGGAACCTTCGAGGCGGCGAGCGCGCCGCCGCTTCGGAACGGCACGCCCACGCGCCGAGCGAGCGCGGCCATCACGTAGAGCACCAGCGCCGGCTCGGGTGTTCCGAACGTCGGGGCGCCCGACTGCATCGACATGGACGACGCGAACGACCCGAGCACGACCGGCGCGCCCGGCCGGACGAGCTGCACGAACGCCATCCCGGCCAGAGCCTCGGCGAGCGTCTGCGTCGCCGCCCCGGCGACGGTGGCGGGGCTCATCGCGCCGGCGAGGATGAACGGCGTCATCATCACCGCCTGGTTGTGCCGCGCGTACACGCGCGCCGCGCCGACCATCGTCGAGTCCCAGACCAGCGGCGAGTTCGCGTTGATCAGGCTGAGGATGTGCGGCGCCGACTCGAGCTCGTCCTCGCCGAACACGATCTTCGCCATGTCGACGGTGTCCTGGGCGCGCAGCGGATGCGTGACCGATCCCATGAACGGCTTGTCGCTGTACCGGAGATGCGCGTACACCATGTCGTAGTGCCGCTTGTTCACCGGCAGGTCGACCGGCTCGCACACCGTGCCGCCCGAGTGGTGCAGGTACGGCGTGAGGTACGTCATCTTCACGATGTTGCGGAAGTCCTCGATCGTTCCGTACCGGCGGCCCTGGTCGAGATCGCGGACGAACGGCGTGCCGTAGCACGGGGCGAAGACCGTCGACATGCCGCCGATGTGGACGTCGTTCGCCCGGTTGCGCGCGATCTGCGTGAACTCGCTCGGCGCCGTGTCGCGGACGATCTGGCGGCACATCCCACGCGGACACCTGACGCGCTCGCCGTCGACGTCGGCTCCGTTGTCCTTCCACAGTCGCAGCGCGTCGTCGTCGCCGCGGAACTCGATCCCGACCTGCTCGAGGATCGTCTCCGCGTTCTCCTCGATCGTCGACAGCCCCTCCTCCGACAGCACCTCGAACGGCTGCAGCGTTCGCGTGATGAAGGGGACCTTCTCGGCGACGGCGTGCATCCGCGCCGCTTGTCGAGCCGCCCGCCCGCCCGAACGCCGTCCCCGTTGCTCGGTGGTCATGTCGCGCTCCTTGTCTCGCTCGTGCGCCGCCGGCGTCGCCGGGTCCGATCATCGTCGTTCCCGCCGCTCGCGAACCGCGGCGGCGGCAGGTCGACGACGCCCGCGAGCCTCGGATACGCGGCCGTCCTGTGCGGGATGCCCATGGCACCGACGAAGTGCTCCTGGAACCGTGGCTCCACGGCGGTCTCGATCTTCTCGACGCGGCGAACGACGTCCTCGATCTCGGCGCGCGCCGCGCGGTTCAGCAGCGCGATGCGGGCGCCGGTGCCGGCCGCGTTGCCCGCCGACGTCACGCCCGACGGCTCGCAGTCCGGCACCAACCCGAGCACGAGGGCGTGCAGCGGGTCGATGTGCGCGCCGAACGCACCCGCCAGCCGGATCCGGTGCACCGCATCGACGCCGAGGTGGTCCATGAGGAGCCGGCACCCCGCGTACAGCGCGGCCTTCGCCAGCTGGATGGCGCGGACGTCCTGCTGGGTGACGACGACGCGCGGCTCGTCGTGCAGCACGTACGCGAACGTCCGCCCGTCCGCGATCACGCGTCGCGTTCGATCCGCGTAGGCGCCGTCGATGACGCCGTCGCTCGTCACGACGCCGGCGAGGAACAGCTCGGCGATCGCCTCGATGATCCCCGAACCGGCGATGCCGGTCACGGCTCGCGGATCGAATCCCTCGTCGTCCGACCACGCCTCGTTGCCGATCAGCCGGATCCTCGGCTCGAACGTCGCACGGTCGATCCGCACCCGCTCGATCGCGCCGGGCGCCGCGCGCTGCCCGTGCGCGATCTGCGCGCCCTCGAACGCGGGCCCCGTCGGGCTCGACGCCGCGAGCAGGCGCTCGCGGTTCCCCAGCACGATCTCGGCGTTCGTGCCGACGTCGACGATGAGGTTGACCTCCTGCTGTCGGTACGGCGCCTCGGACAGGATCACGCCGGCGGTGTCGGCGCCGACGTGCCCGGCGATCAGCGGCAGCGCGTACACGCGGGCGCCCTCGTTCACGGGGAGGTCGAGCTCATGCGCGGGAACGCGCATCGCCTCGTCGACCGTGAGGGCGAAGGGCGCGCCGCCGAGCTCGCGCGGATCGAGCCCGAACAACAGGTGATGCATGATCGGGTTGCCGACGACCGTGACCTCGAGCACGTCGTCGGCCGAGACGCCGGCGTCGACGCACAGCTCGGTCACCAGCCCGGCCAGGCACGAGCGCACGGCCGCGGTCAGCTCGCCGTCCCCGTCCGGATTCATCATCAGGTACGACACGCGGCTCATGAGGTCCTCGCCGAAACGGATCTGCGGGTTCATCGAGCCGGCCGAGGCGAGGACGTCGCCGGTCCGCAGATCGCACAGATGTCCGGCCACGGTGGTCGACCCCACGTCGAAAGCGATCCCCAGCGCGACGTCGTGGAATCCCGGCCACAGCGCCGTGATCGTCGCGCCGTCGTGCACGGCGACCGTCACCGCCCAGCCGCCCTCGCGCAGGACGCGCTGGAGCGACCGCAGCACGTGCAGGTCGACCTCGAGCGGAGGCAACCCCCACTCGCGCGCGAGCGCCTCCTGCAGCCGCCGGAGGTCCGCGGCCGGGTCGCGCATGTCCGGCTCGCGGACCTCCACGTAGTGCAGGCGCACGACCGGATCGACCTCGATCGGATGCGCGTCCGCCTCCTTGCGCACGACCTGACGATGGATCTGCGAGTCCGGCGGAACGTCGATCACGACGTCGCCGAGCAGACGCGTGTGACAGCCGAGCCGCCGGTCTTCGGCGAGCCCGGATCGAGACGCGTACAGACGCTCGGGCTCGCTGAACGGCGTGAGGTGCGACGACCGCGACTCGATGCCGTGCTTGGCGAACACGCCTTCGGACACGACGACCTGGCACCGCCCGCAGATGCCGCGCCCCCCGCACACCGAATCGAGGTCGACGCCGAGCGCCCGCGCCGCGTCGAGGATCGACGCGCCGTCCGCGAACCGGCCGCGCCTGCCCGACGGCGTGAAGACGACGAGGTGCTCGTCGCGCGAGGGCTCGGGCGACACCGTCACGACGACGGGCTCGTCGTGTCCGCGCCGGCGAGCCGCGCCGCGCGCCCGCCGCGCCGGCGTCCGCCGCCGTCGCCGCTCGGCTGCTCGCGGAACGTCGAGATCCAGCGCCCGCAGTTCTCATCGTGACCCATCATCACGTCCGCGCCCAGGACCGCCGCCATCACCTCGGGGTGGAGCGGGCTCGTGATCGCGGACGTCATCCCGCTCGCGATCGCCATCGACACGAACGTCGCGGACAGCGCGTGTCGGTTCGGCAGGCCGAAGCTCACGTTCGAGGCGCCGCACGTCGTGTTAACGCCGAGCTCCTCTCGAAGCCGTCGGACCAATGCGAACACCTGACGCCCCGCCGTCGCCATCGCGCCGATCGGCATGACGAGGGGGTCGACGACGACGTCCTCCGGGCCGATGCCGTGATCCGCGGCCCGCTCGACGATCCGCCGCGCGACGTCGAACCGCACGTCCGGGTCCTCGGAGATGCCGGTCTCGTCGTTCGTGATCGCGACGACCGCGGCGTCGTGCTTGGCGACGAGCGGCAGCACGGCCTCGAGCCGCTCCTCCTCGCCGGTGACGCTGTTCACGAGCGCCTTCCCGCGATAGACGGACAGGCCGGCCTCGAGCGCCGCGACGATCGAGGAGTCGATCGACAGCGGCACGTCGGTGATCGACTGCACGAGCTCGACCGCCCGCGCGAGGATCGCGGGCTCGTCCGCGAGCGGGATGCCGGCGTTCACGTCGAGCATCTGCGCGCCGGCCTCGACCTGCGCGAGCGCGTCGGCCGTGACCGTCGAGAAGTCGCCGGCGGCCATCTCGGCCGCGAGCCGCCTGCGACCGGTCGGGTTGATCCGCTCACCGATGATCACGAACGGCCGCTCGAACCCGATCGCCACCTCGCGCGTCGCGCTCGAGACGATCGTGTCGGTCACGACGCCTCGCCCGCCCGAACGCCGCCCGCGCGGATCGCGGCGCGGAGGACGTCGTCGGACCACTCGGCCTGGATGCGATCCGCGGCCGCCCGCGCCTCGGCCTCGATGTCGTCCCCGCACTCCGACCGCGCCATCCGCATCTGCTCGGTGTAGTCGTCCGACCCGATCAGCCCCGCCGACATCGCGGCTGCGTCGACCGCCTCCTGGAAGCGCTCGGGAAGCAGGACGCGCGAGCTGTTCCGCCCCGACCGAGCGACGACCTGCAGCGGGATGTCGCGCCAGCTGATGACCGCGAGCTCGGCCATCAGCCCGCCCTGGCCGCCGCGCGCTTGGCCAGGACGAGCGCCTGCGCCGTCTCGGCCGCGATGGCAGCGTCCCGGCAGTACGCGTCGGCGCCGACCGCCTTGCCGAACTCCTCGTTCAGCGGCGCGCCGCCGACCATCACGATGTAGTCGTCGCGCATGCCCTTGTCGACGAGCTCGTCGATCACGACCTTCATGTACGGCATCGTCGTCGTGAGCAGCGCGGACATCCCGAGGATGTCCGGCTTGTGCTCCTCGAGCGCCGCGAGGTACTTCTCGACGGGGTTGTTGATCCCGAGGTCGACCACGTCGAACCCGGCGCCCTCGAGCATCATCGCGACGAGGTTCTTGCCGATGTCGTGGATGTCGCCCTTCACGGTGCCAATGACGACCTTGCCCATCCGCTCGGCGCCGGTCTCCGTCAGCAGCGGCCGCAGGATCTCCATCCCGGCCTTCATCGCGTTGGCCGCGAGGAGGACCTCCGGAACGAACAGGATCCCGTCGCGGAAGTCGATGCCGACGATCCGCATGCCCTCGACGAGTGCCTCGTTGAGGACACGGTCCGGGCCCCACCCCCGGCCGAGCAGGAGATTCGTCCCCTCGACAATCTCGTCCGCGAGACCGTCGTAGAGGTCGTCGTGCATCTGCTTGACGAGGTCCTCGTCGTTCAGCGAGGAGAGATCGATCTCGTCGTCGTCCGGCATTCGTTCAGCTCCTCAGTCGCTCGTGCTTCGGGTCGAACAGCGGGTCGGCGGCGACGGTCGCGGCGATCCGCTCGCTGAGGTACTCGATCTCGACCGGCGTTCCCTCGACGGCGAGCTCGCGCGGGAGGTAGCCGTAGGCGATCCCATGACCGATCGAATATCCGTAGCTCGCGCTGGTGACGTGCGAGACGACGCGACCGTCGTGCGCGACCGGCTCCTTGCCGAGCACGACCTTCGACGGGTCGTCGAGCGTGATGCACGTCAGCCGGCGCGACGGACCGCCCGCGTCCCGCAGCCGCTCGAGCGCGTCCTTGCCCTGAAACTCCTTGTCCCACCGCACCGCGAACCCGAGTCCGGCCGACAGCGGATCGTGCTCGGTGTCGATGTCCTGCCCCCAGAGCCGGTAGCCCTTCTCGAGCCGGAGCGAATCGAACGCGCCGAGCCCGGCCGCGACGAGCCCGTGCTCGCGTCCGGCGTCCCAGAGCAGCTGCCACGCGCGGTCGCCCATCGCGATCTGTCCGTACAGCTCCCACCCGAGCTCGCCGACGTAGGAGATCCGCTGCGCCCAGACGGGACCGACCTCACCGATGTTGAGATATCGCGCGGTCAGGTACGGGAACGCGTCGTTGCTCACGTCCTCGTCCGTGACCGCCCGCAGGATGTCGCGGGCGCGCGGCCCCCACAGACCGAGCGCGAACAGCCCGCCCGTTCGCTCGGTGATCGAGACGCGTTCCCCGTCGCGGAGCTGCGATCGCATCCAGGCCAGGTCGTGCTGCCCGCTGCCGCCGCCCGTCACGACGCGGAACAGCTCGTCGCCCTTGCGGGTCACCGTCACGTCGCACCCGATCCCACCGGTCCGCGTGAGCATCGCCGTGTAGACGACCGTGCCGACCGGCCGGTCGATGCGGTTGCCGCTGATGCGCTCGAGATAGCCGAGCGCGTCGGGCCCCTGCACGTCGAACTTGGCGAACGGCGTGATGTCGATCAGCGAGGCGTTCGACCGCGTCGCGAGGTGCTCGGCGCCCTCGATCGGCGACCAGAGCGTCGCGGCCCACTCGTCGCGCGTCCGCCAGGGCGCGTCCGACTGCACGAGCGACGCGTTCGCGTCGAACCACTGCGGCCGCTCCCATCCCGCGCCGACGACGAACTCCGCGCCGAGCTGCTCGTGACGGACGGAGAACGGCGAGAGCCGGATCCTCCGCGGCCGTCGCATCTGCTGGCGCGGATGCAGGATGTCGTACACCTCGCGGTACTGCTGCTTGCCGCGCTCGAGCACGTAGGGCGGCGTCGTCTGGTAGGGGTAGAAGCGGTTCACGTCGGCCTCGGCGAGGTCGTACGACGGCTCGCCCGTCGCCATCCACTCCGCCACCTGCCGGCCCATCCCGCCGCCGTGCGTGACCCAGACCGCCTCGCACACCCACACGCCTCGGACTCTCGCCGACTCGCCGACGATCGATCCCGCGTCCGGCGTGAACGAGAACATCCCGTTGATCGAGCGCGCCGGGTCGCTCGGATGCATGCGGCCCGCGAGCGCCGGCAGCAACCGGACGGTCTCGCGCTCGGCCGCGTCGAAGTCCGAGGGCGTGAACGGCATCAGCGACGGCTGCACCGGCCCGCCCGGCGCACGGATCTCCGCCTGCGGCGTCACGATCGGCTCGTGGTGGTAGTTGCCGACGCCGTAGTAGTCCTCGCGGTGCCGGAAGTACATCGCGAAGTCCTGATGCCGAAGCAGCGGATGGACGACCTCGCGCGTCTCGCCCTCCAGCTCGGGGATCGGGTCGGTCCACACCAGCTGGTGCTGCACGGCGACGAGCGGGATCGGAACGCCGGCCATCGCGCCGACGGTCGGGCCCCAGATGCCGGCGCAGATCAGCACGCGCTCGCATTCGATCCGGCCGCGGTCGGTCTCGACGCCGCGAACGCGCCCGTCGTGGATGTCGAAGCCGGTCACGCGCACCCCGCCCTCGAACGCCACACCCTTCGCCTCGGCCCTGCGCGCGAGCGCCGTCACGATCCGAACCGCCTTCGCGATCCCGTCGCTCCGAACCAAGTAGCCGCCGAGGATGTACGACGGGTCGACGAGCGGGACACGCTCGACGACCTCGGTCGGCGTCAGCAGCTCACCGCCGGCTAGTCCGTACGAGCGCCCGAACCCGAGCCGTCGCCGGAGCTCGCGCATCCGCGCGTCCGTGGTCGCGACCTCGACCGACCCGACGCCGTACCAGCACGGCTGGCCGTCGAGCTCGAGCGACTCGTAGAGCGCGACGGTGTCCTGGGCGATCCGGCACATCGTGCGCGAGCCGTTCGTCTGGAACACGAGGCCGGGCGCGTGCGACGTCGAGCCGCCCGTCTCGAAGAGCGGCCCCTGATCGAGCACCAGCACGTCGGGCTGGCCGAGTTCCGCGAGGTGATACGCCGCGCTCGCGCCGACGATGCCGGCGCCGATCACGACCGTCTGGGCGCGGTCCCTCACGGCCTCAGTGTCCCGCCGAAGCGTTGCTCCAGCAACATCCGGGTTGCGGAAGGGGCAACGGCATCGTCGCGCGACTCATCCTGAGGTGTGTTGATACGCCGCCACGCGGCCGGCGTCGAGCCGGAGGAGCACGCCCTCGAGCCGGCCGTGCTGGTACTCGCTGCCCGGGTTGAAGCAGTAGGTCCGGCCGAGCTTGAGGCGGCCGGGCGACTCGTGGATGTGGCCGTGGAGCGCGACGAGCGGCTGCTCGCGCTGGATCGCCTCGCGAACGGCGACGCTCCCGCCGCCGGTGGTGACGAACCGCCCCGCCTCGCGGATCGGCCTCGGCAGCTCGCCCGGCACGACCTCGAGCTTGAGGCACCGGTCGAGGATCGTGTCCTTCGGCGGGCAATGGACGTTGAACACGCTCGTCGACACGTCGCGCACGCCGCCGACCTCGTCGCCGATCGTCCGCGCGATCACGTCCTCGCTCGCCTCACGCGGCGTGTCCCACGGCGTCGGCGTCGAGAGCCCGACGGTGATCATCTGATGATGATCGTCGAGGTCGACCACCGCGCCCTCGCTCGCGACGATGCGATCGTCGTTCTCCTCGTCGAGGACGTCGAGCACCGCGGGCGCGTCGTCGTTGCCGCCGGTCAGGAACACGCGCACGTCGGTGCCGTCGAGACGCTCTCGCGCGAACGCGATCCACCCGCGCAGCCGCTCGCGAGCGAGCTCCTGCGACTCGCCCTCCACGAGGAGCGGATCGCCGGCGAGCGCGGCGTGCTCGTCGGGGTCGACCACCTTCCAGTAGTGACCGGCGACCTCGATCCGCTCGGTCACGCGCCGGACGCCCGACACATCCGCCTCGACCGGCTCACCGCCGACCTCCGCGCGAACGCGGTCGCCGCGCCGGACGATCGGAACGAGGGCCTTGCCCATCAGGTCGCCGCCGAACACGAGCGCGTCCGCACCGTAGAACGTCGCCGCGTTCACGAACTTCCGCCAGGCCGGCGTCGATCCGTGGAGGTCGGCCGCGTAGAACACCCGCGTTCCAGGTCGCCGCCGCAGCAGCGGCACCGCTCACCTCGCCTCTCGAAACGTCGAGGGCGGTCCGAAGACCGCCCTCGATCGAACGTGCCCGGTTCGACGCTACTCGACCGGGATCTCCTCGTAGATCGCGTTCAGGTTGATGCCCTGGCTCCGTCGCACGAAGTACGCGACGACGTACACGATCAGCGCGAGCAGATACATCAGGCCCATGAAGATCAACGAGTCCTTGTTGTTGATCCCGTACAAGTCATCCTTGAACCATTTCCAGAGGTTGAAGACGAGGAACGCCGCCGTGATGAAGCCGGCGATGCTGATCAGCGGGATGCCGCCCACCTGATAGCGGGCGATCGCCGAATTCTCGTACAACCGGCGCTTGCGCCACGGCAGGATGATGGCGGCGATCGAGGTCCCGAGGAACGTCACCGCGATGACGAGCGTCGCGTCGAGGATGTACGTGGCGAAGTTGCTCGTGTACGCGTACAGCGCGCTCACGCCGATCGCGGGAACGAGCATCAGCATCAGCGCATACGTGGGGACGTGACGCTTCTCGGATACGTCCGCCACACGCTCGGGCAGGATGCGGTCGAACGCCGCGGCGAAGATCACCCGCGTGGACGACAGGAACAACGTTCCCGCCCATCCGAGGAACCACGCGCCGAACGCCAGGACGACGATCGCCGACAGCAGCGTGTTGTGGAAGTAGAAGCTCGCGAGAAGCGGCGGATACGACCAGATCGGGATCGGCGATTTCCCGAACGAGTACACGACCGCCCAGTAGTTCAGGTTCGCTGCGTTGAAGAACTGCCACCCGAAGAACTTCGCCGCGAGCAGGATGAACACGGCCGCGACCGCGACGGTGACCCACAGCCCCCACATCATGCCGGTCATCACGCGCCGGAAGTCGCTCGCGCCGCGGACCTCGCCGTACAGCGTGGCACCCCAGTTCGGCCACAGGATCCAGAAGCACAGGAACGGAACGAGCGTCAGGGTCGACCCGAAGAACGGCGAGAATCCGAGGCCCGGGACGATCTGGCCGCCGTTGTTGGTGTGTCCCGCCTGGATCGTCTTGGTGTAGACGTCCCCCTTCGCACCGAACAGGTTCGCCGCCTCCTGGTTGAACGCGCTCTGGAAGCCGCTCCGCGAGCCGAACAACATCACCAGGAACATGACGGCGAGGGCGACCATGCCGATGTAGAAGCAGTACTTCTGGATCTTCGCGTAGCCCTCCATGCCGAGCGACACGAGGAATCCCGCCAGGACGACCGTGACCACGCACACGGTGAACAGCCCGTTCTTGCTCGCCAGGAACGTCGATACGCCGTCGAGCTTGAACAGCGCGGCGAGCGGCTGGAACACCTCGACGTTGAGGATGTTGGCGTAGACCGGCGCCCAGTACCACAGGATGAACCACCATCCCGTCACCGCCAGGACGAAGCCGACCCCGCCCGTGAGCACGCGGCTCTGCCAGACGTAGTCGCCACCCGCGCGCGGCATCACCGAGATGAGGCCGGCGTACGTGATGACGAGGAACGTGACGAACACCGCCGAGATCAGCAGCGCGGGCAGGACCTGTCCGGTCGGGACGAACGCCAGCACGGACAGCGCGAAGAACAGGCCGAGCGTGACGAAGTTGACCGACATGAACGAGTACAGGAACGCGTCGAACTTGGACCAGCCTTTGACCAGTCCGGTGGCCTTTCGAAGGAACAGGCCGGGTGCCTCACTCACCGCTGCCATCGACCGAACTCCCTCCCCTCCAGGGACCGCCCAGGGGGTTCGGGGGGCTCAGGCCCCCCGACAGACCCGACGGGTCAGCCGTTGACCAACTGGTAGTTCTTCACCTTGTTCTTCTTCGGATCGATCGTGACGATCGCGGCCTGCAGGATGCCTTCCTCGTACGAGCTGCCGGGGTTGAGCGCGAGCGTTCGCCCGAGCCGAGCCGCCCCGCGGCTCTCGTGGATGTGGCCGTGCAGCGACAGCAGCGGTTGGTACGACTGCACCGCGTCGCGAACCGCCGTCGAGCCGACGGGCCGGATCGCCTGGCCGCCAGAGACGTACGTCATGTCGGCGTTGAGCGCCGGCGCGTTGTCGAGCTTCGATCCGTACGGCGGCGCGTGGAAGTTGAAGATCGTGTGGTCGGGGTCGCTCCCGTGCTCGAGCGCCCGCTCGATCCGGATCGCGAGGCTCTCCTCGGGCTCCTCGCGGAACGTGTTCCACGGCGTCGGGTTGGTCCACCCCATCGAGATCATCGAGTAGCCGTCGAGCGCGATCGGATGGTCCTCGTCGCCGGTCTCGACGACGCGCGCGTGCGTGAGGAGGTCGTCGATCTCGAACATGTCGTCGTTGGCCGGGCACGCGACGACGCGGATCCCCGTTCCGGCGAGCTTCTCCTCCGCCATGTCGATCCAGCGGGCGGTCCCCTCGATCATCGCCTCCTTGAAGCGCTTGTCGACGAGGTCCTCGTCCTCCTGCAGCGCGACGTATTCCTCCTCGGAGACGCGGATCGGGTAGTAACCGCGGTTCTGGACGCGCTTCTCGAACTCCTGGATCTCGGACTCGCTCTCGAGCGTCTCGCGGTGGTCCTGGAGCGAGGCCTCCCAGCTGCCGTTCGCGCGCTGAACGATCGGGACCATCGCCTTGCCGGTCACGTCGCCGCCGAGGATCACGACGTCCGCCCGATAGAACGCCCCGGCGTTGAGGAACTTCTTCCAGCAGATCTCGGACCCGTGGAGGTCCGTCACGTAGAAAATCTTCACCGTTCCCCCACCATCGACGGGCTATCTTCGACCCGCGTGCGCCCCGCCGCAAGCCGGCGGTTGCGGAACCGGCAACATCCGGCGCTCAGTGCGCAACCTCCTCGGGAAGCTCGTACCACCGAACTCGCTCGCCGACGCGCGACCGGATCTTCCAGCGAAGGCTCTTGGGAACCGCGTCGGCGTGGGCGCGGAGGGCGAGCGCCTGCTCGACCGGGTCGAACGGCGCGTTCGACGGCACCAGCCGGGCGAGGTCGCCGCGCACGAGCTCGACGACGCGGTCGAGGTTCCCGGTCACCGTCCGCCACCAGCCCCAGTCGTCGGCCACGACGCGGCCGAGCCGGTCGAGCCCGATCGAGCCCGCATCGTCGCCGGTCCGCACCTCGTGACCCGCGAGCAGGTACACGATGTCGTGGACGTCCTTCTCGTTCTGCTCGACGACCTGGAGCTTGGAGAGCAGCAGATCCGTCACGTCGAGCGTCATCGGCATCCGGGAGATCCGGTCCTTGAACTCGAGCACGTGGCACATGTGGAGCTGGTCCATGATCACGTCGACGGCGGTGCCGCTCGCCGGCGAGACGAAGTACATCTGCTTGTGGCCGTGCATCGTGTTGAACCGTCTGTCCCCCTCGAACCCGAGGTCGCCGAGGAGGTCCATGACCGGCTTCTTCGCGCTCGACACCGACGCGAAGTCCATGTCCTGACCGCTCCGCACGCGCGGCGGGAAGTCGGGCGTCAGGCACCGGACCGCCTGTCCGCCGAGGAGCTTCAGCGGAACCCCGGCGTCGTTCGCCGCCTGCACGGCCTGCACGGCCGCCTCGTACGTGTCGGTCGAGAGCGTCACTCCTTGGCCACCTGCCCGACCCATCGGCGGAGATCGCCCTCGGTCACGATCCCGACCAGGCGATCGCCCTCGACGACCGGGAGACGGCGGATGCCCTTTCCGTTCATGAGGTCGAACACGTCGACGATCTGATCGCCGGGCTGAACGGTGATCGGCGGCGCGGACATCAGGTCCCCGACCCGCTCGTCGAGCAGCGCCGCGTCGGTCAGGACGTGCCGGGTGACGTCGCGCTCGGTGAACATGCCGACGGCGCGACCGTCCTGCGCGACGACGACCGACCCGAAGTCGTGGTCGATCATCTTGCGGAGCGCTTCGCGCACCGGATCGTCCGGAGCCACCGTGACGACGTCCGTGCTCATCAGCTCGCCGATCGTGTCTGGCGCCCTGGTCATCCGCAGCCTCCCGGTTCGCAGGACCTCACGATAGTCGCAACGTCGCGAACGATGGCACGCCGCGCGGCGTACGATGCGCCGGTCCCGGCCGGCCTCGAGCGCCGGTCGGCGGAGGAGACGACGATGCGGCCCGACACGTACGACTTCGTGATCGTCGGCGGCGGCTCGGCGGGAAGCGCGCTCGCGAACCGCCTCTCGGCCGATCCGGGCAACCGCGTCCTCGTCCTCGAGGCCGGGCGGCCCGACTACAGCTGGGACGTGTTCATCCACATGCCGGCGGCGCTGACGTTTCCGATCGGCAGCCCGTTCTACGACTGGAAGTACGAGTCCGAACCCGAGCCGCACATGCACGGCCGCCGGATCTACCACGCGCGCGGCAAGGTCCTCGGCGGCTCGAGCTCGATCAACGGGATGATCTTCCAGCGGGGCAACCCGATGGACTACGAGCGCTGGGGACGCGACGTCGGGATGGAGCAGTGGGACTACGCGCACTGCCTCCCGTACTTCAAACGGATGGAGACATGTCTGGCCGCCGATTTTGCCGACGAGTTCCGCGGCCATTCCGGGCCGCTGGTGCTCGAGCGCGGCCCGGCGACGAGCCCGCTGTTCGGCGCGTGGTTCGAGGCGGCCGAGCAGGCCGGCTACCGGTTGACCGAGGACGTCAACGGGTTCCGGCAGGAGGGATTCGCGCCGTTCGACCGCAACGTCCACAACGGGCGGCGGCTGTCCGCGGCTCGCGCGTACCTGCATCCGGTGATGGACCGCCCGAACCTCGACGTGAAGACGCGCGCGTTCGTCACGCGGGTCGTCTTCGACGGCACCCGGGCGACCGGCGTCGAGTTCACGACCCGCCGCGGCGGCGTGCAGCGCGTGCGCGCGGGTGAGGTCGTCCTCTGCGGCGGCGCGATCAACTCGCCGCAGATCCTGCAGGTCTCCGGCGTGGGCGACGCGCAGCATCTGCGCGACGTCGGCGTCGACGTCGTGCACCACCTCCCCGGCGTCGGACTGAACCTGCAGGACCATCTCGAGGTCTACGTGCAGTATGCGTGCAAGCAGCCGGTCTCGGTCGCGCCGTACCTGCAGTACCGGTGGCGTCCGTGGGTCGGGTTCCTGTGGCTGTTCTTCAGAACCGGGCCGGGCGCGACCAACCATTTCGAGGCCGGCGGGTTCGTTCGGAGCAACGACGAGGTGGCGTATCCGAACCTGATGTTCCATTTCCTGCCGATCGCCGTCCGGTACGACGGGTCGAAGCCCGCGGGCGACCACGGATACCAGGTGCACATCGGCCCGATGTACTCGGACGCGCGCGGCTCGGTCCTGATCAAGAGCCCGGACCCGCGGGTCAAGCCGGCGCTCCGGTTCAACTATCTCTCGACCGAGCAGGACCGGCGCGAGTGGGTCGAGGCGATCGGCGTGGCGCGGCACATCCTGAACCAGCCGGCGTTCGACCCGTTCAACGCTGGTGAGGTCTCACCCGGCGAGAAGGTGCAGACCGACGACGAGATCCTCGAGTGGGTCGGCCGCGAGGGTGAGACGGCGCTGCATCCGTCGTGCACGTGCAAGATGGGCGTCGACGAGATGAGCGTCGTCGACCCCGCGACGATGCGCGTCCACGGGCTCGACGGCCTGCGCGTGGTCGATGCGTCCGTCTTCCCCTACGTCCCGAACGGCAACATCTACGCGCCGGTGATGATGGTCGCCGAGAAGGCGGCCGACCTCATCCTCGGGCACAAGCCGCTCGACCCCTCGACGATCGCGTTCTACCGGCACACGCCGGCGTCCTAGCGGCTCCGCCGCGACAACGCGTCAGCCGGCGAACGCGAGGATCACGAGCCCGCCGATCACCGCGAACACGCCGAGCGCCTGCGACGGGGCGGGCCGTTCGTGTAGGACGACGAGGCCTCCCACGAACGGCAGCAGCGGGAACGTCGCCGACACGGCCGACACCAGCGACAGCGGTGCGAGCTCCGCGCCGTGCGAGAACGACATGATGCCGAGGACGTCCGCCGCGCCGACCGCCAGCCCCGCGATCGCCACGCCGACGCCCGCCGCGAGCACGGACGGCCGCCGAACCGCGACGAACGGCGCGAGCGCCACGACGGTCAACACGCGACCGAGCGCCACCGTCGGCAGCCACCCGACGTGGCGCGACACGACGCCGAGGATGAACGTCGCCGCGCCGAACAGCACCATCGCGGCGAGCGCGTACGGAACGCCATCGCGTCGCATCCTGGTCGTCTCGCCGAACTGACGCGGATCGGCCGACACCAGCACGACGCCGATCGTCGCGAGGACCGCCCCGACGCCGAACCAGACGTTGATGGTCTCGCCCAGGACGATCCATGCCAACGCGATCGGCAGCACCGCGTAGGCCGACGTGAGCGGTGACACCAGCGCCACCGGACCGAGCTCCAGCGCGCGGTAGTGCAGCACGTAGGCCGCGGCGACGATCACACCGTTGGCGACGAGCATCGCGACGTCGCCACCGTCACCCGTCCACCCCGGACGAACGAACATCGCGACCGCCGCGATCAGGAGCAGCCCCGCGACCTGGACGAGGACGACCGTCGCGACGCTTCCGACGCGTCGTCCGACGAGCGCGGCGCCGAAGTCGCCGACGCCCCAGAAGAGCGCCGCCGCGAACCCGAAGATCACGCCGGAGGACGAGCCTCGGCGAGGGCGTCGACGGCGACGGCGACGCGCGAGGACACGATGAGCGGGTTCGCCTCGACCGACGCGAGCCGGCCGCGGAGGTCGTGTGCGCAGAGCGCTATCGCGGCGACGGCCTTGGCGAGCGCGCGCACGTCGCGCTCCGCCGGATCGAGACCGAACCGCGAGCTCTCGCGCTCGACGAACGCGGCGGCCTGCTTCGGCGAGAGCGGTGCGGCGACGAACGTCGCGTCGCCCGCCTCGGCGAGCGCGCCTCCCGGACGGAGCGTCACGGCGGCGCCGAACCGCTCGTCCACGACGGCGCCGACGAGGACCTCCGCTCCGGAGATCATCTGCTGGACGATCACGCGCGGCGAGCGCGACCCGGCCCTCCGCGCCGCCTGCATCACGTCGCCGGCCGCCTCCTCGACCTCGAGCGGGGTCGCGAGGCCCAGCCGAACGCCGCCGAGCTTCGCCTTGTGCGGCAGCTCGGCCGCGACCGCCTTCACCGCGACGGGAAACCCGATCTGTCGGGCGGCGCCGGCCGCCTGCGCCGGCGTATCGACCGTTCGTTCCTTCGGTCGGGCGACGCCGTACAGCGCGAGCAGCCGCGCGGCCTTCGCCTCGTCGAGCGGACCCGAGGCGTCGCCGAGCAGCTTCAGCGCCGCTGCGTGCTGCGGGTGCCGCGGGACGTCGACGACGGCGCGGTCCTTCGCCGACTGCAGCTCGACGAGCGCGCGGATCGCTGCCGCGGACGCGCGATGCCCCTGGAGGAACGGGATCCCGGCCGAATCGACGAAGTCGCGCGCGGCCTTGCCGTACGACAGCGCGCTCATCGCGACCGAGGCGAACGCGACCTTCGTGGACCTCTGCAGCTCCCGCACGCGCTTCAGGACGGGCTCCGCCCATACGCCCTCGGTGTCGAGCCGGGGCGGGAAGGCGTCGAACGCGACGAACCCGACGGCGGGGTCGGCCGCAAGCGCGTCGAGCGCGCCGACGTACATGTCGGTCTCGACCGCCGCCTGGCCCGTGACGTCGAGCGGATTGTTCGAGCTCGCGAACGACGGAAGCGCGCCGCGCAGCTGCTTCTTCGTCTCCGGCGAGAACTCGGGAAGGGCCAGGCCGGCCGCGCCGGCCGCCTCCGCGAACAGCGTGCACGCCCCGCCCGACTGCAGCGCCGCCGCGACGCCGGTCGTGCGCAATCTCCGATGGAACGACAGCAGCACCGCCGTCTCGAACACCTCGACCGGATCCGCGACGAGGATCGCGCCCAGCCCGCGGAGCCATGCGTCGCGGAGCGCCGTGTTCCCCGCGAGCGCGCCGGTGTGCGCGACGATCGATCGGCGCACCGCCTCGCTTCGCCCCTGCGGCGCGCACACGATGACCGGCTTCTTGGCGTCGCGGAGCGCGCGCAGTCCGCGGCCGATGCCCTCGACGTCGCGCATCGTCTCGATGTACGTCGTGACGACCGTGGTGTGCGGGTCCGCGGCCGCCCACTCGAACATGTCGCCGAGCCCGATCACCGCCTCGTTGCCGACGCCGAGGATGATCCGAAGGCCGAACCCGCGGTCGGACGCGAGCTGGTTCATCGTCCAGGCGACCGTTCCGCTCTGGCTGATCACCGAGACGGTGCCCGCGACGGGATCGGGAGGCGGCGTGGTTCCGTACGGCGCGACCCGGTCGACGTAGTTGACGAACCCCTCGACGTTGGGCCCGAGCACCGGCAGGCGGTGCCGCGCCGCCGTCGCGGCGAGCTCGTCCTGCAGCGCGCGGCCCTGCTCGCCCGCCTCCGCGAAACCCGACGACACGACCATCGCGCCGCGCACGCCGACGCTGCCGCAGTCCTCGACCATCCGAACGGCCACGCGAGCGGGGACCACGATGACCGCGAGGTCCACCTCTCCCTTCGGCAGGTCGAGGATCGACGGATAGCACCGGCGGCCCCAGACCTCGTCGTACTTCGGGTTCACCGGATACACCTCGCCGCGGAATCCGACGTGCTCGAGGCTCCGATGGATCTCGGGCGCCCACGAGTCGGGCGACTCGGACGCGCCGACGATCGCGATCGAGGAGGGCGCGAGCAGCGGCCGCAGCTCGAACCGGGTGGCGCCGCCCTTCGCCGTCCGAGGACTCACGGCTGCGCGTCCTCCGCGCTCTCGCGGTACCTGGCGTCGCGCCAGGCGATCGCCGCGTTGAGCCCGTCGCGCTGCGTGATCTCGCGGAACTCGCGGCGTGCCGGAAGGTTCGCGGTCTCGATGATCGTGTCGAGCTCAGTGTTCGCCTCGATCGCCGCGCGGAAGCCGGCGACGTCCCACGCCCGGTTGACCGCGCGCTTGGTCGTCTGCACGACGAAGTCCTCGTTCCTCGCGATCTCGTCCGCGAGCGCGAGCGTCTCCTCGTCCAACCGGTCGCGTGGGACGACCCAGTTGACGAGCCCGATCCGGAGCGCCTCCTCGGCCGGGATCCGGTCCTCGCCCGTGAACAGCAGCTCCTTGGCCTTCCGAACGCCGACCACCCATGGCAGCAACATCGAGACCACGCCCGATCCGAACCGGATGTCGACGTAGCCGAAGTACGCGTCGTCGGCCGCAATGGCCAAGTCGCACGCGAGCATCAGGTCCGTGCCGCCCGCGAGGCAGTACGAATGGACGCTCGCGATGACCGGCTTCGGGTGGTCGAGCAGCTCCAGCATCCGGACCGTGTCGTGCCGAAGAACCCGGTGCCAGGCGGACGAGTCGAGGGGCTCGTCGGAGGCGTCCTCGTTCAGGTCGTATCCCGCGCAGAACGCCCGCCCGGCGCCGCGAAGGACGACGACCGAGACGCCGTCGTCGACGGCGGCCTCCGCGAGCGCGGCGGACAGCGATTCGATCAGCTCGCCGTTCAGCGCGTTGAGCGCGTTCGGCCGGTTCATCGTCAGGCGACGGACGCGCCCGACGTCCTCGACCAGCAGGACGGGCTCGTTCGCCGTGTCGTCGGTCACTGCGTTCCCTCCGGGGTCGATGCGCGAGCCGGATCGGCCGCGCGATTCTAGTGGGCGGGCATCTGCTTTGAACCGTCCTTCAGTCAGGAACCGGCGGCGGCGTTGTCCCGTTCGACATTGGGTTGCGCCCGCGACCAGGTGTGTGATACTCACCGACCGTTGAATCGGCGCTCAAACGCGCCGCCGGCGAGGCGTCGCTCGGACCCGCCCGGCACCCTGCCGGACAAACCTGAAGGAGGGGGAAGTGGATCTCGACGGATACCGCCCGCGGCCGCATCCGATGTCCCGCCGGCAGTTCCTGCGCCGCTCGGCGGGGGCGGCTCTTGCCCTTCCGAGCCTGTCCGCGATCCTGGCCGCCTGCAGCAAGCCCGGAACGACCGGCGGCGACGGAGGCGGTAGCGGTTCCGCATCCGCGTTTCCGATCGCCCGCAAGGACGCGCCGGTCACCCTTCCGATGAGCCGCGATCCGATCGCGGCCGACACGCCGATCGAGAAGGGCGCCACGCTGCAGGTCTACAACTGGGCGGACTACATGTGGAAGAAGGTCCTCGGCGAGTTCGAGGACAAGTTCGACTGCAAGATCGAATGGACGACCTTCAACAACATGTCGGAGGCCGTCCAGAAGATGTCCTCCGGCCAGGTCACCGCCGACGTGTTCTTCCCGACGATCGACGTGCTCGGCAAGCTCGTCCAGGCCGACCTGCTCCAGCCGCTGCAGCACGACCTGATCCCGAACCTCGAGGCCAACATGTGGCCGGACTACCAGAACCCGTTCTACGACCAGGGCTGGCGCTACACGGTCCCGTACACCATCTACACCACGGGGATCGCGTACCGCCGTGACCACATCGACGACGACGTCGCGGCCGAGAAGGGATACAGCATCCTCTGGGACCCGAAGTACAAGGGGAAGGTCGGCGCCTACGACGATTACCGCGAGACGCTCAGCCTCGGCCTGCTCAAGAACGGCGTCACCGACCTCAACACGGGAAGCCAGTCCGACGTCACCGCCGCCAAGGAGCAGATCCTCGACCTCATCAGCCAGAGCGACGCCGCGCTCGACATCAACGGCGTCTACGTCAAGCTGCCGGACGACGTCTTCTGGACCCACCTGGCGTGGTCGGGCGACATCATCGGCGCGCAGTGGTATCTCCCGAAGGGCGAGTCGACGGACGTCCTCGGCTATTGGTTCCCCGAGGACTCCCAGGGGCCGGTCAACAACGACACGCTCACCATCCCGGCCTCCGCCGAGCATCCCCGGCTCGCGCACGAGTTCCTCAACTTCATGCTCGACAATCACTACGCGTTCCAGAACTTCACGTGGAACGGCTACCAGCCGCCGCTCACGTCGATGGATCCGGACACGCTGATCCCGAAGGGGTACGTGCCCAAGACGCTGCCGACGGCGATCGTCAAGGCGGACCAGTTCGAGAAGGGGTTGTTCGAGCTCGAGCTCTCGCCGACGGTGGACGAGATCTGGCTCGACGCCTGGGACGAGATCAAGGCCGGTGCCTGAGGAGCAACGAAGCGGGCCGCTGCGCCGCCGGCGTTCGGAGACGGACCCGGCCGCCGGCCCGCAGGCGGCGGTCGAGTCGGGCGTCTGGTACCCGAAGTGGTACTGGCCCTCGTTCGCCCTACCCGCGACGCTGTGGATCCTCGTCCTGTTCGTCCTGCCGTTCTACGTCGTCCTCTGCGTCGCGTTCGGCACGGTGGATCCGATCTTCCGCAACCCGTTGCCGGTGTATCAGCCATGGTGGTGGAGCGGTGACCAGTTCGCCGACGTCCTGTCCAAGTTCTGGGGAAGCGACGCGATCTTCCGCCCGGCCGCGGTCCGGACGATCGTGTTCGTCGCCGCGGCCAGCGCGATCTGCCTGATCATCGGCTACACGGTCGCGTACTACGTGGCACGGTACGGCGGTCGGCGGAAGGGGCTGTTCCTCGTCCTGTTGATCTCGCCGTTCTGGATCAGCTACCTGATGCGGGTGTACGCGTGGCAGAGCCTGCTTACGGAGGACGGCTACATCAACGACGTCCTGCGGATCCTGCACCTCATCCCGAACCCGATCAACTGGCTCGCGGGCAACCCGATCACCGTGATCCTCGGGCTCGTGTACGGCTACATCCCGTACATGATCCTTCCGCTCTTCGGGCAGCTCGACCGGATCAACGCGAGCCTGCTCGAAGCCGGGCGCGACCTCGGCGCGAGCCCGGCGCAAACGTTCTGGCGCGTGACGCTGCCGCTGTCGAAGCAGGCGATCGTCGCCGGCCTGGTCATCGTGACGCTGCCGATGTTCGGCGACTACTACACCAACGACCTGCTCGGAACGACGAAGACGGCGATGTACGGCAACCTGATCGATACCACGGTCAACAACCCCGGGCAGGGCCCGCAGGCCGCCTCGCTCGTCATCATCCTGATCGTGCTGCTG
>JBKPTC010000058.1:0-51837 GCA_046735355.1 bacterium
GGATGCGCGCGGGCTCGTCGACGTCTCGGCGCTCGAGAAGCTCGTCGACGAGGACGTCGCCGGGCTGATGCTCACCAATCCGAACACGCTCGGGCTGTTCGAGGAGGAGATCGAGAAGATCACCGCCGTCGTCCACGGCGTTGGTGGGCTCGTCTACTACGACGGCGCGAACCTCAACGCGATCCTCGGCCGGTGCCGGCCCGGCGATATGGGATTCGACATCGTCCACATCAACACGCACAAGACGTTCGCGACGCCGCACGGAGGGGGAGGACCGGGCGCCGGACCGGTCGGCGTGACCGAGGAGCTGATTCCGTTCCTTCCGTCGCCGCTCGTCGAGCGCTCGGAGGACGGAACGTTCCGGCTGGAGCGCCACCGACCCGACTCGATCGGCCGGATGCACGGCTTCTACGGCAATTTCGGCGTGCTCGTCCGCGCATACGCGTACGTCTTCCTGCACGGACGCAACGGCCTGCGCGACGTTGCCGAGCGCGCCGTGCTCAACGCCAACTACCTCGCCGATCTCGTCAAGGAGGACTTCCCGCTCGCACATCCGGGCGGACGGCCGATGCACGAGTTCGTCGCGACCTCCAAGCGGCTCAAGGACGAGACGGGGATCCGCGCCGTGGACGTCGCCAAGCGGATCATCGACCTCGGCTTCCATCCCTCGACGGTGTACTTCCCGCTGGTCGTCGAGGAGGCGCTGATGGTCGAGCCGACGGAGACCGAGAGCAAGGACACGCTCGACGCCTTCGCCGAAGCGATGCGGCAGGCGGCGCGCGAGGCTCGCTCGGAGCCGGACGTGCTGCACGAGGCACCGGTCACCACGCCGGTCCGCCGGCTCGACGAGGCACGCGCGGCTCGACACCTCAAGCTGCGCTGGTAGCCCGCCGGGCCGTTCCGAGTTGTGGCGTCGAGCCCGCGCGGCACGCTCCGATCTCCCGACCAGCCGACCACGCGATCGCCCGAACCGGTGGCCGCCGCGTGGCCCATCGGCCACCCGTCCGGCTAGTTCGCGCGGGCCATCCGGCGCTCAAGCCGGGGGAGCGCCGGTCCGATAGGGACTGAGCACAGGCACGGATAGGTCGGTCCCGAAACGGCAAACCGCCGGCGACGGCGGGACGCAAAGCTCCGGGCCTCCGAGGCAGGGAGGCGGCCGAGCTGCCGAAGGATCCGAGCCCTCGACGGGCCGGACCCGCGGGACCCGGGGTCGGGAGGCTCGCCATGATGGTTCGCCGTGTGCGGCGCGGAGGCGCCGCCGTGATCGTCCTCCTCGTGGCCGGCATCTTCGTCGCGTCGCTCGCCGGCGTCGCGACCGCCGGGGAGATGACCCGCCGCGAGCGGTTGTTCCACCTCACCAACGAGGCTCGCGTCGAGCACGAGCGTCATCGCGTCGCACTCGTCGATCGGCTCTCTCGGTACGCGAAGCGGCACAGCGAAGCGATGGCCGATGCCGGCTACCTGTTCCACTCGGACTCCTCGATGCTCCAGCGCATCCTCGCGCCGTACGACTGGTCGATCGGTGGCGAGAACGTCGGCGTCGGGGGCAGCGTCGACAGCCTGCAGGCCGCCTTCATGGCGAGCCCCGAGCACCGCGACAACATCCTGCGCTCCGAGTTCGACCACACCGCCATCGGCTTCGTCCGCCAGGACGGCAGCCTGTGGGTGACCGTCATCTTCTACGGCTGAGAAAACCAAGCGTGTACTCTGGCCTGCGGACCCCTCCCTTCCCGCAGGTCAGAGTACCGGTAGGTTCCTATCGGTCCGTTCTTGTTACCGCTGTGACCGTTCGTTGACCGTTTCCAGTCAACGGACGTGACCGATTCGTGCGCGGCGAGGCGCACGCGCGAGCGGCGTGTCGCCGCCCCGTTCCTCAGTGCCCCAGTCGACGACTTTCCTCGTCGGCCTCGGCCACCGTCAGCTCGGCCGTCGGCACCGCCTCGAGGCGCTCGTCCGGGATCGGCTCTCCACTCCTGACCGAAAGGCCGTAGGTTCCGGCCGCAAGGCGCCGCTCGGCCCGCTCGACGGCGGCGAGTTGTTCTTGCAGCTCCTCGCGCCGGCCCTCGTCGAGTTCGTCTTGCAGCAGCTCTCGCCCGCGGTCACCTGCGTCGAACTCATCTCCTTCAGCCGCGGCGCCCTCGTCCGCGTGGACGAGCCCGGCGAGTTCGTGTTCGATCCGCTCCCGTTCGGCGGCGAGAAGCTGATGGGCTCGAGTCGGATCCACGGCCTCAGCGTAGCGTGTGTCCACCGCAAAGACGGGCCGCGAAAAGGAGACGGTGGCTCGCCCGGTAGTTGAGGCATTCTCTCGGACCTGCGCCCACGAAGGGGTGGCGCGTGCGAGTCCCTCGTCCGCGCGAGGCCTGCGCACGAGCACGGCGTTGCCCAAGAACACCGGCCGCGGAAGGGGGTGGCGCGCTCTTGCCGAGCAGGACGATGGGAACCCCGGTACGACGCAACAAGGTCTCCGTCGTCTGCGAGTCCTTTGTCTGCGAGTCCTTTATGGACGAACGCTGATGATCGTCTTCCCCTTCCGTCGCTCCGTCGGGTTGAGGGCCGCAACGGCGTCGTCGAGGGCCGCGACCGTGCCGATGTTCGTCCGCAGTCGCCCGTCCCGCACGCGCTCGACGATCTCACTCAGTTGCGCGCGATCGGACTCGACAACGAAGTCGATCGCCAGGCCGTCCGCGGGCCGCGCCTCGGACGGCCCGACGACGGTCACCAGTGTTCCTCCGGCTCGAACCAGGCCGGCGGACCGCTTCTGGATATCGCCGCCGATGACATCGAAGACCAGATCGACTCCTTCGATGTCTTCCAGCGCGTCGTTGTCGAGGTCGACGAACGCGTGCGCGCCGAAGTCGAGCGCCGTCTGACGGTCGGCGCCGCGTCCGGTGCCGATGACGTACGCACCGACGTCACGGGCGAGCTGCGTCACCATCGAGCCGACTGCGCCCGCTGCGCCGTGCGCGAGGACGCTTTGCCCCGCCTTAACGCGGCCGTGCTCGAACAGTCCCTGCCACGCGGTCAGGCCAGAGATCGGCAGGCTCGCAGCCACCGTGAAATCGACGTCGGCCGGGAGCGGCGCGAGATTGCGTGCCTCGACGGCCACATATTCCGCAAGGGTCCCGTCGCGATGCCAGTCGGTGAGGCCGAACACGCGCTGTCCTAGAGACAGTCCCGTCGTCCCATAGCCGAGGGCGGTGACCACCCCCGCCAGCTCGTGGCCGGGGATCGACGGTGTTCGGTCGCGGTTGCGGCGATCGGTCCAGGTCGAGGGCCACGCCACCTCAGTAGGGACGAATCCCGACGCGTGAACCTGAACGACGACGTCGTTTATCGCTGCCGGCGGCTCGGGCCGCTCCATCAGCGTCATCCCGGCCGTCCCCGCAGCCTGGTCCGTCACCACGATCGCCTGCAATAGGAGACCTCTCTCTGTCTCAGGTCCTCCCTACATGACATCCTCGTTCACCAATATCAGCGGAGCGAAACCTCGGCGTGTCACCATGGTTGACGGCTGTGTGCGCCGTTCCCGGAACCCGCTCGCACAGCGGTCGAGGCTCGGCGATGGACGCTTGGAACAACGGAACCTCGAACCGACGGTCCCCGCCTTCGCTCGATGCCCAATCCGCTTCCCGAAGCACAGTTGACCGACCGACGCGGGCCGTGGAAGGCTCGCTGGGAGCGCTGTCGACAGGGAGGGAGACATGCGACGACGGGCGATTCTGCTGCTGCTCGCGGGCCTCGGGGTGCTCGGAGCCCTGCCGATCTCCGCCTCTGCGTCTGCCAACCCGACGCACGGGGCGTGCATCGCTCAGTTCACGAGCAACCAGGGACCGGGCGAGGTCGGCGCGACCGTCAAGGTTGTGGCCCATGAGGCACACCCGCTCGGCCAGGTCATCGTTAGCCAAAGCGGGCAGCTGAAGCCGCCCTGCGAGTAGGACCGGCGCGGACCCGCCCCTCTCGTGCGGTGGGGTACTCGCCGCGTGAAGTGCCGGACGGGGCGCCTGCGTCGAGCGTGGGATCGCGTGTGGCAGCGCAATCGGCGGTGCGAACCGGGGCGCTGGGACTTCGGGCCTCCGGACGGAGAGGGCGTTCGCGAACCCAGACGGCCATCGCCTTTCGCCGGAGCTGGCGCAGTCGCTCTGCCGCTGACGTCTGATCGTCTGATCCCTGAACCGAGACGGCGAGAACAGGGCGCACAAGCAGACGAAGGGTTTGCCCGATGCGGATCGAGGTCTCGACGACGGTCGACCGATCGGTCCTCGACGTGTGGAGGTGGTACGCGGAGGATCACGTTCGGAACCACCCCCGTTGGGATCCGGACATGGAGTTGGAGCAGATCTCGGAAGGACCGATCGGGCTCGGGACGAAGATCCGCCGGCGCAACGCTCGCTTCGGCGCTCCGGTCGAAGGGGAGATGGTCGTAGTCGAGTGGGAACCGGAGCGAGCACTCGGGATGACGATCCATGACGCGAACATGGACATGTACGGGCGCACGACGTTCGAGGACCAAGGGGAGGACGCGACGTTGCTGACGATCACAAGCGACATCCCAGGTCTGGACGAGTCGAGGGCGGAAGTCGTTGCGAGCAGGATGGAACGGACGATCCAGAACGTGAAGACCCTGATCGAATCGGACGGAATCGCACAGCACGATGCTGATTGACTCCACCAGGCGCGGAGTGGGCGGTGGAGAGGTCGTGCGCGCCCGCCGGTAGTCGTTTTCCGTTCGGCGCCGAGAAGGCATCCAGGGCTGCTGGCGGGCCCTCCCTGGCAACAGCTACCGGCGCGGGCTCGGCCGCTACTGCGCGGTGTCCCGGGGTTGTCAATCGATCGAGCACAGTCTCGCATCGTTGAAGCAGAGCACGAACTCGACGTAGTACGTGCCAGGCGGAAGAGACCCTGTATTGACGTTGACGTTGAGATTGGGCTGCTCGTCCTCGGGCTCTGGCTGAAGCTACCCCGCATCCACGTCTCGACCGACTGTGGTGCCCGCCTGCTGCACGTGGATGTTGTACCGAATGGGGCCACCGCTCCCCAGATGCGCTTGTACCGAGTAGGAGATCACGCCCGGCGGGAAGCTCCGCCCACGGGTCGAGGTGCTTCCAGGCGCTCCGGGCGAACGATCAGCGTCTCAGCGAATCTATGTGGCACGTCTTCGGCCCTACCGTTCCACGGCTGAGACCCCTCCTTCCTCGACCGTAGAAGCCGAAGGCCCCGGGCATCCGCCCGGGGCCTTCGCTTTGGGGTTCCCCTCCCTGAACGGGTGTAGCTAGGCGCTCGAGCCGTCCTCGCGCCTGCCGAGATACGTCAGTCCCGATCCGAGCACGAGGAGCACCAGCGCGGCGACCGCGAGCGGCAGGATGTCGCTACCCGTGAAGGCCGTGCCCGACGGGGGCGTGGTCGTCGGAGGAGGCGTCACGGTCGTTCCGAGGACGACGTCGATCTGCGCGTCGTCGTCGTCCTTGACCGGATAGCCCGTCTCGTCCTCACCCTGTGCGACCGCCACGTTCGTGATCGGTCCGAGGTTGCCGTCGCCGGCGGTGAAGTCCATCGTGCACGTACGGGTCTCGTCGACGGCGAGCTCGGCGATGTCGCAGATGTGTCCGAGCTTGTCGTCGTCGACCGAGACGCCGAACAGCGTGACGTCGCCGGTGTTCGTGACCGCGTACCGGTACGTGACCGTCTGGCCCGGCGAGATGGACAGCGGGTTCGCCGTCTTGACGACGCGGATCGCCGGGTGGATGACGTCCACGACGTGGTCGTCGGTGTCAGACGCCGGCCGCCCCTGCGCGTCGGTTCCCTCGACCGTCGCCGTGTTCGGCAGCGGGTCGGGGTCGCCGGCCTGCACGACGTGGTCGCAGCTGTAGCTCCAGACCTCGCCGGGCTCGAGCACGTCGTTCACGTTGCCGCCGGTCTTGGACACCGGCGTGACCGGGCCGTCACAGATCGGATCCGTCACGGTGATGTTCGTGAGCGGCGTCTGCGTCGTCAGCGAGACATCGAGCGTGTAGGTAACCGTCTCGCCGACGTGGGCAAGCGCGGGACCGTCCTTGAGGATCTGGATGCCGAGCGGGCACGCGACGTCGAAGGCGGCCGAGTCGGTGTTGTTGCCTGTGCCGGCCGTCTCGTTCGAGCCGGTGACGCTGGCCGTGTTCGTGATCGAGGGGCAGGCGCCGGTCGTGACGTCGACGTCGATCGTGACCGTCGCGGACGCTCCGGGCGCGAGCGAGCCGACGTCGCAGGTCACCTCTCGACCGGTCACGTCGCAGTCGGCGGGGCCGTTCGAACCGCCGGTGAACGAGGCGGACGTGATGTCGAGCCCCGCCGGAACCGAGTCGGTGACGGTCACCTGGTGCGCGCTGATCGTTCCGTCGTTCGTGACGTCGATCGTGAAGGACGCGGTGTCGCCGGGCTCGGCCGGTCCCTGGACGTCGGACGTCTTGGTCAGCGTCAGGTCGACCGTGCACCCGGTGACGTTGACCGTCACCTGGTTGCTTGTGACCGGCGTTCCGTTGCCGATCGAGGCCGATGCCGTGTTCAGGACCGTCGGGCAGGACCCGGCCGGCGCGGTCGCCGTGACCGTCACGGCGACGACGTCGTTCTCCGGCGCCACGGTGTCGCCGTCGCTCTTGGCGAGCGAGATCGTTCCGCTGGCCGGGCAGGCGATCGTGTTCCCGGCGCCGACCGTGCACGCACCGTCCTGACCCGAACCCGGGTCGACGTCGTACGTCGCCGACACGTTCGTGAGCGAGTCGTCGAGGTCGTCGGCGATCAGCACCGGAGAGGCCGCGGCATCGCCGGTGTTCGTCACGGTGACCGTGTAGGTGAACGTCTCGCCGGTTGTGACCTCGGCGCTCGACGCGCTCTTGGAGATCTCGAGCCCGGGGAGCGGAACGATCGCGCTCGGCTGGATGCTGCGGTCCTGGTTCTTGTTGCCTGATCCGTCGAGGTTCTGCGTCCGCATGTGCCACGGCGCGCCCGAGATCTGTGAGGCGCCGTTGTTGCCGCCGCCGGTGGTCTTCCAGTAGGCGGACTCGGCGAGGTGACCGCCCCACGCGAGCAGTGCGGCGCCGTCGGCGCCGACCTTGTCGAACGTGACGACGAAGTCGCCGGTGCTGTTGTTGCCGGTCGGGCCCGCGTGCGTCGGGCCGGTGATGCTCGTGATCGTGCCGCCGTACATCGTGAGCTGTCGCGACACGCCCGACGCCGCCTCGGCGCCGGCGACGGTCAGCCCGGCCTGCGTGTGACCGTTGGGCTGGAAGGGATCGCTCGGGAACGCGCGCGTGTCGGCCGTGCCGAGAGCCGGGCACATCGAGGAGACCGCGCCGCCGCCCGCGTCGCACAGACCCGGATGCTCGGTGACGTTCCACGTCGCGAGGAAGTCGTACGCCTCCGTCCCGCCGGCGGTGAAATCGTAGTTGATGTGGATCGTGTGTGAGCCGGGGGAGAGACCCTCGAGCGCCAGACGGAAGGGGACGACGTCGCCCTCGTTGTAGGCGGAGTTGCTTCCGTTGAGGTCGCCGTTCTGCCAGGCCGCGTCCTCGTTCGCGTACTGATCGAGGTCGACGTTCAGCGACGTCCTCGCGTCGGGGGTGCCTGCGGCGGTGCGGATCCGCGATCCCGCCCGAGCGCCGTCCCGGGCGCGGGAACCGGAGCCGCCGCCGGTCGCGGCGGTGGTGGTCGAGGTGTCCGTCGCTCCGCCGTCGGCGGTCGTGGTCGTCGCATCGCCGCCGGCCGTGCTCGTAGCGTCATCCGCGATCGCGATCGTCCCGTCGCCGTCGGTGGTCGCATCGACGCCGCCGTCGGTCGTCGCCGTCGCGTCGTCGGTGGCGCTGCTCGTCGCGGTGCCGTCGGTCGTCGCGTCCGCGGTGACGGCGGTGGTGCTCGTTCCGTCGTCGGTGATCGCGCCGGCCGCGACGACGCCGAGCGCCTGGCTCGCGACGAGCGCGATGCCGAGCAACGGCGCGATGATCCGGAACCGCGAACGGCTCCGCTGTGGGCCGTTCCGTGTCGTGCCCCCCATGGGTGGCCTCCTTCGAGGTGTCGATGCCGAGTAGGGCACCCGGCCGGTGTTCAACGTCCTGGTGGGGATGCTAGGGAGCGGGCCGGGCTACCCCATCGGTCGAACGGTTCCACCTCGTCGCGACCTTGGGACTAGGCCCCGACGGTTCGGAAGCCTCCGAACGCGCGATCCGCGGATCGTTCGGGGCTGGAGATCGCCGCGGTTCGGCGAGCACGTGACCGGCTGGCTCTCGCTGGCGCCGATGGGACCGATCCGGAGCGGGCGGACGGGACGATGGATGGAGCCGATGGTGTTCGACGCGCCGGTCCCGGCCGTCGCCGCCCGCGAGGGGAGCGGCGGATCCCCAAATTAACTTTACATAACGTCCATTATGGGCGTTCGACGGTTGAGCCCGTCGCGCGAGTGCCGGCGAACCGCTCGCGCAGTCCCCACAGCGTGACGAGCCACAGCGCCTCGACGATGATGCGACGCGAGATCTTCGAGACGCCGTGCTCGCGCTCGCGGAACGTGATCGGCGCCTCGCCGACGGCGAACCCGTCGCGCCATGCGCGGAACGCCAGCTCGATCTGGAAGCCGTAGCCGTCGGACCGGATCGGCTCGGTCACGAGGTGCTCGAGCAGGCGCCGGCGATAGACGCGGAAGCCACTCGTCGCATCGTGGAGCGGAATGCCGAGCGCCAGACGCGCGTACCGGTTTCCTGCGCGCGACAAGGCGACGCGCGCCCGGCTCCAGTTGGTCACCGACCCACCCGGAACGTACCGGCTGCCGATCACCAGGTCGTTCGCCCGAGCCGTCGCGAGCAGCGCCGGCAGCTCGCTCGGATCGTGGGACAGATCGGAGTCCATCTCGACGACGGCGTCGTACCCCTCCTCGAGGCCCCGACGGAAGCCCGTCCAGTACGCGGAGGCGAGCCCGGCCTTGCCGGGTCGTTCGACCAGCCGAACGCGAGGCTCCGTGGCCGCGACGGCTCGAACGACCTCGGCCGTCCCGTCCGGCGAGCCGTCGTCGACGACGAGGACGTCGACTCGCTCGGGAAGCGCGAGCAGCGCCTCGAGCACGCGCTGAATCGTCTCGCGCTCCTCGTACGTCGGCAGGACCACGAGCGTCCGGGCGCCGTCGGCAAGCGGTTCGGGAAAGGGATGCGAGGACCGCCGCATGCGTGGAACGACGGCGAACCCGAGGGCCAGGACGAGCGAGACCACCGGCACCCAGTCCCCCCATCGCACGTAGGGCGTGATCCGATCGGACGCGCGGATCGTACGGCGCGAGATGGCGTCGCGGAACAACCCGGTCTGCGCGACGACGCGCCCTGCCGGATCGACGAACGCGCTCACGCCCGAGACGGCCGCGTGCACGACCCAGCGGCCGGTCTCCGCCGCGCGAAGCTGGCTCATGACGAGATGCTGTCGCGAGGCGGCCGTCTCCCCGTACGACGCGTTGTTGATCGTGAGGACGAGGAACCGCGCGCCCGCGGACACGAACGACCGCTCGATCGCGGGGAAGCTGTTCTCGTAGCAGATCGGGGTTCCGAACGCGGGCAGCCCGGCGGCCGTCATCGGCCGCACCGTCCTGCCCGGCACTCGGTCGACCGGCACCTGATCGATCGCCGGGATCCACGACAGCTCGCTCCGCCACGGGACGAACTCACCGAACGGAACGAGGTGCACCTTCGAGTACCGGTCGACGATCTCCCCGCGCCGGTCGAACAAGAGGGTTTGCGTCCGCTCGACGCCATCGGGCGAGTCGGTCACGGCGCCGGCGAGCGTCGGTGCGCCGACCGAGGCGATGCTTTCCCGAATCGCCCGCATCGTGGCCGCATCGGCGAAGGCACCCGGATCGAGCGCGCCCTCCCCCCAGACGGCCAGGTCCGGCGGGTCCGCGGCGAGGCGCCGGTTCGCCAGCGCGTTCAGCACGGCGACGGAGCGGTCCTCGAACGCAGCGTCGGCCGAATCCGCACGCCGCACGTCGACCTGGACCTCGGCCACCCGGATCGGGACGCCGCTTGCCGGAAATCCTGGCGCCGCGACCGGCGCGACGAGCAGGGCGACCGCGGCCGCGGCCGACCCCGCGACCCTGCCCGGCCGGCGCTCGAACGCGTTCACGAGCGCCGCGACGAGCAGCGCGGCGACGAGCACGACGACGAACGACAAGGCCCAGACGCCGCCGTACGGCGCGAGCCGGAGCAGCGCGCCGGTGTCGGTCTGCGTGGATCCGAGCTGGCCCCATCCGAATCCGCCGAGCGGCCATGCGCTCCGAACCCACTCGACGACCGTCCACAGCGCCGCGATCCCGACCGCCGATCCGATCGGGCGCTCACGACGGGTGACGAGCGGGGCGAGCGCGCCGAACGCGGCGAGGTACAACGCCGAGACCACGACCAGCGCGACCCACGCGACCGCGCCGAACCGCACCAGCCAGTACAGCAACGCTCCGAAGTACGCGAGTCCGAACGCGCCGCCGAGCAACGCGCCGCGGCGGGCGCCGGCCGTTCGAAGGGTCCACAGGAACGGAACGAGCGCCGGGACGGCGATCCAGCCGAGCGCCGCAGGCGCAAGCGACAGGGAGAGCGCGAGGCCGGAGATCGCCGCGGCGGCGACGGCGGATGGAAGCCCGAGCGAACGCTCGCTCAGGCGCAGTCGCGACAGAGCTGACGCGTCTTGTCCTTGAGCTGGCTGCGGTGCTTCACCAGGTAGCACGACTTGCATATGAACTCGGTGGGCTGGGGCGGCACCACCTTCACCGCCAGCGGCTCGAGGCGCTCTTCCCGCGTCAGGGCGAGGACGGACTCGTCCTCCGCCTCCTCTTCCTCCTCGCGAGCCTCCTGCTTGACGAGCAGATCCTGGATGGACTCGACCTCCTCCCCCTCCGCCGCCGGCGGCGGCACGGAGTCGTCGGCCTCGAGGTCCGGGGCGTCGTCCTCGTCCTCGATCTCCTCGTCGTCCAGGAGCTCTTCGTTCTCTTCCACCATGCGGTTCCCCTTTTCGGCCGGGGGATTGTACTGCCGAGGAACTACCCGGCAAGACGTTCCGCATCTGGAACGCAGGGGTCCGCAGTGTTGTTCCCGCCCGAAAGCGAACGCGAAGGGAACGAGAGGGGAACGATGAGGACCCAAGAGACCTTTGGGGCCGCGACGCCGGAGCGCCGCGTTCTCTACTCAGCCTCTTGGGTCCTCCGTGCGTGCCGCACGAGGCGGCAGCGCAGCGGCACTGTAGGACCGCGGCTGCGTGGGTGTCAAACCGTCCCGTTCACGCGGCGAACACCTCGCGTCCGAGCGAGACGGTCAGCACCGGCCGGATCGCGGCCAGATCCTCAACCTCGAACGGATCCCCGTCCCACGCGACGAGATCGGCGTGCGCGCCCGGCGCGAGCACTCCCTTCTTGTCGTCGTGATGCGCGAGCCGTGCCGATCCGACGGTGAACAGCCGGATCGCCTCGTCCCGTGTCATGGCCTCGGTCGGGTCGTGATGGTCCTGGAACGCCGCGATGCCGGCCAGCGGGTCGAGCGACGTCACCGGCGAGTCGGAGCCCGCCCCGAGCTCGATGCCGCGGCCGACGATCGAGCGGAACGGGTTCATCCGCGTCGCCCTCCCCTCCCCCAGCGCGCTCGCGTACAGGCCGCCGGGATGGCCCCATTCCGCGTCGAACGCCGGCTGGGCCGAGACGGCCAGGCCGAGCGCGGCGGCGCGCTCGATCAGGTTGGCGTCGACCACCTCGAAGTGCTCGACGCGGTGCCGCCGGGCGCGGAAGTGTCGGCGCGCTCGCGAGTCGAGCGACTGATACACGCGCTCCCACGTTCCGATCGCCTGCTCGATCGCGGCGTCGCCGATCGCATGGACCGCCACTTGCAGTCCGGCGAGATGCCCCTTGTGGAAGAACTCGGCCACCTCGTCGTCGGCGTAGTACGAAGCGCCGACGCCGGAGCCGTCGGCGTAGGGATCCCTCACCCACGCCGTCCGCGCCCCGACCGATCCGTCGAGCGACACGTCGCCGCCGATCGTGGCGATGCCGAGCTCCATCACGTGCGCCACGTCGGTCGTTCCCACGTAGGGGACGACGTCGACGGGCAGCCGGGCGCGGTGCCGCAGCAGGATCTCGAGGTCCCTGATGCCGCGATCCTCGGGCAGCGACATCTCGTGGACGCACGTGATGCCGCGCGCGACCGCGAGGCTCGCCGCCTCGAGCTGCAGCTGCTCGACCTCGTGCGGGTCGAGGTTCCGCTCGATCCACGCGCGCACGACGGTGTTGGCGCGGCGCGTGATTCGACCGGTCGGGGCGCCGTCGGCGTTCCGGTGGACGCCCTCGATCTCGCCCGCGCCGGCGGCATCGATCGCGGCACGGTTGGCGAGCGCCACGTGCCCGTCGACGCGCATCGCGAGGAGCGGTCGGTCGACCACGGCGTCGAGGTCGTCGACGGTCGGAAGCTCCGGCGAGGTCCATCGCATCTCGTCCCAGCCGTGGACGAGGACCGGCCCCGACCGCTCGGCCGCGATCCGCCGCAGGGCATCGAGGAGCTCGGCAGCCGAGCCGGTCCGTTCGACGTCCGGCGCGCGGTGATGGATGCCCGTTCCGGTCAGGTGCACGTGCGCGTCGACGAACCCGGGAAGGACCGTGGTGCCCGGAAGGTCGATCACGCGGTCGGCGGCCGGCGGCTCACCGCTTCCGGTCCGCTGGACGTGCCGGCCGTCGACCAGCACCCACTCGGCCGTCGCGGGGAAGGACTGCGTGCGGACGAGCGACGACCGGTACAGGGTTCGCATGGGCCGCGCGATGATACTCCGGCGCCGATGCCGGCCCCGGACGTTCGTGCCGGGTGAGCAGGCGCGTCTTCGTCTCGTGGAGCCGAAGGCCGAGTGGTGCGAGCGCGCCGGCGAGCACCTCGAGGAGCTCGGCGGCATGCGTTTGCGACGGGGCGGCCAGCCACCAGTCGTCGACCCAGCGGACGAGATGCGCGCCCATCGCGACGAGCGCCTCGTCGCCCGCCGCGAGGACGGCGTTCGCGATCACGGCCGACGCAGCGGGACCGATCGGTAGGCCGCGGACCCCCTCGCGGGCGAGGTCGTCGAGCACCGCGGCGCACCGCCGGGCGTCGGGGAAGGGCGCGCCCAGCCGTTGGAGCGCCGCCGCGGCTACCGACGCGCCGATCGACTCGTAGCACCGGGCGACGTCGGCGTGCGCGATCACGCGTTCGGCCGGCCATCGCGCGAGCACCCGGTCGAGCCGCAGACGAGCGCCGCGCCACGACCGAAGCGACAGCCCCGGCGGCGCGGTGCCGATGGCTTCGACGCGGTTGGCGACGACGTCGTCGCGGAGCCGGCATTCGACGTGCGCCGCGACGGCCGCGACGCAGCTCGTGTACTCCTTCGACAGCGCGTCGTCGAGACGCGACAGAACGCGGACGCCGCCGGCCTTCGGCACGAGCTCGAACCGAACGCGCGGCGGCGCGAGCGATGCGGATCGGTGCAAAGGTCCCCTCCCCTCTGGCGTCACGGGAGAGGTGGGACGCGCACGGAGTCTCGCCGACGAGCGCCTCGAGCGCAATCGGCCGGTCGGGGACGAACCGCTCCCCCGCCGGTCGCCTCCGTATCATGCGGGAGTGCTCGACGAACGGGACCTTGCGATCATCGCGGCGCTGCAGGACGATGCCCGGGCGACGTACGCGGACGTCGGCCGTCGCGTCGGGCTGTCGCCCTCCTCGGTCCACGACCGGGTTCGCAAGCTCGAACAGAGCGGGGTGATCCGCGGCTACCGCGCCGTGGTCGATGCCGAGTCGATGGGACTGTTCGTCACCGCGCTGATCGCCGTCACGCCGCTCGATCCGATGCAGCCGGACGACCTGCCCGACCGGGTCCGCGAGTTCCCCGAGGTCGAGGACTGTCTGAGCGTTGCCGGCGAGGCCAACTACATTCTGAAGGTTCGGACCCGAACGACCAGCCATCTCGAGGAGCTGATCCGCCGGCTCCGCGAGAAGGGCGGGGTCCAAACCCGAACCACGGTGGTGCTGTCGATTCCGTTCGAGGGACGGCCGCTCCTGCCCTGACCCAGGCGCCGAGCGGGGGGTTCGCTTCTTGGCGGTTCCGCCCGATAATGCTCGGATGACGGCCCGCTCCTCCGGACCTGGTCGGTCGGCCTCGATCGTCGGCGTCGCCGTACTGCTCGCGCTGGCCGCCGCCGGGTGCGGGAGCTCCGAGTTCCAGTACGTACGGAACTCCGACACGGGAACCGGTTTCAAGATCCCGAGCGACTGGGCCGTCTACGACAAGGACGCGTTCCTGCGTCGCGGCGGCGGCCCGAGCGCGTCGACGCCGGATCCGATCCAGTGGCTCGTCGCCCTCGACGGCGATCCGTCCCCGTCCGTCGGTCACGTGCTGAACCAGACGAACCTCCTCACCGAGCATCCCGAGGGCCTCGCGCTCGTGTTCAAGCTCAGTCCGGAGAACCGGGACAAGGCAAGCCTGTCGATGGTCCGGAATTTCTTGGTGCCGATCGATCAGCTGCTGCAGCTCGGCAGCGACAATGCGGTGATGATGTCGTACGACGACTCGATCGACGGTGACGCGAACCTTCACGGCGTCCGGTTGGTGTTCGAGTTCCGTCCGTCGGCGCTGGGGCAGCTCGGAACGGACCAGGGCGGCGTGACGGGCGGAGGCGCGACGGCGGCGTTCTCGGACGCATTCGTCGTCGTCGATCAGATCGCCTATCTGGACGCGAACTCCGACAACGTCTACCTCATGGCGCTGATGTGCAGCGCGGACTGCTACGACCGCTACAAGACGCAGATCGACAACTCGATCGGATCCTGGACGGTGAAACCATGAGCAGAAGGAAGCAAACAACCTCGGCCCTCGTGCCGGCGCTAGACCGTGACAGCCGGCCCCGAGAGTCCGAGCGGCTGACCCGGCGCCCATCGGCGCTGTGGGACCGGATCAAGATCGTCCTCCTGTTCGTCTTGCTCTGGTTCGTGATGCTCTCGATCGTGTGGACGGACCTCCGTCCGCTCGGAGCCCCGTTCTCGGACGTCATTCGGACGACGTTCAACAGTTACTGGTGGTTGCTGGCCCTCGCCGGGCTCGAGGTGATCCGGCAGGCCCACTACCTCATCGAGGAGCATTCGAAGGCGTACTACCGGTTCTGGCAAACGACGGTCTTCGGCGGAGTCTCGAAGCGGACCGGCGGGATGAACCAATACACCCGATACCGGCTGGCCCGGGTGCTCAAGGCGCTGCTGTTCCTCGTGATCGTCAGCAACATCATGGGCATCGTCTTCCACACCGATCCGGTTTGGCTCGGAATCGTCGAGGCGCCCGCCCGCCTGGTGCAGGCACTGCCGTTGCTGTTTCAGCTGCTGTTCGCATTCGTGTTCGTCATCCTGCAGTTCGTCGGGCTGTTCTGGTTCCTGTCCCGTGGAGGCGTCGACACGATCATGCCCGATGACATCGAGACGAGGTTCTCGGACGTCAAGGGGCAGGACGCGGTCCTCGACCGCATCAAGGAGAACATCATCTTTCTCGAGGCGCCGGAGGCGATCGAGCAACGTGGCGGGTACGTCCCCGGCGGCGTCCTCCTCTGGGGGCCGCCCGGAACGGGCAAGACGCTGATGGCGCAGGCGGTCGCCGGCGAGACCGGACGTCCGTTCGTCGCCGTCGAACCGTCGGCCTTCATCAACATGTTCATGGGCGTCGGGGTCTTGAAGGTGAAGGGCCTCTATCGAAAGCTCCGGAAGCTCGCTCTCCGCTACGGCGGCGTCATCGTGTTCTTCGATGAGGCGGATTCGCTCGGCAATCGCGGGCAGCTCTCGGGCGGCTGGTCGATCGAACCGGCGGAGGACGCGACATCGCCGCTGACGACGCAGCGGTCGTGCAACGGCATCGGATATCTGTCGATCCCTGCTCGCCGCGACGTCTTGTCTGCGGCGTTCCGCGGTGGTTCGCGGGAGGGCATCATCGCGGGCATGGGCGGCATGGGCGGCGGCGGCATGGGCACGCTCCAAGCACTCCTGAGCGAGATGGACGGTCTCAAGAAACCGCGGGGGTTCATCAACCGGCACGTCCGGCGCATCCTCGGGATGAAGCCGAAGTCCCCGCCCAAGTACCGGATCCTGCACATCTTCGCCACGAACATGCCGCAGGCGCTCGACGAGGCGATGCTTCGACCCGGTCGGATCGACCGGCAGTACAAGGTCGGATACCCACAGAAGAACGGCCGAAAGGAGACGCTCGAGTACTACCTGGCGAAGGTCAAGCACGAGCTGACGGGCGACCAGATCGACAAGCTCGCCACGATCACGCCGTACTCGTCCGGCGCCGACATCAAGGACATCGTCAACGAAGGTCTCGTCATCGCCATCCGCGACGGTCGCGAGATGATCACGTACAAAGACATCGTCCGGGCCAAGCAACTCAAGGAACATGGCCTTCCGGACGACTCCGAGTACATCGACCGCGAGCGGCACAGCGTCGCGGTGCATGAGGCGTGTCACGCGGTCGTGGCATACCGCCTCCGAAAGCATGCGACGATCGACATGGCGACGATCGAGCGTCGAGGGGATATCGGCGGGTTCGTCTCGTCGATCCCGCCGGAGGATCAGTTCGTCACGTGGCGAACCGAGCGCGAGATCGACGTGATGACGTTCCTGGCCTCGCTTGCCGGCGAGCGGATGTTCTTCGAGGGCGACCACTCGACCGGCGTCGGCGGCGACATGCGGGGTGCAACCACGCTCGTCACCCAAATGCACGCCTTCTACGCCATGGGGGGCGGTATCGCGTCGCGGTCGGTCAACCTCGCCGCCATCCGCGGCGCACAGCCGATCGAGACCGGCTCGGATCGCACCCTGTACGACTCGGAGTTCGGCAAGGGCATCGAGCAGGCGTTGAACGAGCTGTACACACGGACGTGTTCCATCCTCGAGGACAATCGGGCCGAGGTGCTCGCCGTCGCACATGCACTCGAGACGCACAAGACGATCACCGGAGACGACGTTGCCGCGGTCGTCGACGGAACGCGGGGGCCGATCGTCGATGGGCGCCCGTATGACGACCCCGCGTTCCGTGCACAGCTCGAGGCGTATCACGCCGCCGTCGTCCGGGCGCAGGCCGACCACGCCGGTGTCGAGGCATCGATACCGGTGCCATTGCCACCACCGCCCGTGCCGGTGCACGGCAACGGCCTGCGCGGCATCCTGCCCGTGCCTGCGACGGACGCGCTCCGAACGCGTGTCGAGCCAGACAACCCCGGCCCCGCATAACGCCCGAATCGCTTCTCCGAGGGCCTCGATCGGCACGGTCCGGTCGGGCCCTCGGTATGCTCGGCTGATCGTGCGCCTCTACAACACGTTCTCGCGCAAGGTCGAGGAGGTCGTCCCCGTCGACGACCGCCACGTCCGGATGTACACGTGCGGTCCGACCGTCTACCGGTACGTGCACATCGGCAACCTGCGGTCGTTCCTGCTGTCGGATCTCATCCGGCGGGCGCTCGAGTTCGAAGGCTTTCGCGTGACCCAGGTGATCAACATCACCGACGTGGGACACATGACCGACGACACCACGGACGCGGGGCGCGATCGCATGGACCTGGCGGTGGCCGACGAGGGTCTGTCTCCCGTCGAGATCGCGCGGAAGTACACGGATGCGTTTCTCGACGACGCCCGAGCGATCGGCTTGAAGCTCGCCGATGAGTATCCGAAGGCCACGGACCACATCCCCGAGATGCTCGAGCTCACGCAGGCGCTCGTCGACCGAGGGCACGCGTACGAGGTCGGCGGCAACGTCTATTACGACGTCCAGTCGTTCCCCGAGTACGGACGGCTGTCCGGCAACACGCTCGACAAGCTCCGAGCCGGTCACCGGCAGGAGCTCGAGATCGACCCGAACAAGAGGTTCCACGCCGACTTCGCGCTGTGGAAGCGGGCCGGGGCGAACCGCCTGATGAAGTGGGCGTCTCCGTGGGGCGAGGGCTTCCCGGGATGGCACGTGGAGTGCTCGGCGATGTCGATGAAGTACCTCGGCGACCGGTTCGACATCCACACGGGCGGGGTCGACCTCGTCTTTCCGCACCACGAGGACGAGATCGCGCAGTCCGAGGGCGCGGTCGGCCATCCCGTCGTGTCCATCTGGGTGCACGGTGGCCACCTCCGGCTCACCGGGCAGAAGATGGCCAAGTCGACGGGCAACGTCGTTCGCGTCCGCGACCTCGTCGAGATGGGGTTCGATCCGCTCGCCTACCGCTATCTGACGTTCCAGACGCGGTACCGCAGCGAGATGGATTTCAACGAGACGGCGATGCGCGCGGCCGACCATGCGGTGAAACGGATCCGTCAGCGGCTGGCCGAGTGGGGCAGCCCGGCCGAGTCGCTGTCGGCGCCCGTCGCGACCGAGCTCGACCGGCGGTTCCGCGAGGCGGTCGCCGACGACCTCGACATGCCCCGAGCGTTGGTCGTGCTGAACGAGACGATGTCGTCGTCCGTGCCGGATGGCGACAAGGCCGCGCTCCTCGCGTCGTGGGACGCCGTTCTCGGCATCGACGTCCTGCACGACGTTCGCGAGGCGTGGGAGCCGTCCGAGGAGATGCTCCGGCTCGTGCGCGAGCGGGACGAGGCCAGGGCCGCGAGGGACTTCGCGCGCGCCGACGACCTCCGGTCGAAGCTCCAGGAGCTCGGCGTCGAGGTGATGGACTCGGCCGGCGGCACCACGATCCGGCCGCGGCGCTGAGATCCGACGTCAGTCGACGACCCGCAGCTCCCGGGGCGCTTCGTTCAACCGCCGGGCTCCTTCGGCCGTCACGGCCACGATGTCCTCGATCCGGACGCCGAACCGCCCCTCGAGGTAGATACCGGGTTCGATCGAGAACGTCTCGCCCTCGCGGAGCGGCGACGCGTTGCTCTCCACGATGTACGGGTCCTCGTGCGTCTCCAGGCCGATGCCGTGGCCCGTCCGGTGGATGAAGCTCGGGCCGAAGCCGGCTGCCTCGATGACGTCGCGAGCCGCGCGATCGACGTCCCGCGCCGGGACGCCGGGGCGCACGGCCTCGAACGCGGCCTGCTGCGCCCGTCGGACGGTCTCGTACACCTCGTTGAAGCCGTCCGGGCCCTCCCCCACGACGACCGTCCTCGTGATGTCCGATCCGTAGCCGTCGACGAACCCCCCGAAGTCGAGCACGACGGGCTCGCCCGGCCGGACCCGGCGGTCGCTCGCGTCGTGGTGCGGCGACGCGCCGTTCGGCCCCGAGCCGACGATCGTGAAGTCCACGACCTCGTGCCCGTTCGCGCGGAGCAGCTCCGACAGCTCCGAGGCGATGTCGCGCTCGGTTCGGCCGGCGAACGGGCTCGACAGGATCGCCTCGAACGCGGCGTCGGCACCGGCGCCCGCACGACCGAGCGCCTCGAGCTCGCCGTCGTCCTTGACGGCCCGGAGGCCTGGCAAAGCCTTGGTCGCGGGAACGAACCGAGCGTCGCGCGCGGCCGCCTGGAACGCAAGCAGGTGGATCGCCCACGTCCGGTCGGTGACCGCGTACCGACCCGGGCCCATCAGGGCGGCCGCCGCCGTGTATGGGTCGTCGGCGTCGGTCCACGCCTCGACGCGCAGCCCCTCGACGCCGGGCGCGGCTTCGGCGGCCGGGCGCTCGAGCCGGGGAACGAGCAGGACGGGTTCCCCGTCGGGGGCCAGGCGCAGCAGCGTCAACCGCTCCAGCGGAAGCGCGTCGTACCCCGTCAGGTAGCGGAGGTCGGGCCCCGGCGTGACCAGCAGGCCGTCGAGTCCGGCGTCCGCGACGGCCTCGACCGCCCGGCGGCGGCGGTCCGAGAACGTTCCCGGGCCGCTCACAGCTTCATCCGGATCGACTGCGGGACGACCTCGAACGTCGCCGGCGTGAACCCGAGGACCTCGCCGTCGGCCTCGATCGGCAGCGGGCGGTCGGCCTCGAGTGTGAGCGCGTTCCGCACGCGGAACTCCTTGATGTGCGGATGCGGCACGTGCTCGCCCCGGTACACCTTCGGCAGCAGGGTGAAGGCGTCGGACTTCGGTCCCGTGAAGACGAGCACGTCGAGGACGCCGTCGCCCGGATACGACCGCGGCGAGATCTTCATCCCCCCACCGTAGTACTGGCAGTTCCCGACGATCACCATCACCGCCGGACCGTCGTACGAGCGTCGGTCCGCCTGCATCGACAGCTCGGCCAGCCGGAATCGAGGAAGCGTGAGCCAGAACGCGGCGAAGTACTTGGCCTGTCCGAGCCATCGCGGCAGCCGCTCGGCGCGCGCGGCGACCGCGGCTCCGAGCGCCGCCTCGGCCACGTTCGGGAAGTACCGCGTCACGCGTCCGCCGTCGCCGTCGGTGTACGTGATCATGCCCACGTCGAGCGGATAGGTGTTGTCGCCGAGCAGATGCTGGCAGGACCGCGTGACGTCGCCCGGTAGGCCGAACGTCCGCACGAGGTCGCACCCGCTTCCCGCCGCGACGACGCCGAGGACCGCGTCGGGCACCACGGGCTTGCCGTCCTCCATCATGCCGTTGACGACCTCGTGCACGGTGCCGTCGCCGCCGACGGCGACGAGGTACCGTCCGCCCTGCTCGAGCGTCTCGCGCGCGAACCGCGTCGCGTCGCCCGGCGCCTCGGTCCGTTTGAGCTCGTAGGGCAGGCCGCGAGCCTGCAGCGTCCGTTCGAGCTCCGGGATCTCGGCGCCGACCCGCCGCTTCCCCGCATGGGGGTTCACGATCACGGTGAGCGATCCGAAGGCGCTCGGCATGGCGGCCATGGTACCGGCGGTCCGGCGTCGGCCGGTGCGCCGCAGCGAATCAGACGCCGGTGTACGGTGCGCCGCAGCGAATCAGACGCCGGTGTACGCCACGACGCCTCGGTTGACGGCCTCGATCGCCTGGCGAACCGTCAACGCGGCGCCGGCGCCGGCGACGTCCGCGATCTGACGCAGCAGGTCGAGCAGTTGCTTGGCGTTGCGGACGAAGTCGCCCGGCGCCATCCCCGTCTCGGCCAGGACCGCGTCCAGGTGCTTGCCCTCGGCCCAGTGGAAGATCGGCGTCGCGAACCCCGGATCGAGCTCGCGCGAGAGCTCCACGTGATGCTCATCCTCCGATCGACGGACGCGGCGCCAGATGCGCTGCAGGCTTCGGTACCGCTCCTCTGCGGCCGCCGTCGGCAGCTCGACGGTGGTTCGCGGAACGCGCTCGCGGGATTCGTACACCAGCGACGAGACCACGGCCGCGGTCTCCGCCGGCGACAGGCCCTCGAGCACGCCGTCGCCGAGCGCCTCGGCCACGAGGATGTCGCCCTCGCCGTAGATGCGGGCGAGGACGTCGCCCTTGGCCAGCACGGCGAAGTCGCGGACGTATCCGAGCTCCTCGAGCACGCCGAGGACGCGCTCGAACTGCCGCGCCAGCGTCTCGGTCCGCGTGCGGATCCGGCGGTCGATCCCGCGGATCTGATGCTCGGCCTGGCTCGCCCGGATCGCCCACCGCTCGTGCGCCGGACGGTCCGGGCACGAGTGGCACGGATGCTGCTCGGCGAGCCGCTCGTACCGAACCGCCTCGCGCTCGACCTCCGCGTCGACGTTCGCGCGCTTGCGTCGGGGAGGCTCGACGTCGATCGCGACCAGACGGGCGGCCACGTCGCGCCGGTACCGCGCGCTTCGAACGCTGCCCGAGCGAGGCAGTTGGATGCGGGTGAGCGCGCCCGGCGGGTCGTCGAAGTCGCGGCTCGAGAGGCGGAAGAACTTGCGGTCCTGCGCGAGCACCGTCGGGCGCCCCTCACGGTTCGACAGCACGACGGCCAGGCCCCGGCGCTTGGCCCGAGGGACGAAGATCACGTCGCCCGGTCCGAGCCCCGCGAGCGCGCGCCTGACCGCCTCTCCGTGGACACGTTCGCGACCCTTCCTGGCCTGTTCCCGGATCGAGTCCGCCTTCTCGCGAAGCGCCCAATACTCGTCGAAGTCGCCGCGGTCGCAGCGCATCTGCTCGCGATAGCCGTTGAGGTACGCCGTGTCGCGCTCGAGCTGCCGTTCCAGCGCCACGACGCCGCGGTCGGCGAGGAACTGAGCGAACGAGGAGTTCAGCAGGTGGTGCGTCTGGTCGCGCGTGTAGTTGCGGATCAGGTTGACCGCCATGTTGTACGACGGCCGGAACGACGACGAGAGCTCGTACGTCCGCGTCGATGCGAGCGAGGCGACGCGCTCGAACGGCACCTGCCGCTGGAACACCACGATCGCGTGTCCGAGCTGGTCGATCCCCCGACGACCCGCCCGTCCCGTCAGCTGCGTGTACTCACCGGGCGTGAGCAGCTCGTGTCGTTCGCCTTGGAACTTCCACAGGTCCTCGATCACGACGGACTTGGCGGGCATGTTGATGCCGAGCGACAGCGTCTCGGTCGCGAAGACGATCTTGACGAGCCCCTGCTCGAACAGCTCCTCCACCGTCTCCTTGAAGACCGGCAGCATGCCCGCGTGGTGCGCCGCAACGCCGGCCGCGAGGGCGTCGACGAGGTCGTAGAACCCGAGCGTCACGAGGTCGTCCGAATCCATCCACGCCGCACGCATCTCGGCGAACTCGCGGATCCGATCCGCCTCCTCGGGTTCGGTGAGCCGGATGCCGGATCGCATGACCCACTCGACGCTCCGGTCGCATCCGGCGCGGCTGAACACGAAGTAGATCGCCGGCAGCATTCCCTCGTCGGCGAGCACCTCGACCACTTCCTCCCGCCGCGGCACGTACACGCGACGGTGGCCCTCGCGCGGGCGAGGGATCCGCTGATGCTGCAACGCGCCGCTTCCCCGCCGCGTGTACGTCTTGTAGCGGACCTCCTCGCGGTCGAGCGACACGATGTACGGGTTGGGCATAGGCACGCCGTCCTGCCCCACGTGCATCGGATGCAGGTCGTGCCCGATCAGGTAGTGGTGCTCGAGCGGAACCGGGCGCTTCTCCTCGATGACGACGCGCGTCGTTCCGCGCAGCGTCCCGATCCATTCGCCGAACTCCTCGGCGTTGGAGATCGTCGCCGACAGGCAGACGACCGACACGGACAGCGGAAGGTGGATCAGCACCTCCTCCCAGACGGCGCCCCGGTACGGGTCCTGCAGGTAGTGCACCTCGTCCATCACGACCGAGACGAGCCCGTTCAGCGTCGTCGACTTCTCGTAGAGCATGTTCCGGAGGACCTCGGTCGTCATGACGACGATCGGCGCCTGCGAGTTGATCGCGTTGTCCCCGGTCAGCAGCCCGACCTTCGCGGCGCCGTGCCGCGCCACGAAGTCGCCGAACTTCTGGTTCGAGAGCGCCTTCAGCGGCGTGGTGTAGAAGGCCTTGCCGTCCATCTCGAGCGCGCGCTCGACGGCGTACTCGGCGACGACCGTCTTGCCGGCCCCGGTCGGCGCCGCGACCAGGACCGACTCACCGTCGGACAGCGCTTCGATCGCCTCCCGCTGGAAGCGATCGAGGGCGAACGGATAGCGCGAGGCGAAACGCTGAGGATCGGCCACACAGCCAGTCTACGGAGGGGTCGCCGCGAGGCCGCCGGAGCGCTCGGCGTCAGCGCAGGCCGCAGCGGGCGAGGTGCGCGAGGAGGAGCCGGTTGAACTCGTCCGGGTCCTCGAGGTTCGACAGGTGGCCGGCGCCCTCGATGGTCGCGAGCTCGGCGTTCGGGATGGCCTCGGCCATCTGCCCGGTGACGGCGCTCGGGATGAGCGTGTCGTCGGAGCCGGTCACGACGAGCGTCGGAACGTCGATGCCTGGGAGGTCGGGATCGGAGTTGGGGCGCTCGGCCATGCCGAGCGAGGCGGCGGCGATCGCCTCGGCCGGCTGATCGGCGATCATCTCGCGAACGCGCGTTCGCAGCGCGTCCGGCGCGTGCTCCGACAGCAGCCCGGGCGGGCCGTCGACGAAGAAGTCCTTGCCCTGCGTCCGGAGCCGTTCGGCGAGCGCGCGGCGGTTCGCGGCGCCCTCCTCCGTATCCGCGCCCGATCGGGTGTTGGCGAAGACGAACCCGATCACGCGATCGCGGGCGCGCCGCCACAGCTCCAACGCGACGTACCCGCCCATCGACAGGCCGCACACCACGACGTGATCGAGTTCGGCGGCCTCGACCGCGGACAGCGCGGACGCGGCCGCGAGCTCCATCGTCATCACGTCCGGTACGTCGGTGGACGAGCGGCCGAACCCCGGATGATCCGGCGCCACGGTCGGCGCGCCGCTCAGGGCGGCGAGCTGGGGCTCCCACATCCGGGCGTCGACCGGGAACGCGTGCAGCAGGAGGAGACCGTCGGTCATCTCAGGACCCGGCCGGAACGTTGGCGCCGGAGCCGAAGCCGCCGATGCTGGCCGGCCGGTACGTCCCCGCGGTGACCTGCGCCTCGACCCAGTTGGAGTAGCCGGACTGGAACACCGTCTCGGCGGTCGTCCGCGCCGAGTCGGCCTGCTCGAGCAGCGCCTTGCGCTCCGCGCCGGAGGCCGACGCCGCCTGGTGCAGGATCCCGGCCGCCACGGCGTCCATCCGAAGCCCGTTCTCCATCTTGAGCGAGGCGTCGATGAGGTCGTCGACGAACACGCGGTCCTCGACGCCCTTGCCGCGGATCATGCTCGCGGGATCGATGGCCGCGACGTCGTCGGCCGAGCCGCTCGCCTGCTTCTGCATCGTCTCGGCCGCCTTCGCCACGTCGGCCGGCTCGGCGTCCCCGGAGCGCAGACCGTCGATCTGCGTCTTCAGGTCGGGCAGCAGCGTGAACGAGACGGCCTGCGCGCTGCCGACCGCCGAGATGGCCGTCTGCGCCTCGGTGGTGTAGGCCGAGGCGATGCGCTTGACGAGCGCCCGCTGCGCGGCCTCGTGGTTCTGGTTCCGCTCGTGGACGAACCCGTAGGCGATCCCTCCGAGGGCCGCAACGGCCAGGACGGCGACCACGCCGATCTGAAACCCGCGACGCTGCACGAGCGGCTTCTTGACCGGGACGTACACGGGCCTCGGCCCGGGCGTCACCGAACGCCTGGCCTTCGGTTTGCTCTTGCCCTTGATCGCCATGGCTGCTCCCCCGCTACCGCCCCATGAGGCGACCGACGATGATAGCGACCTCGTAGAACAGCAGCATCGGCAGCATCATCGCGAGCATCGAGTACGGATCGGCCGAGGGCGTGATCACCGCGGCCGCGACCGCGATGACGAGGATCGCCGTTCGACGCCACTCGCGCAGCTTGGCGGTGCTGAGGACGCCGACGATCGTCAGGAAGATGAGCACGATCGGGAACTCGAAGGTCGCGCCGAACGCGAGCGCGACCAGCAGTACGAACGACAGGAACGAGTTCGCGGTGAGGAACGTCGTGACGTTCGGTCCGGCGAAGCCGAGCAGGAAGCCGAGCGCCTTCGGCAGCGTCGCGTATGCGACGACCGCGCCGAGCGCGAACAGCAGCAGCGAGGACGCGACGAACGGGATCGCCATGCGGCGCTCACGCCGCGTCAGCCCGGGAACGATGAACGCCCACAGCTGGTACAGCACGATCGGCAGCGCGATGAACAGACCGAGGACCGCGACGACCTTGAGCTTGACCATCACCGGATCGACGGGACCCATCGTGATCAGGTCGCACCCTTGCGGCGGTCGCTGGCGGGGCGGAAGCGAATGCACCCAGTCGCAGTACGGGTTCGTCATCAACCCGAGGACCGGGTTGTACAGGAACCACCCGACGACCGATCCCACGCCGATCGCCCCGAGGCAGATGAACAGACGGCGCCGAAGCTCCTCGAGATGCTCGACGAGCGTCATCGCGCCGTCGGAGCTCCGCTCCCGCCGCCGGAGCGCCTGAGGGATCAGACCCATCTCGCGATCACCGGCCGGCGGTCATCCCGAGCGCGAGCCGTTGCCGCCGTCGTCGCCGAGATCCACCCGGAAGCTGTCCTGCAGCTCCTGCTTGGCGCGGCGCAGCTCGGCGAGCCCGCGCCCGAGCGCCTTGGCCGCGTCATCGGTGCCGCTCGATCCTGTCGACGGCGCGGCGGTCGTCGGTGTCGTCTCGGTCGCCTCCGGAGCGGCTCGTTCGTTGCCGGCGACGCCGCGCATCGACCTCGACGGCGGTTCGTCGTCGTCGTCGAGCGAGAGTCGGAGCGTCCGCGACACCTCGTCCTGCGCCTTGCGGAACTCGCGGATACCGCGGCCGATCGACCGCCCGACCTCCGGGAGCTTGGACGGCCCGACGACGAGCAAGGCGATGACGAGGATGACCATCAGCTCGAGGGGTCCGATGTTGAACATGTCCAGGGGAACGGGCGACGGCCCGTCGGGGAATGCTACCGCGCGGGACGCTCGGGTCCGACCGACACCGCCCCGCCGGGCGGCCGGCCGAGGCCCGACGCGCGCGCCGCCGCGCGGTCGCCCTCGGCCGAGATCTCCTGCGCCAGCGGGGTGATCTCCTCCTGGAACCGGCGGAGCGTGCGCCCGAGGCCGAACACGTGGCGGACCAGCCCGACCAGCACGGCCGCTACGGCGAGGAGGGTCACGATCGAGACGGTGAACCAGACGACGAAGACGGGAGACATCGGCGGGATGCTAGCCGACGTCCGGGCCTCAGCGCTGTGAGGCCAGGAAGTCCTCGATGTAGCGGTCGTCGGCCAGGAGGTAGTGGAAGTCGATCAGATCGTCGGCCGTGAAGGCCGGTCCGCTGGGGGGCGCCTCGCGCGGATAGGCGACCTCGTCCTCCTGGTCGAACATCGAGGCGGTGCGCTCCGCGAGCTCGTCCCGGCTCGCGACGTCGACGCCGGCCGACACCAGCAGCGCGACGATCTTGCGATCGGCTCGCTTCTCGACCGCGTCGAAGCACGTCGGGCAGGTGAACCGGTAGGTCCCCTCGCGGCCGCCCTGCAGGACGGACAGCAGGATCGCCTCGGGTCCCATGTCCACTTCCCCGCAGCGGGGGCATGTCGTCCGGATGGTGGTCATGACACGACCGTTATCGGCCGTGCCTTCGACGCGGTTTAGCGCGCCGATACGGTGTCTGGACTACTCTCCAGGTACCGTTTTCGCGTCCGCTCCGCGAGCTCGCGAACGCGGTCTTTCAGTCCCTGCGGTTCGAGGATCTCGACGTCGTCGCCCACGCGCAGCAGCACGCGCGCGATCCACTCCATCCGGGCGGCCGGAAGCGTCACCTCGAGTCGTCCGCCGTCGAGGTCCCGGACGTCGGCCACCTCGTAGTACTCGGCCACCCATCGAGCCTCCGGACCGAGCCGCAGCCGGACGTCGACGTCGCGATCGCTCGGCGTGTAGAGGGGCCGGCCCGCCCCTTCCAGGCCGCGTGGCTCGAACCGCCGCCCGGTCGGTTCGGCCGAGCGGATGCGGTCGGCTCGGAACAGCCGCTCCTCGTTCGAGCGGTGATCCCACGCCGCGACGTACCAGTGGCCGATCGCCAGAAACACCGCCTCGGGATCGATCTCGCGCTCGGTCGTTTCCGCGGAGGACTGCGCGTAGTACTCGATCCGGAGCGTCTCGTGGCGCTCGGCCGCCGCGCGGATCGCATCGAGCGCGTCGGCCGGCCTCGCGCCCGCGGCGGCCTCGACGTGGCCCGCCAGCTCGCCGAGCGTTCCGGGCCCGAGCGCATTCCCGAGCTTCCGGACGGCCGACGCGAGCGCGGACGACTCGGCCACGCCCGGCGTCGCGGCGAGCGCGGTGCCGCGCAGATAGAGCGCGAGCGCCTCCGGGCGCGTCAGGCGCAGCGGGCGGGAGAAGTAGTCGGCCATCTCGACCCAGACGCGGCCGTCCTCGATGTCGACGCCGATCAGGTCGCCCGGTCCGTACGGCGGCAGGCCCGATAGGAACAGTCGTCCGAGATCCTCGAGGAGCTCCGCCTCGTCGACGCCGAACAGGCGTCCGAGCTCGGCCACCTCGGTTCCCGGATGTTGGACGAGGTACGGAACGATGACGAGGAGCCGCCGCAGGCGCTCCGAGGCTCGCGCCGCGCTCGGGCGGCGCTCAGCCACGAACGGCCTCCAGCCGCCGGACGATCTCGGCTCGGAGCGCCTGGGGCTCGAGCAGCTCGGCGTCGGGGCCGAACGACAGCACCCACGAGACGATGCCGTCGCCCGGCGCCGTCGGGATCCGCTGGATCTGCCACCCGTCGTTCCGGGTTCCGACGTGCTCCACGCCCTCCAACCCCTTCGTGGCCCACCACGCCGCGTCGGGCGAGAACGCCACGACCGCATGCTCCCGCGTCTCGCCGGGGCCCCACGGTCCGCCACCGACGTGCTCGGCCGCGCGGAAGCCCTCCGGCGGAGCGGACGCCTCGCCGTCGCGTCGGACATCGCCCGTCATCCGCGACATCCGGAACGAGCGGATCTCGCCTCGCTGCCGATCCAGACCGACGACGTACCAATGCCCGCCGCGGACGACCAGCCCGTAGGGGTCGATGTGTCGTTCCGACGTCTCGCCTCGGGACGTGCGGTAGTCGAACCTGATCGCCGCGCGGTCGCCGACCGCCTCGGCCGCCGCCAGGAGCCGGGCGTCGAGCCCGGCGTCGCCGACGAACGCCGTGGTCGAGGGCCGCGCGAGCAGACCGCCCTCCGCGCTCGACAGCAGCTTTCGGACGGCCTGCTCGGCCGTCGCGTCGTCGCCGCCGGCGCGCGCCGCCACGAACAGCGCGGAGATCTCCTCGGGCGTGAGGTCGAGCTCGGGCAGGTAGTACCGGTCCTTGGGGATCGTGTACCCCTGCTCGACGTCCCACGCGTCGGTACCCGCGACTTCGATCGGGACGCCGACGTCGCGGAGGATGTCCTTGTCGCGCTCGAACATCCGCTTGGCGGTCGCGATCTCGCCCTGGGCGTACGCCTCGGGCATCGCCTCGCGGATCTGCTCGAAGGTGAGGGGACGCGGCGACTCCAGCAGGAGCGCGACGAGGTTCACCAGACGCTCGAGCGGGTGCATCGGCGCGGCATCATACTCGGGCCATGTCTGCCGGCCGCTCGGACCACGACGCCGCCGACGCGTCGCTGATCCGGCTGCGGACGGGGACCGCCCTCGGCGTCGTCGAGCGCCGGCCGGGCATCGTGGAGCTCGACGTCGAGGTCGACGGCGCCGGCGCGGGTGCCCGCGCGAGGGCGATCGCCTATCCGAGCCTCGTGGGGTACGTCGACGTGGGCAGCCGCGTCGTGCTCAACACGACCGCGGTCGAGCTCGGCCTCGGCACCGGCGGTGTGCATCTCGCCGTGGCCGTCGAACCGACAGCCCCGACCGACGTCCGTCACGACGGACGCGTGATGAAGGCGCGGTACCTGCCGCAGCAGGTGGCGGTTCGAACGGTCGAGGAATCGCACGCCGCGGCTCTCGAGGCGGCCGGGCTCGGCGGCGTGCCGGTCGTCGCGGCGCCGCTCCACTCGATGCTCGCGCCGATCGCGGCCGGCGCGAAGGCATCGGCCGATGCGCGGGTGGTGTACGTCATGACGGACGGCGCCGCGCTGCCAGGGCGGTTCTCGAGACTGGTCCACGCCTGTCGCCGGGCTGGTCTGCTCGACGGCTTCGTGACGGCGGGGCAGGCGTTCGGCGGCGACCTCGAGGCGGTCACGACGTGGAGCGGGCTGCTGGCTGCCGTCGTCGTCCTCGAGGCGGAGGTCGTCGTCGTCGCCGACGGGCCGGGCAACCTCGGAACGGCGACGACGTGGGGCGTCTCGGCGCTCGCGAGCGGACACGCGCTCGACGCGGCGGAGACGCTCGGCGGCCGGCCGGTCGCCGCGCTTCGGCTCTCCTTCGCCGAGGCGCGCGAGCGGCACCGCGTCGTGTCGCACCACTCGCTCACGATCCTCGAACACGTGTGCCACGTCGCCGCGAACGTGGCGGTGCCCGTGCTCGCCGACGAACGCCAGCGGGAGGCCGTCTGGAACGCGCTCCGGGCCCGCGCGCTCGAGGACAGGCACCATCTCGTCGAGGTGGACGGACGGCCCGGCGTCGAGGAGCTCGACCGCCGGGGCGTCGAGGTGACCTCGATGGGTCGCTCGCCCGCCGACGATCCGGCGTTCTTCCTGGCCGCCGGCGCCGCCGGCGTGCTGGCGGGTCGGATGGCCGCCGAGGCCCGCCGCTACCGCGGCGGCTGACCTCCGCCGCTACATGTGCGCGATCAGCTGCTCGACGCGCTCGTCGACGCTTCGGAACGGGTCCTTGCACAACACGGTCCGCTGCGCCTGGTCGTTCAGCTTGAGGTGCACCCAGTCGACGGTGTAGTCGCGCCGCTTCTGCTTCGCGTGTTTGATGAAGTCGCCGCGGAGCTTGGCGCGCGTCGTCTGCGGCGGCTCGCGCATCGCGCGCGAGATCTCCTTCTCGTCGCTGACGCGCTCGACCCGCGCCTGCCGCTCCATCAGGTAGTAGAGCCCGCGCGAGCGGTTGACGTCGTGGTACGCGAGGTCGAGGAGGGCCACCCGCGGCGAGGAGAGCGGCAGCCCGTGCTTGGCGCGGTACCGCTCGATCATCAGCTGCTTGGCGACCCAGTCGACCTTGCGCACCAAACGCTCGGGCTCGCCCTCGGCCAGTGCCTCGAGCGCCTCACGCCACTCGAGCAGCAGCTGCTTGGACTGTGCGTCCGCGCCGCGACGTTCGAGGAACCGCTCGGTGCGCTCCAGATACTCAGTCTGGATCTCGATCGCGGTCAGCTCGCGACCGTTGGCGAGCCGGACCTTCTTCCGGCACGAGACGTCGTGGCTGATCTCGCGGATCGCGCGGATCGGGTTCTCGAGCGACAGGTCCCGCATCACCGTGTTCGCCTCGACCATCCGCAGCACCAGGTCGGTGACGCCGACCTTCAGCCACGTCGTGAACTCGCTCATGTTCGAGTCTCCGACGATGACGTGGAGCCGCCGGAACCGCTCGGCGTCGGCGTGCGGCTCATCGCGCGTGTTGATGATGGGTCGGGAGCGGGTCGTCGCGCTCGAGACGCCCTCCCAGATGTGCTCGGCGCGCTGCGCGATGCAGAACTGCGCGCCGCGCGGCCCGTGCAGGACCTTTCCCGCACCACAGTAGATCTGGCGCGTGACGAAGAACGGGATGAGGACGTCCGCCATCCGGGCGAACTCGCCCTGGCGCGCGACGAGGTAGTTCTCGTGACACCCGTACGAGTTCCCGGCGGAGTCGGTGTTGTTCTTGAACAGGTACACCTGCCCGCTGATGCCCTCCTCGTGGAGCCGGACCTCGGCGGCGGCCAGGAGCGCCTCGAGGATCCGCTCCCCCGCCTTGTCGTGCGACACCAGGTCGACCACGGAGTCGCACTCGGGCGTGGCGTACTCGGGATGCGAGCCGACGTCCAGGTAGAGGCGCGCGCCGTTCTCCAAGAACACGTTGGAGGAACGACCCCAGTGCACGACGCGGCGGAAGAGGTAGCGCGCGACCTCGTCCGGCGACAGCCGGCGTTGTCCGCGGAACGTGCACGTGACGCCGTACTCGTTCTCGAGCCCGAAGATCCGCCGCTCCACCGTTCGAGTGTAGGCCCGCCGCCGCGAAGGGCCGGTATCCGTCTACGAGCGGGTCAACGAGGCGCCCACTCGATCATCACGCAGGGCTCGTCGCCGATGGTGTACCCGTCGTGCCCGGGCGGGCAGTCGAACGCGTCGCCCGGTCCCCACGTCAGCCGCTCGCCCGTTCGAAGGTCGGCGCCCCACCGACCGGCGAGCACGACGCCCACGTGGTGTGCGCCGCACCATCCTCCGTCGTCCGCCGCGCGAGGATCCTGGGACGAGTATCGCCACCCCGGGTCCTGCACGCTGCGAACGACCGCGTAGCCCGCGATCTCGACGGTGTCCTCCGTCATCCCCGGATACGCGAACCGGTCGTCCGGCGCGTCGAACGTCTTGCGTCGCGGCGGCATCGCGTTCGCGCTTCCGAGTCGTGTTACGACGACAGGATCCGAGCGACCTCGGCGTCGTCGAGACGCCGGAACTTCCTCCGCTGCGGGCGGGTGCGATCCAGGACGCCGGCCTCGACCGACTGCGCCTCGATCGCGCGACCCTCCGCCGACGAGATCGCCTTGACGGCCTCCCGGACCGCGCTCGCGAGGTCCCAGTCCGGCTGATACGCCGACGACAACACCGTCGACAGCTCTTCGGCGTGGCCGCCGATGCCGACGTGACCGTGCTCGTCGTTGACCGACCCGTCGAACAGGATGTGGTACAGCTCGTTGTGGCCGTGGTCGTCGGCGACCTCGCCGACGAGGATCTCGACCTCGTACGGCTTCATCTGCTGCGTGAACGTCGTCGAGAGCGCCTGCGAGTACGCGTTGGCGATGTCCTTGGCCTTCACGTCGTCCCGGTCGTACGAGTAGCCGCGGACGTCGGCGAGCCGAACGCCGGCGATCCGCAAATCCTCGAACTCGCTGTACTTCCCCACGCCCGCGAACGCGATGCGGTCGTAGATCTCGCTGATCTTGTGCAGCGACGCGCTCGGGTTCTCGGCGATGAACAGGAGGCCGTCGGCGTATTCGATCCCGACGACCGACTTCCCGCGAGAGATGCCCTTGCGCGCGTAATCCGAACGATCCTTCATCAGCTGCTCGGGGGCGACGTACGGCATGAACGACATCAGCGCATCCCCTGTGACACCGACTCGAACGCGGTCCGGACGTCCGCCTCAGGGATCTCCTGCACGCCCTCGGCCGTCACGACGAGGATCAGCGGGTAGATGCCGCGCGCGGGATCGACGCCGCCGGTCGCGACGTCCTCCTGCGACGCGTCGACGAGCGCCTCGACCGCAACGCGGACGGCCTCGTCGCGATCCATGTCCGGCCGCCACCGCTTCTTGAGCGAGGTCCGCGCCGGCCGCCCGCCGGATCCCGTGGTGTGGAAGTCGCGCTCCTCCCAACGGCCGCCGGTGGCGTCGTAGTAGAAGATCCGACCGTCGCCGCGCCGGTCGTCGAACCCGCCGAACAGCGGAACGACGACGAGCCCCTGCACGGCGAGGGGGAAGTTGCCACGGATCATCTGGGCGAGCCGGTTGGCCTTGCCCTCGAGCGACAGCCGGTCGCCGGTGATCTTCTCGTAGTGCTCGAGCTCGAGCTGGAACAGCTTGACGATCTCGACCGCCTGGCCAGCGGCGCCGGCGATGGCGATCGTCGAGAGGTCGTCGGCCGCGAAGACCTTGTCCATCCGATCGTCGGCGATCGCGTACCCCTCGGTGGCGCGCCGGTCCCCCGCCATCAACATGCCGCCACGGAACTTGAGCCCGAGGACCGTGGTGCCGTGCGGCACGGACGGCGCGGCGTCGGCGGACACGACGGGAACCAGGTCGGGGCGCGTCCGGGAGACCAGGTCGACGAAGCTGGGATTGGCGCCGATCGGACCGCCGCCGCTGAACGGCGGCAAGACTCGGTCGTGGGTCATTCGCCGCCCTTCTGCACGTAGCTCTTGATGAACTCCTCGGCGTTCTCCTCGAGGACCGAGTCGATCTCGTCGAGGATGTCGTCCATCTCCTCCTTGAGCTCCTCGGCCTTGGACGAGGACTGGACCTGACCAGCGTCGTCTCCGCCCTCGCCGCCGCCCGACTTGCGTTGGACCCGTCGCTGCTCCTGCTCCTGCGGCACGCCGCCTCACTCCTTGGGGATGTGGCCCGATGCTCGAGCCGAGCCGGGGATCGGCGGCAATCCTACCGCCGGAGCGGCTAACGCTGGAGCAGATCGACGAGCGTGGCCGCGTCGGGCGCGTCGGCGAGCAGGCCGTCGACGTGCGCGCGCGTTCCGCGCAGGGGCTCGCGCATCGGGATCCGCTGGAGGCTCTCGCGCCCGGTGTCGAAGATGATCGAGTCCCACGACGCCGCGGCGATCGCGTCGGGGTACCTCGAGATGCAGCGGCCGCGGAAGAACGCTCGGGTGTCCTCGGGCGGCTCCATGATCGCGCGGTCGATCTCCTCGTCGGAGACCAGCCGCTCCGCCTTGCCCGACGCCGCGAGCCGGTAGTACAGGCCCTTGTCGCGCCGGACGTCGTGGTACTGGAGGTCGACCAGGCGAAGCTTGGGATCCGACCACTCGAGGGCGTCACGCTCCCGGTAGCCCTCGAGCACGCGGAGCTTGGCGACCCAGTCGATCTGCGTGTGCAGCGTCGACGGATCGGTCTCGAGGGCCGACAGGACGCTCTCCCAGCGCCCGAGCAGCTCGGCGTTGGCGGCCGTGTCGTCCTCCTGCTCCACGTACTTCTTCGCGCGCTCCAGGTACTCCCACTGGATCTGAACCGCCGTCATGCGCCGGTCGTCGGCGAGCCGGACCGTCTCGGTGCACGTGACGTCGCGCGAGATGCGGTGCAGCGACGAGACCGGACTGGCGAGGCTGAGATCGGGCAGGTACTCGTCCTCGATCATCTTGAGCACGAGGGCCGTCGTTCCGAGCTTCAGATACGTCGCCACCTCGTTCATGTTGGCGTCACCGATGATCACGTGGAGCCGGCGGTACTTCTCGGGATCGGCGTGCGGCTCGTCGCGCGTGTTGATGATCGGGCGCTTGAGCGTCGTCTCGAGACCGACCTCGGCCTCGAAGAAGTCGGCGCGTTGCGTCAGCTGGAACCGGTGACGATCCCGGTCGTCCCAGGGCGCCTCGCCGCCGACCTTGCCGGCACCCGTGAACACCTGCCGTGAGACGAGGAACGGGGTGAGGTCGCGCACGATGTTCCCGAACGGCGTCGCGCGGTCGACGAGGAAGTTCTCGTGCGTGCCGTACGAGTTGCCCTTCCCGTCGCTGTTGTTCTTGTAGATCGCGATGCGCTGGCCGGTCGGAAGCGCCTTCTGCATCTCGAGCAGCGAGCGCTCGAGGATCCGCTCCCCCACCTTGTCGTGCACGACGAGATCGCGCGGGTTGGAGCACTCCGGCGTCGAGTACTCCGGATGCGCGTGGTCGACGTAGTACCGAGCGCCGTTCGGCAGGATGACGTTGGCGAGGCCGAGGTCCTCCTCGGCCGGTTCGCGCACCTGGACGGGCTCGAATCCGCGCGCGTCGCGGAGCGGCGACTCCTGCTCGTAGTCCCAACGGATCTTGCGCAGCGTCCCCGCGTACGTGCTGATCAGCAGCGACGAGGACAGGACCGGGTTGAAGTCCGACGCGCCGACGGCCGAGATCCCGTACTCGGTCTCGGTCCCGATGACCTTGGGGATCGCCACCCGGGAAGCCTACAGGTACTGGCCCGCGCTGATCCGTTCGACCTGCCGGCCCTCGCTGCCGACGCCGTCCCCGAGCAGCGTGCGCACGTACACGATGCGCTCGCCCTTCTTGCCCGAGATCCGCGCCCAGTCGTCCGGGTTGGTGGTGTTCGGCAGGTCCTCGTTCTCCTTGAACTCGTCGCGGATCGCCTGCTGCAGATCCTCGCCCTTGATGCCTTTCTCGCCGGTCGACAGGAAGCGCTTGATCGCCTCCTTCTTGGCGCGGCGCACGATGTTCTCGATCATCGCGCCGGAGTTGAAGTCCTTGAAGTACAGGACCTCCTTGTCGCCGCTGGCGTAGGTCACCTCGAGGAACCGGTTCTCGTCGGTCGGCGCATACATCCGGTCGATCGTCTGCGTGATCATCCGCGATACGGCCGTCTTCACCTCGCCGGCACGGGGGATCTCGTCCGGGTGGATCGGGACCGTGGGGTTGAGGTACTTGACCATGATGTCGGCCGCCTGGGCCGCGTCGGGCCGCTCGATCTTGATCTTCACGTCGAGCCGGCCGGGTCGAAGGATCGCCGGGTCGATCAGGTCCTCGCGGTTGGAAGCGCCGATCACGATGACGTTCTTGAGCGTCTCCACGCCGTCGAGCTCCGACAGCAGCTGCGGCACGATCGTCGATTCGACGTCGCTCGAGATGCCCGACCCGCGCGTGCGGAAGATCGAGTCCATCTCGTCGAAGAACACGATGACGGGAAGGCCCTCCTCGCTCCGCTCCTTGGCGCGCTGGAAGATCTGCCGGATCTGCCGCTCGGTCTCGCCGACGTACTTGTTGAGGAGCTCGGGACCCTTGATGTTGAGGAAGTACGAGTGCGCGTCCTGGCGGCCGGTCCGCTCCCTGACCTTGTCCGCGAGCGACTTCGCGACCGCCTTGGCGATCAGCGTCTTGCCGCAACCGGGCGGGCCGTACAGCAGGACGCCCTTCGGAGGCTCGAGCCGGTGCTCCGAGAACAGCTCGGCGTACAGGAACGGGAGCTCGACGGCGTCGCGGATCGCCTCGATCTGGCCCTCGAGGCCGCCGATGTCCTCGTAGCCGACGTCCGGGATCTCCTCGAGGACGAGCTCCTCGGCGTCCTCCTTGGGCAGCTTCTCGATGGCGACCATCGACCGGGCGTCGATCAGCAGGCGGTCGCCGGCGCGAACGCCCTCGCCGCGCAGCGCGGCCGCCAGCGTGGCGACGATCTCCTCGTCGCCGCGGCCGATGATGACCGCGCGGTCGTCGCCCAGCCGGTCCTTGACCGTCATGACCTCGCCGGCGCGGTCGGGATCGAGCACCTCGACGATGTTGAGCGCTTCGTTGAGGATGACCTCGGCGCCGCGGCGGATCTCGGAGACGTCGAGCTCGGGAGCGGCGTTGACCCGCATCTTCCGGCCGCCCGTGAACACGTCGACCGATCCGTCGTCGTTCCGATCGAGGAAGACGCCGAACGTCGCCGGCGGCTGCGAGAGCTTCTCGACCTCCTCGCGGAGGGCCTCGATGCGCTCCTTCTCGGCACCGAGCGTCGAGGCGAGCTTCTCGTTCTGTCCGAGCGCGCGCGAGAGATCGCTCTTGGATTCGAGCAGCTTCTCCTCGAGGATCTTGACCTGCCGCGGCGCGTTGGTGAGACGCCGACGCAGCAGCGCGACCTCGTCATCGAGGAATCGGACCTGCGTCTGCAGTTCGTGGATCTGCTTCTCGTACCGCTCCTGCTGCTCCCGCGGATCGATCTCGGGCATCGCGCACCTCCCAAGCAGCGGGCCGGAGAGGCGAAGTATACGTCCGGCCCCCACTACGCCTTCGGACGTTCGGACGGCAGCTTGACCTCCCGGGCCCACGATTCGGAACGGCGCCGCCCGACCCCCTCGAACGGAACTACGACGGGATGGCCCCGGTGGGTTCGTCCGAAACGGCCGCCTCCGTGGTGCGTCGGCCGACCGTGATGAACCCGGTGTGGGCGACCATCCGATGGTCCGGCCGAACGCTCCTCGCCGTGATGTGCCACGAGCGGTGGAGGACCTCGAAGGTCTCGATCTGCTCGTAACCGGCGCGCTGCATCGCGAGGACGAGCTCCTGCGCCTGGATCGTAGTCGGCAGGTAGCCGCACAGGACGCCGCCCGGATCGAGGACGGCGTCGAGCGTTCCCAGCAGCGGCCAAGGCTCGGGAAGGTCGAGCACGACGCGGTCGAACCGCTCCCCGCCCTCGGCGACGGCGGCCAGGTCGCCGAGCCGAAGGTCGAGCTGCGACGGCTGCTTGCCGAAGAACGACTCGACGTTGGCGGTCGCCGTCGCGTGGAAGTCCTCGCGGACCTCGTACGAGACGACGCGGCCCTCGTTGCCGACCGCGCGGCAGAGCGCGATCGTGACCGCGCCCGAGCCGGTTCCGGCCTCGAGCACGCGGGCGCCCGGAAAGATGTCGGCCCAGATCAGGATCGCCCCGAGATCCTTCGGATACACGACCTGCGCGCCGCGAGGCATCTTGAACACGAAGTCCGCGAGCGTCGGGCGGAAGCACGTGAACACCATCCCGCCCGAGGTCCGGACGCGCGTGCCCTCGGGCCGCCCGATGATCGCGTCGTGGTCGATCGCGCCGCCGTGCGAGTGCCAGAGCTCGCCCGGAACGAGCGCGCGAACCAGATACCGACGGTCGCGCTGGTCGATCAGCAGCACGCGCTCGCCCGGCTCGAACGGCGCCGTCATCGCGCGGTTTGGTAGATCTCGACGGGAAGGACCTCCTCGGCCGAGACAGCCGCGACCTCTCGATCGGAGGGAGGACCGGCCAGACGCTCCCCCAGCACCTGCGCCCGCGCGCGACAGAACGCACAGAAGCGGCCCGTCGTCGGCTGGCCGCACGACGAGCACGGTGTGAGCGTCGCGCGATCCTCGGCCGTGAACAGCGGCGCCGCGCGTTCGAGGTACCCGAGGACGAACTGCGCCTTGGTTCCCGGCGACGCCGCCTCGAGCCGGTTCATCGCCTCCTTGTATCGGAGCTGGGTGTTGCCGTCGACGAGCGGACACTCCTCGACGACGTAGTCGATGCCCCGGAGCACGGCGTACGCCGCCGTCTCGCGCTCGGAGAGCCGATACAGCGGCTTCACCTTTCGCGCGAGGCCCGGCTCTTGCGGCAGAACGGGATGCTGTCTGGCGATGTACTCCGTCTGCCACCGCAGCGTGTTGCCGAGCAGCGTCGCGGCTTCGTCGTCGAGGTTGTGTCCGGTCGCGATCACGTCGAAGCCGCGGTCGAGCGCGACGCGGTTGAAGACGTAGCGCTTCGACAACCCGCACACGGCGCACGTCGAGCGCGCGCCGCGGCTGCCGGCCGTCGGCACGTCGAACCCGTAGGCGTCGCGGAGGTCCACGCTGAGGAGCTCCGCTCCCTTCGCACCGGCGAACGCGGCGACCACCCGTCCGGACCGGTCGGAGTACTCGCCGATGCCGAGACCGAGGTACAGCCCGGACGCGCGGTATCCGAGCTCGAGGAGCACGTCCCACAGCGCGAGCGAGTCCTTCCCGCCGGAGACGGCGACGAGGATGCGGTCCTCGGGCCGCAGCATGTCGTACGTCCCGATCGCGCGGCGAACCTGCTCGTGAACGTGGTGGACGAAGCACTCAGGACAGAACGCCGCGTTGTGTCGGCGGACCTCGATCGCCGCCGCGTCGCCGCATCGACGGCATCTGATCCGGCCCGATCCTCCGGCCCGACGCGCGCGCCGCGGGCCGTCGGCCTCGGGTCGCGGCTCGCCCGACCCGCCGGAGATCACGGGGCGGATCTCGATACGGTCGTCGGCTCCGACGCGTTCGGACCGGGTGAGGAGCTCGCGCTCTCGAATCACGAGCACGGTTTCGGGATCGATCGCGAGCTCGTCGAGCACGTCGCGGACGGTTCGCTCGCCGGTCAGCTCGAGCTCGCGGTCCGGATTGCGCAGCCTGACCGTCAGCACGCCGAACAGGCTAGCGCACGACCCCTTGCGATCAGGCCTGTGGAACCGGGTTCGTTCCGAGGGTGACCTGCACCGTCGATCGCGAGCCGTCGGTGTGCACCACCGTCACCGACGCCGTGTCGCCCGGCCGGTTCCGCCGGATCTGCGTCCCGAGCTGGTCCGAGGCGGTGATCGTGGTTCCGTCGAACCCGACGATGACGTCGCCGGCACGGATGCCGGCCCGATCGGCCGGACCGTTCGGAACGACGCCCACGACGGCGGCGCCCCGGTCGACGGCCGGGTTGAGCTCGAACTGGATCTGAGGGTTCGACGCGTCGACCGACTGCACGCCCATGTACGCGACGGGCGCCTCCGGATGCTCGGCGGCCTGCGCGACGATCGGGCGCGCGGAGTCGATCTTGATCGCGAAGCCCACGTTCTCGGCGTTGCCGGCGCTCACGCCCGCCGTGTTGATGCCGACGACCTGGCCACCCAGGTTCACCAGCGGACCTCCGGAGTTGCCGGGGTTGATGGCCGCGTCGGTCTGGACGACGTCGCCGTAGACACGCTGTCCGCTCGAGCACGCCGTGCAGCGCTCGTCGGGCACGGTGATCTTGCGGGTGAGCGAGGACACGACGCCGGTCGTCACCGAGGGTCCGCCCTGCAGGCCGAGCGCGTAGCCGATCGCGACGACGGGCTGGCCGAGCTGCAGCGCCGACGACCGGCCCATCGGAACGGTCGCGAGCCCGGTCGCGTCCACCTTGACGACGGCGACGTCGGCCTGCGGGTCGCCGCCGATCACGCGCGCCGCGTACCGGACGGGTGGATCGGCCGAGCTGAGCACGGTGACCTTCGTGGCGCCCTCGACCACGTGGAAGTTCGTGACGATCACGCCGTCCGAGCGAACGACGAATCCCGTTCCCTCGCCCTTGCCGTTCGGCGTGGTGGAGACGACGTTCACGACGGCGGGCATCACCTGCTTGACGACGCCGACGACGCCGCCGGTGCCGATCACCGGGGCGCTCGACGGGAAGTTGGCTGCCGGCGAGGCGGCGGCGGCGGACGCGGGAGCCGTCGAGGAGGCGTCTCCGCCGGCGGTGGACACGGTGCACGCGCCGGCGAACACGGCGAGCGTTGCGATGAGGGGAACCACGAGGCGCTTCATGGTGCGGGTCACGCTCCTTTGTGCTGCTCGGCTACGCTCCTTGGCTGCGCCCCCGGGCGACAGGCTGGTGGGTCGTCGGCTTCGAACGGTCTACGAACCGAAGGATGCGCTCGCTTGCTGAACGCCGACTGAGACGCTCGTGAGGCGGCGGAAAGAAGCCGGCCGGGAGGCCGTTCCTACCCCGCCGGAACTCGTTCGATGCGCTCGGTGCCACGCCCCAGATCCGCCTCGTCGATCACGCGCAGGACCGCGTCGAGGTTCTTGATCGACATCAGATGCACGCCCGAGATACCGGGGATCGCCCGCATCTGTTCGATCAGCTCCAGCGCCATCCGCACGCCCTCGTCGCTCTGCCGGTCCTCCGGAACCGCGTCGATCCGCCGGAGGACCTCCTCCGGCACGTCGATGCCGGGCACCTGGTCCCGCAGGTACCGGACGGCGCGTGCGGACCGCGGGATGAACACGCCGCCGAGGACCCAGGCGTGCTCGAGCAGGCGGAGCTCGGCCGCCCGCGCCATGAACACACGCAGCCGGTCCACGTTGAAGCAGATCTGCGTCTGGATGAACTCGGCGCCGGCGTCGATCTTCTTGCCCAGGCGGATCGGGCGGTAGTCGTGCGGCGGTGCGAACGGGTTCTCGACGGCGCCGATCAAGACGTTCGGCGGCGTCTCGAGCGCCCGCCCGGAGACGTACGTGCCGCCGTCGCGCATGATCCGGGCGATCCGCAGCAGATGCAGCGAGTCGAGGTCGTAGATCGGCTTGGCCTCAGGGTGGTCGCCCGCGCTGACGTCGTCGCCCGTCATGCAGACGATGTTCCGCACGCCGAGCGCCGCCGCACCGAGGATGTCGGCCTGGAGCGCCAGACGGTTCCGGTCGCGACACGCGAGCTGCACGATCGGCTCGAGGCCGCGGTCGATCAGCAGCCGGGCGGCGGCGACCGGCGAGATGTGCGGATGCGCCGAGCTGTTGTCCGTGCAGTTCACGGCGTCGACGTGCCCGCGGAGCCGGTCGGCCAGCGCGTACACCGATGTCGGCTCGGCCGCGTCGGTCGTCTCGAGCTCGGCCGTGACGGCGAACCCGCCGCCGAGCAGCACGCGATGCAGTCCGCTCCGCGGCTCGACGCTCACGCGCCGTCCTCGGACGCGCGCCATCCGGCCGGAGCGTGGCGATCGCGCCCCGAGACGAGGTTCTCCCAGGAGGACGTCTCCTGCAGCCGCCAGTCGACCGGCTTGTTCAGGTGGAGCATGTGGTCACGCCACAGCGGGAGCTTCCGCGACCCCTCCCATGCCTGGACCCAGACGCACGGTCGGTCCGGCAGCACCTCGCAGTTCCCGTCGACGAGCACGCCGCCGCATGGGCCGTTCCGAAGGCTCTTCGGGCACCGCATCGGGCACGACATCCCGGTCGAATGCAGGATGCACTGGCCGCACATGCGGCAGTCCCAGACCTCCTCCTTCGTCGTGCGCTCGACGAGGAGGATCGCCTTGCGGAGGCCGTGCGGTTCGGGTGCGGTGGCCGGCGGCCGCCGATCGAGTCTGCGTCTGGCCAACCGCGCCTCCCTCGCCTACGACCCCTCGCGCAGCGAGGCCGCCGGAACCTCCTTGGACGGGTCGACGAACGGGATCGCCGCGGTCCGTCCCTTCAACCCGCCGTGCTCGGATTCGACTTCGAGCTCCGTGCCGGGCTCCGCGAGCTCGATGGGCACCCAGACGTAGCCGATGTTCCTCTCCAGGCGCGGCGACCAGACGGCGTCGGTGACCCGTCCGACCTCCCTGCCGTCCTTGTGGACCGGCCAGAACCACGACAGCTCCGCCTGGAGCTCGTCGCCCTCGAGCTCGATGCCGACGAGCTTGCGCTTCACGCCTTCCTGCCGGATGCGCTCGAGCGCGTCCTTGCCGATGTAGTCCTGCGGCTGCTCCTCGACGAGGCGCTCGAACCCCATGATCTCGAACGGATTGTTCTCGATCGTCATGTCCGAGTTCAGGTTCATGATGCCCGCCTCGATGCGGCGCGCCTCGACGGGCGCGACGGGACGGATGTCGAACTCCTCCCCCGCCTCGAAGATCGCGTTCCACAGATCGTCGCCGCGCTCGCGGCCGAGGATGTTGACCTCGAACCCCTGGACCGCGGTCCAGCCGGTCCGCGTGATGACGACGGGGATGTCCTTGATGTCGAACCGCTCGCACCAGTAGTACTTGATGTCGTAGACCGCGGCGCCGACGAGCTTCTCGAGCGTCTGCGCGGCCTTTGCGCCCTGGATCTGCATCGGATACACGTCCGGCAGCGTGACCTCGACGTCCAGGCCGCTCTGCGCCGCGACGCCGAGCGCGTACAGATGCGCGTCGCCGTCGGCGAGCTGCATCCACCACGTGTTCTGATCGACGTGCATCAGGACCGGGTCGTTGATGATCCCGCCATCGGGCGCCGTCACGATCATGTACTTGCCCTGCTTGACCGCGCACTTCGTCAGATCTCGACACGTGATCATGTCCATCAGGCGGTCCGCGTCGGGACCCGACACCTGCACCGTGCGCTCGACGGCGACGTCCCAGACGGTCACGTCGTTCAGGAGCGCCCAGTACTCGGTCACGGGATCGTCGTAGTACGCGGGCAGAAGCATGTGGTTGTACACGTCATAGGCGGTGCAGCCGGCTCGCCGGGTTGCCTCGAAGAACGGCGAGCGCCGGTACCACGGCCCGAAGTAGATCGTCGCGCTCTGGTCCAGCATCTCCTGCCGCTCGTTGGCCACTGCGGTCTCCCTTCAGCCGTCCGGTGGAACCGGTGCCGTCGGCTGAATCATCGTTCAAGACGCGGCATCCGAGCAAGTGGACCGGCTCGGCGACCTGCCGCGCGCCGCTGAACGATCCTTCAGCCGGCGCGCCGGCGCATCGGCGGCCGACCTGCGTGCGCCCGTTACGAAACGGGGATCTGCTTGCTCGGGTCCACGAACGGCATCTCGACGACCGTGGCGGCGCGCGTCCCCCATTCGGTCTCGACCTGGACGCGCTCGCCCTGCTTGGACCGCTCGGCCGGAAGCCAGGCGTAGCCGATGTTCTTCTGGAGCCTCGGCGAGTAGATGGCCGACGTGACCTTGCCGAGCGTCGAGCCTCCCTCGACGACGGGCCACTTCACGTTGTTGAGCGCCGGGAACGGGTCGCCGTCCAGCTCGACGCCGTTGATCTTCCGGCTCACGCCCTGCTCCTTGATCCGGCGATATGCGGCGAGCGAGATGCACCGGTCGTCCGACAGCGAGTCGAGGTCGACGAGCCGCTCGAGCCCCAGCTCGAACGCGTTGTTCTCGTACGTCATGTCGGCGCCCCAGTTGAAGATCGCGCCCTCGATCCGGCGGATGTCGCTCGGGCCGGTCGGCTTCACGTTGAACTCGCGTCCCGCCTCCATGATCGCCTCGTACACCTCGGTGCCCTTGGTCGTGTCGGTCAGATACACCTCGTAGCCGACCTCGGAGGTCCATCCGGTCCGCGTCACGATCACGGGCGCGCCGGCGATCTTGGCCTCGGTCCAGAAGTAGTACTTGAGGTCGAGGATCGAGTCGCCGAGCAGCTTCTGCATCAGCTGCTTGGACTTCGGGCCCTGGACCTGCAGCGGCGCGACGTCGGCCTCCTTGATCGTGACGTCGAGGTCCGGATACGCGTTCTTCAGCCCGCGCGCGAACAGCAACGCGTCGGACGAGGCCAGCGCGAACCAGAACGTGTTCTCGTCCATCCGGGTCAGGACGGGGTCGTTGACGATGCCGCCGTCGCCGTCGCAGACGAGCACGTACTTGCCCTGGCCGACCTGGCACTTCGACAGGTCGCGCGGCGTGAGCAGCTGCGCGAACCGGAACCCGTCCGGACCGGAGATCTCGAGGCAGCGCTCGACCGAGACGTCCCAGATCGTGACGTCGTTCAGGAGGGCGTCGAACTCGTTCTCGAACGAGTCGAAGCGGATGGGGAAGTACATGTGGTTGTAGACGGTCATGCCCTGCGGGTCGTACTTCTGGGTCGCCTCGTAGTACGGCGTCCGGCGGTTGCGCGCGCCGCGCTGCACGAGGCTCATGTCGAAGGCCATGCGACGTTCCTCCTGGTCGGCCGGGGGTTCGGGCGTATGGTGCGCGGAGCGTCGGAACGCGGCAAGACGGAGCTCTGACCAATGGTCAGGGCGCCGGTGGGACGTCCGCCCCCGCCGACGCCGGCGGGCGCTCGCCTACGGTGCGCCCGGGGATGACATGCCGGCCGCGTGCGAGCGCTCGTCAACTCGCGGCGGCGGCGGGATGCTCGATCTGCGGCGGCGGCGCGACGCGGCCGTCGAGGTACGCGCGCGCGATCATCGCCATGAACGCGTGGACCTCGTCCTCGCTCCACGCGAACGGTCCCTGTCGCTGCCCGCGGCTGGCGAGTCCGCGCTGGACCGACTCGCAGGCGCGCCAGTCCTCGCGGTTGGTGATGTCCCAGAACTCCGACGCATAGCCGGGGTCGAACCCCGGGCGCTCCGTGGCCTCCGGCGGAAACAGCCACGCGCACTCGACGCGCGTGCGGCCGGGGGCGAGCGGCTCCATGCGGTGCGTCATGACGTAGTCCGGATGCAGGCTGATCAGCAGGTTGGGGAACAGGCCGAAGTAGTACACCTCTCGCGCCTGCTTGTCGGTCAGCCCGGGAACGCGCACGCCGAGGCTCTCGCCCGACAGCGACATCGTTGCCGCGTGCTCCTTGAGCTCCATCGAGCCACCGACCCAGCACCCGTCGTGCGGGAAGTTCTCGCCGCTGTCGGTCGGCGTCACCTCGCACAGCTCCGGATGGATCGAGGGACAGTGGTAGCACTCGTGGTAGTTCTCCGTGATCCCCTTCCAGTTGGCCTCGACGACGTACTCGTGCGACTCGGCGACGATCATCCGCTCGGGCGACCACGGCGCGACGAGCTGCTCGAGGTTCCCGACATGCTCGTCCAGCGTGGGCGCGTCACCCGACGCGTTCACGAAGACCCATCCGTGCCACTCGGCGACGCGAGCCGGGATCAGCGGGAAGTCCGCCTTGTCGAAGCCCGGCACGTCGCCGAACCGCGGCGCTCCCGCCAGCCGTCCGTCGAAGGCGTAGACCCACGCGTGGTACGGACACTTGATCGCTCGGAGGTTCGTCGTCGTACCCGGCTCGAGCAGCTCGTGGCCGCGGTGACGGCACACGTTGTAGAAGGCGCCGAAGGTTCCGTCGTCGGTGCGGACGAGCAGGATCCCCTCGTCGCCGACGCGCACGGCCTTCTGGTCCCCCGGCCTTGCCAGATCGTCGGACCGGCCCGCGCAGACCCACGATCCCTCGAACAGATGCCGCCGCTCCCACGCGAGGACGTCGTCGGACAGGTACGCCTCGGCGGGCAGCGTTCGAGCGCCGGCCAGCCCGGAGGCGACGGGCCGCAACAGTGCGGCGTCGATCGGCGACGGACCACCCACGGCGAACCTCCCAATATTGAATGGCGGTTCAGCTACTCTAGGGCAGGTGATCGGCCGATTTCCAGTCGACGTGCTGACTCGAAGTTGTACCGGGAGTCAGCGACCGCCGGTCATGCGAACGGCCCGGCCGCGTGGACGCGCTCGCCCTCGACCAGCGTGAGCAGCGCGTTCGCATCCGCGATCTCTCCGACCGGGTGGGCGAACAGGTTGCGATCCAGCACGACCAGATCGGCGTACTTGCCCGGCTCGATCGAGCCCGTGACACCGTCGAGGTGGTTGACGTACGCCGAGCCGATCGTGAAGGCCGCGATCGCCGCCGGCAGGTCCAGCCGTTCGTCCGGCAGGAACGGCTCGGTGAGCGCCGGATCGTCGGCCTCGGCGTAGGCGTACCCGCTCGCGGCCGTCCGATTGACGGCGACGTGGATCTCCTCGAGCGGGTCGGCGCTCGAGACCGACCAGTCGCTGCCGAAGGCGAGGACGGCTCCGGCGCGGCGAAGGCTCGCGAACGGATACTGCCATGCTCCCCGCTCCGGCCCGATGAACGGCAGCGTCAGGTGCACCATCTGGCCCTCGTTCACGGCCCACAGCGGTTGCGCGTTGGCCACCGCGCCGAGGGTCCGGAACCTCGGAACGTCGTGCGGATGCACGATCTGGATGTGCGCCAGGTGATGACGCAGGTCGTTCATGCCGTTGGCCGTGCGCGCGGCCTCGACGGCGTCGAGCGATTCGCGCACCGCTCGGTCGCCGAGCGCGTGGAAGTGCACCTGGAAGCCGAGCGTGTCGAGACGCGTGACATAGTCCTTCAACGCCTCCGGCTCGACGAACGACAGCCCGTTGTTGTCGGTCGGGTGGCCGTGCGCGTCGAGGTATGGCTCGAGCGTGCCGGCAGTGAAGTTCTCGACGATGCCGTCCTGCATGATCTTGACGCTCGTCGCGCGGAAGCGTCCGTCCGTCGCTCGCTCGCGGGCCTCGATGAGCTCCGGGATCTGCTCGGCGCCGCGGTGCCGATCCCACCACAGCGCGCCCACCACGCGCGCGGTCAGCTCCCCGTTTCCCGACAGCCGCAGGTACGTCTCGAGCGTCGGATCGCTGCCGCCGACGATCGCGTCCTGCCACGCCGTGATGCCGAGCGCGTGCAGATGCCGTTGCGCGACGCGCAGGCCCTCGGCCCACTCCTCCGCCGTCGGTTCGGGAGCGTGCCGTTCGACCAGGCGCATCGCGCCCTCGTGCAGCGTGCCCGACGGCGTGCCGTCCGGAAGGCGTTCGATCCGGCCGTCCGACGGATCGGGCGTCGAGGCCGTCACGCCGGCGAGTTCGAGCGCGCGCGAGTTGACCCACGCGCTGTGCCCGTCGCGGCTGGGAAGGAACGCCGGGCGATCGGGAACGAGGCCGTCGAAAACGTCGGTCGTCGGCGCCCCGCCCGGGAAGACGTCCATCGACCATCCACCGCCGAGGATCCACGCGTCGTCGGGGCGCGCCGCGGCGTAGTCGCGGACGATGCGAACGTAGTCCGCGAGCCCGTACGCGTCGCTCAGGTCGCACCGCAGCATCTCCACGCCGGCGCTCGGCGGATGGACGTGCGCGTCCTGGAAGCCGGGCAGCAGCATCGTGCCGCCGAGGTCGATCACCTCGGTCGACGCGCCCACGAGCTCGCGCACCTGTTCGTCGGTGCCGACGGCCGCGATCCGACCGTCCCGCACGGCGACGGCCTGCGCCCACCGGCGGGTGGCATCGAGGGTGTAGACCGCGCCGTTCACGAGAACGAGATCCGCGTGCTGCATCGACACCGGGGCTTCCTCCGTCGCTCGGGGTGCTCGTCCGATCGAGCCGGCGGAGTGTAGTCGAGGACGTCAGGCGAGCGAGACGAGCTCGACCAGGTCCTCGTTCCAGAAGTCGAGCGTTCCGTCGGGCATCAGCAGCACCCGCTCCGGTTCGAGTGCCTGCACGAACTCGACGTCATGGCTGACCAGGATCATCGACCCCGGCCAGCCCGCGAGGGCCGTCGCGATCGCCGTCCGCGACGGCGGATCCAGGTTGTTGGTCGGCTCGTCGAGGAGCACGAGGTTCCGACGGCCCGCGACGAGCTGCGCGACGGCCAGCTTGGTCTTCTCGCCGCCCGACAGCGTGCCCGCGTCCTGGAACGCGACATCACCCGTCAGGCCGAACATCCCGAGCAGCGACCGCAGCTGTTGGTCGTCGGCGCCGGACTCCGCCTTCACGTGGTCGAGGACCGCGACGCCGTCGCGGATGCCCTCGTGCTCCTGCGCGTAGTACCCGAGCGAGACGCCCGCGCCGAGTCGAACCGCGCCGGTGTCGGGTTCGGACATCCCCGCCAGGATGCGGAGCAGCGAGGTCTTTCCGGCGCCGTTGAGACCCATGATCAGCAGGCGTTCCCCTCGGGACACCCCGAAGGAGACGTCCTCGAACACCGGCGGTCCACCGTAGCGTTTCGAGAGACCTTCGGCCGTGAGGACGACGTTGCCCGAATGCGGCGGCGGTGGGAATCGGAACGTGACGGCGCGCTCGCGCGTCGGCGCCGTGACGGCCTCGCCCTCGAGCCGCGCGACGCGCGTGTCGAGCGTCTTGGCCTTGCGCGCGCGCTTCTCCGTCGAGCCGCGCATCGAGTCCGCGAGCGTCTTCAGGCGTCGGATCTCGGTGTGCTGACGCTCCGCGAGCGCGGCCAGCCGCACCTCGTCCTGGCGCCGCGACTCCCGGTACTGCGAGTACGTCCCTCGGTACTGGACGGCGCCGTCGCGATCGAGATGCAGGACGCGCGTGATCGCGCGGTCGAGCAGCGCGAGATCGTGGCTGACGACGACGAGGCCGCCCTTGTAGCCGCCCAGGAACCGCATCAGCCAGTCCCGCGCGTCGACGTCGAGGTGGTTGGTCGGCTCGTCGAGCAGCAGCAGGTCCGATCCGCCGAACAGGATGCGCGCCAGCTCGAGCCGCCGCCGCTCCCCGCCCGACAGCGCGCGGACCGGAAGCGCGAGCCGGTCCTGCGCGAGCCCGAGGCCCGAGGCGATCCGGCGCACCTCGGCCTCGCCGGAGTAACCGCCCGCGGCGCGGTAGCGCTCCTCGAGCCGCGCGAACCGCTCGACATCGCGATCGGTGTGCCGCTCCTCGAGTGCGATCCGCAGCTTCTCCAGCCGCGTGGCCATCTCCTCGAGCCCGCGCGCCTGCAGCACGTACGGAAGGCTCGTCTGCTCGTCGTCGGCCCGATGCTGACGAGGGTCCTGCCGCAGGTGCCCGACGGCGCCGCGACGGACGACGGATCCGCCCGCCGCCGGGTCCTCACCGGCCAGTACCTTCAACAGGCTGGTCTTGCCGGCCCCGTTACGACCAACGACGCCGACCTTGTCGCCGGGGCGGACCGCGAGCGTGAGGCCCTCGAGGATCCGCCGGCCCGCCACCTCGACCGACAGGTCGCGTGCGTCGAGGACGACGCTCATCGGGCGCTCCGGGCTGCGGATCGAACGTTGGGCTGGTGGGTGGACATGAGGACTCCTCGACGGATGCGGCCGGCAGGGACACGGCGCGGTGGTCGAGGCGACGTCACATGCGGTGCAGTGTAGCCCAAGCCGATGCAAGCCCTGCGTACCGGGGCGTGCGACCGGGAATGGACTTCCGGAGAACTGATGCCTGGAGGTGCGGGATGCCGAAGCGCCGAGGGGGCGACGACCTGCCGAGCACGCTCGAGCGGTCGCCCAAGAAGGCACGGGAAACCTGGAAGAAGACGCACGACAGCGCGGTCGAGAGCTACGGCGAAGGCGAGCGGGCGCACCGAACGGCCTTCTCGTCGCTCAAGCACTCGTTCGAGAAGGTCGGCGACCACTGGGAGCCGAAGGACGAAAACGGCCCGTCGGATCCGAGGGCCGAGCGAGGTGGCGCCGACGCCCGCCGGGGGCGCGGCGAGTCGTTCGGCGGCGTCGACGTCGAGGGCCACTCGAAGGACGAGCTCGTCGCGATGGCGAAGAAGGCGGGCGTCACCGGATACTCGCGCATGAACAAGGCCGAGCTGGGACGAGCGCTCGCGAAGGCGAACGACCGCGCGACGGCCCGGGCGCGACGCTCGGCCTAGCTCGCGATCCCATCTCCGCGAGCACGGCGCGTCAACCGTGCGATGCTCGAGACATGCTCCTCGCCGACGTCGCCGCAACGTCGACCGACGTCGCCTCGACCCGGTCACGGCTGGCCAAGATCGAGCGCCTCGCCGAGACCTTGCGCGCGTGCTCGCCCGAGGAGATCCCGGTCGCGGTCGCGTTCCTTTCGGGCGTCGTCCCCGGAGGCGCCACCGGGATCGGTTGGGCTGCGCTCCGTGGCACGGCTCCTCCGGCCGATCCCCCGCCCAGGCTCGGGCTCCTCGAGGCGAACGGCGCGATCGCACGGATCCGCGGGCTCGGAGGAACGGGCTCGCGCGCGGCCCGCGCGGACGAGCTGGGCGCCCTGTTCGGTGCGGCGACGGAGGGGGAGCAGTCGTTCCTGCGCGGGCTGCTGTCGGGCGAGATCCGCCAGGGCGCGCTCGAGGGCGTCATGGCCGACGCCGTCGCCAGGGCCGCCGGCGTCCGAACCGAGGAGGTTCGGCGAGCTGCGATGCTGTGCGGCGACCTCTCGGTCGCCGCGCTCGCGGCCGTCCGCGGCGGGTCGGACGCGCTCGCGGCGTTCCATCTGCAGCCGATGCGGCCGATCCAGCCGATGCTCGCGCAGACCGCGGACGACGTCGCCGACGCGTTCGAGCGGATCAGGCCCGCATCGGTCGAGTGGAAGCTGGACGGCGCTCGCATCCAGGTTCACCGCGTCGACGACGAGGTCCGCGTATTCACGCGGAACCTCGCTGATGTGACGTCCCGGGTGCCCGAGATCGTCGACGCCGTTCTCGGTCTCCCGTTCCGATCGCTGGTCCTCGACGGTGAGGCGATCGCGTTGCACCCCGACGCACGACCGTTCCCGTTCCAGGTGTCGATGTCACGGTTCGGAACGCGCACCGGCGAAGGAGACGGGGTGCCGCTGTCGCCGTTCTTCTTCGACATCCTCTTCGTCGACGGACGCGACGTGCTCGACGAGCCGCTCCGCACGCGCGCGTCCTTGCTCGCCGCGCTTCCGGTGGAGCTGCGGGTGCCGACGCTCGTGACCGACGACGCGAACGCGGCCGTCGCGTTCCTCGACGACGCGCTGGGACGCGGGCACGAGGGCGTGATGGTGAAGTCGCTCGACGCGCCGTACGAGGCGGGCCGCCGCGGCGCCGGATGGCTGAAGGTCAAGTTTGCGCACACGCTCGACCTCGTCGTGCTCGCCGCCGAGTGGGGGCACGGCCGACGACAGGGATGGCTGAGCAATCTGCACCTCGGAGCGCGCGACCCGGAGGCGGGCGGGTTCGTCATGCTCGGCAAGACGTTCAAGGGCATGACCGACGAGATGCTGACGTGGCAGACGGAGCGCCTGCTCGAGCTCGAGGCGGCGCGCGACGCGCACACGGTGTACGTGCGACCCGAGCTCGTCGTCGAGGTCGCGTTCGACGGGGTACAGCGAAGCTCGCGATACCCCGGCGGCCTGGCGCTGCGGTTCGCGCGGATCAAGGGGTACCGGCCGGACAAACGGCCCGTGGACGCCGACACGATCGAGACGGTCCGGGCGATCGTAGTCGGGAGCCGGCGGGCTGCCGGAGGCGGATCCCGCGCCGGCCGTCCGACACGCGCTTGAGGCCATCTCGACGCATGCGCGGGCGGCTGGGCCGCCCGGGTCAGCCTGCCGGCTCGAGGTTACCGTGCCCAGATGCGGCGGATCGCTCTTACTCGGATTCGAACAGCTGGAAGAACACGGGGAAGGTCAGCAGCAGTCCGAGAGCGAACAGGACGACGCTGGCCGTGAGGATCGGTTTCGGGTCGGGATCGCTGTCTCGCCAAAGCGCCGAGAGAACGACCGCGACGATGACGAACACGGCGGTCGCGATGATCGTCTTGCCCATCAGCGGACCGACGGAGTCGGACCATTGAAGGAAGTCGGCGAACCCCTCGCTCGCCTCCGACAGGGTCGTCAAGATGCCGAGCACGAACGCGCCGACGCCCGCCGCAACGAGCATCGCCGCGAAGGGCCCGAACGGGCGAGTCGGCCATTCATCGGTCATGACGGTGTCTGTACGCGCCATCGCTCCTCCTACGAGACGGGTGCCGACTTGGTGATCAGGGCCCCGA
>JBKPTC010000059.1:0-5468 GCA_046735355.1 bacterium
AATCTACGGTATGTCGCGCGCCGATCCGTGGAGGATGGACGAGCGATCGCACGCGTCGCGCACGGAACCGGCCGCCGCCCGGCCGGTTCGGCGCATACTTCGGCTGTGGAGCTCCGCCGGTTCCTCGCCGAGCATCCGCCGTTCGCCACGCTCGACGCCGAGGCGCTCGACCTCCTCGCCTCCGCCGCCGAGATCGAGTTCGTGCCGGCGGGGACGTCGGTGCCGGCGCCCGAGCGCGCGCGGTTCGCGTACGTGATCCGGACGGGCGCCGTCGAGATCCTCGAGGACGGTCGTGGGGTCGACCTGCTGGGGCCCGGCGACGTGTTCGGCGTGCTGGGCGCGGGCAGAGGCTCCGAGGACGGCGTCGAGGCTCGAGCCGACGAGGACTGCCTCTTGTACGTCCTCGACGGCGAGGCGCTCGGGCGCGCGTTCGGCGGACGGCCGCACGCGGCGAGCGTAGGTCGCCACGTGCTGTCCGGCGCGGCGACCCGGTGGGCGGATGCATCGGCCGTGGGATCGCTCGTTCGGAGGCCGCCGGTCATGGCGGAGGGGACCGAGACGGTTGCGGAGGCCGCCGAGCGGATGACGCGGGAGCGCGTCTCGTCCGTCCTCGTCCCCGGTGCCGACGGATGGGGGATCGTCACCGACCGGGACCTCCGCACGCGTGTGCTCGCCGCCGGGCGGCAGGCGACGTCGCCCCTGCGCGACGTCATGACGAAACCCCTCGTTCTCGTGCCGGCGGAGACCACTGCCGAGGAGACGTTGCTCCTCATGCTCGAGCACGGCTTCCACCACGCACCGGTGGTCGGCGCCGACGGAACGCTCCTCGGCATGGTCACCGACACGGATCTCCTCGCGCTCGAACGCGCGTCGCCGTTCGCGCTCAAGAGCGAGATCGAGCGGGCACGCGACGTCGACGAGACGGTCGGGTCGGGGCGCCGGCTCCCCGAGGTGGTCAGCGCGCTCGTCGACGCGGGGATGGACGCGGTCGCGATCGGACGGGTCGTCTCGGTCACGGTCGACGTGCTCACGCGGCGGCTCCTGCACCTCGCGCTCGCGCGGGACGGCCAGCCCGACGTCGGATGGGCGTGGCTCGCGTTCGGAAGCGAGGCCCGGCACGAGCAGGCCCTTCGCACCGACCAGGACCACGGCCTCGCGTACGACGCCGACGGCGACGTCGATCCCGACATCGACGCGCGGTTCGAGCGCATCGCCGTCGAGGTGGCCGATGGGCTCGAGCGCGCCGGCATCCCGAGATGCAACGGTCGGGTCATGGCCGAGAACCCCGCGATGCGGCGGACCGTCGACGGCTGGCGGTCCTCGTTCGTCGAGTGGATGCGCGCGCCCGACCGCCAGGGGAGCGTGTACACGTCCATCGTGTTCGACTATCGCCGCGTGGCCGGCACGTTCGATCCCGTCCCCGCGCTGGACGAGGTGGTCGCGGCGGCACGGTCGGTACCGGGGTTCGTCCGGCATCTGGCGCACCGTGCGCTCGACGAGCGCCCGCCCACGGGGTTCCGCCGACACCTCGTCGTCGAGGCGAAGGGCGAGCACGCGGGCCGGCTCGATGTGAAGCACCGAGGCGTCAGGCTGGTCTCGAACCTCGCGCGGCTGCACGCAGTTCGCGCGGCGTCGCTCGAGAAGGGCACGCTGGCGCGGCTTCGCACGGCGGCTACCGCGGAGGTCCTGGACCGTGACGCCGCGCAGGCGCTCGACGAGGCGTTCCGGCTTCTGTGGTCGATCCGCCTCGAGCACCAGCGCACGTGCGTCGAGGAGGGCCTCACCCCCGACGACTTCGTCGACCCGGCCGCGCTCGGCCCGATCAAACGGCGTGCGCTTCGCGAGGCCTTCGCCGTCATCAACGGCGCGCAGCGGACGGTCGCGCTCGAGCTCGAGATCCGATGAGGCGTCCGGCCCCTCCCGCGCGTGCCCTGCGCCGCGGCTGGTGGCGGGACGCGACGTTCGCGGCGCTCGACTTCGAGCTCACGGGCCTGGACGCGCGCCGCGACGAGATCGTTTCGTTCGGCGTCGTGCCGATCCTGGGCGGTCGTGTGCCGGTGGCGCGGACGGTCTATCGCGAGGTGCGGGCCTCGATCCCGTCGTCGGTCGCCGCCGTCAAGGTGCACGGGCTCCGCGAGCAGGACCTGCGTGACGCGCCGCCGCTCGACGAGGTGGGCGACGAGCTCGCCAGCACGCTCGACGGTCGGTACCTGCTCGCGTGGGTCGCCGACGTCGAGATCGCGTTCCTGCGCCTCGCGTTCGGCGGTTCGAAGCGGTGGTGGCGCCGGCGCACGCTCGACGTGTACGAGCTCGCACGCGCTGTCGAGACCTCCGACGACGACGGCTCGCCGCGGCCGCATTCGCTCGCGGCGACGGCGGAACGGTTCGGGGTGCCGCTCGAGGACGCGCATCACGCGCTCGGCGACGCGATGATGACGGCGGAGCTGTTCCTCGTGCTCGCGTCGGCGCTCGACCGCCGCGCCTGCGCCCCGCGGACGGTCCGCGACCTCGCTCGCATCACGCGATGAGTCAGGTGGCTACCAACGATGTCGACTGTACGGCTGGCGCCGGATCTCCTCGGGCGTCGCACTCGCGCCGAGGTCGTGCGGATTCGTGACCGGGTTGCTGTTCGTTCCGCGGATCGAGCGCCGCGGGGCACCGGCGGCCCGATCGTCCTCGGCCTCGCGATGTCGCCGGGAGCCCGTACACGGTGGTCGTCGCGAACCGGTCGCTGCCGGACGCGATCGAGGTCGCGTGCTTCGCGTTCCCCGGGATCGTCGACGGCAGCGCGCCGCGATCGAGTACGTCGCACTCGCGTCGCTGCGCCGGTCCATGACGTCGGGCGAGCAGGCTCCGGCGGGTGTTGACCGTCGCCGAGCGCTGGTCGGCGAGTTGCCCGGCGCGACGATCGGCGTGTGCCCATCATCCTCGTCTGTGCGCTCGCCCACGGGGCAACTGGTGCGCGACCCGGACGGCTCGCGGCCGCACCCCGGCGCGGTCCGAGGCTCAGTCGAGCAAGGGGTCCAGCCACTCCGGGACCGTCCGGCCGGGGACGCGCGCGAACAACGGCGCCATGTCCGGCACCGCGCGGAGCGTGGTCGCGGCGTCCTCGGGCGCGATGGCCGACCGTCGGCGCTCGGCCTCGACGACGGGCCGCAGCAGGGCGACGTCGCCCGGCGTTGTTATCGCGGTGACGCCGTCGATACGGAGCGCGAGCGCGACCGCGGCGTCGACCGCCGCTCGGTCCTCGAGCGGCTCGTACCAGGTCGTTCGCGTCGCCGCCTCGGGCGAGCGCCAGAGGTTCCGCGCGAGCGCCTTGATCACGATCAGGCCCGCGTCGGCCTCACGCACCGCGTCGAGCAGCGCCTCGAAGTCGCGCCGGTACTCCGGCACGTCGGCGAGCGCCATGTTGTACGGCGAGATGACGGTGTCGAACGCGAACCGCCGGAGCGCCTCGGTGTGCGTGGCCGGCGCGCGCATCCCGTGGCCGGTGATGCCGATGCCGCCGACCAGACCCTCGTCGCGGGCGCGAAGCGCCGCCTCGACGCCGCCGCCCGGCGCGGTCACCCGGTCGAGCTCGTCGATCGATCCGACCGCGTGGAGCTGGATCAGGTCGACACGGTCGACCGCGAGGCGGTCGAGCGAGCGGCGGATGCTGTCGTATGCGCCGGCCGCCGATCGGTCGCCGGTCTTGGTCGCCAGGAAGATGCGCTCGCGCATCCTGGGCATCCACGGCGCGAGCCGGAGCTCGGACTCGCCGTAGTCCGCGGCCGTGTCGAAGTGGTTGATCCCCGCCTCGAGCGCTTCGGCGATCGACGCGTCGGCGACGTGCTGCGGCACGTCCGCCAGCGCCGCGCCGCCGTAGATCAGGACGGAACTCTGATGCCCGAGCCTTCCGAGCCGACGCCGCTCCATCGTCCTGCCTCCCGCGATCCCTCCGTCGGACGCCATCCTAGGAGGCACCCGCCCGCGGAACGGCCTCGACCGACCGCGTCATGTCGCGTCCGCGTCGAGACCCGCGAACAGGTCCGTCAGGACGGGCGCGCCCGGCTCGCGCGGCGGCCAGGCCTGGGTGAAGCACTCCTCGTCGAAATACAGCCATCGAAGGTCCTCGGGGATCCGCTCGAGTTCGCCGATCTGCGTGCGGTGCGCCAGGACGCCGGCCATCTTCGTCTCGAGGATCGGCCGGGTGTCGACGCATACGGCGATGTCGTCGTCCGGGACGCCGGTCGGATTGAAGAGCACGTCCCGCCCGCCGAACGCGGTCTCGCCGCGCTCGGCCATCGCCCCGTAGAAGCGGTCGATCGTCGCGTTCGGATGCGCCACGTGCAGCAGCCGCCGGAATCCGGCCGCGCCGGCCTCGCGAGCCGCGTGGAACGCCGCGTCGCCGGCCGCGCCGGCGGCGATGTGGTCGTGATGATTGGTCGCGCCCTCGGGCCCGAACGTGACGACGACGTCCGGCCGCGCGGGCTCGAGGATCCCGCGTACGCGAGCGGCGAGCTCGGACGGGTCGATCTCGTTCAGGTGGTAGTCCGGATAGCGCAGGAAGTGGACGTCGGCGTGCCGGGCGCCGATCGCCTCGAGGAACGCGCGCTGTTCGCGTTCGCGAACCGATCCGAGGGTCTCGCGCGTCGCGGCCCCCTCGACCCAGATCGGACCCGCGTCGCCGCTCGTGCAGAACACCATCGTGAGATCCGTCTCGTCCGCATGCATCGCGATCCACCCGCCGACCTGGTACGCGTCGTCGTCGGGATGCGCGAACACCGTCGCGAGCCGGTGGAGTCGCGTCACGGCGGGAACACGGTGATAGTGGAGGTGGACGTATAGAACTCGCGGGCGGCGCGTCCCTGCTCGCGCGGGCCGACGCTCGAGTCCTTCTCGCCGCCGAACGGGGCGTGGAAGTCGACGCCGGTGGTCGGCGCGTTGATCCGGACCATGCCGACGTCGACGCGGTCCGCGACGTCGAGCGCCAGCCCCAGGTCGCGTGTGTACACGGCGGCGACGAGGCCGTAGGACGTGCCGTTGGCGATTCGGACGGCCTCGTCGACGTCGCGCGCCGACAGGACCGCGACGACCGGCCCGAAGACCTCCTGCTGGGTGAGCTCCTCCTCGGGGCCGAGCCCCGAAACGACGGTCGGGGACACGAACCACCCGTCGTCGGGGACCGCTCCGCCGTGGACGATCGTGCCACCCGCCGAGCGCGCCCGGTCGACCGCCCCGCGGATGCGGTCGCGCGCTTGCTCGGTGATGACGGGTCCGACGACCGTGTGGGCGCTCGACGGATCGCCGACGCCGAGCGATCGAATCGCCGCCGCGAGCGCCTCGGCCAGGGCCGCGGCGTCTCCCACGGCGATCACCCGCCTGGTCGCGGTGCACTTCTGGCCGGCGTAGCCCATCGCCGCGCCGGCGATGATCTTCGCCGCGGCGTCCACGTCCGCGTCGCCGAGGACGATGGCCGGGTTCTGTCC
>JBKPTC010000060.1:0-10126 GCA_046735355.1 bacterium
CATTGGATCTTTGCGGCGGTCGTCGTGTGCGTCATCGCGGCGACCGCCGCGCTCGAGACGCCGCGCGCGATCGCGCGCCGGCGCCGGACGCCCGTGCGTTCCTCGCCCGCTGCGCGCCTCGGAATCGTCGCGCTCGGGTCCGTGCTCGCGATCGGCGTCGCGACCGCCCTGGCGCCGGCCCCGCCCCAGATGTTCGCGGGCAAGACGCACGCCGGCTACGCGGAGAATCTCGCGCGCCTGGCGCCGTACCTCCGCGTCCCGTTGTTCGTCGCGATCGCCGCGGCCGGCGGCGTCGCGCTCGTCGCGTTCCAGCGCGATCGCGCGACGCGGGTGCGCGGGCTCGTGCTGCTGTCGATCTGGCTGCTGCCGCCGCTGATCGGGTGGATCGCGTTCGAAGCCGGCGCGACGATCCCGTTCCAGCGACTGCTCGGGTTCGCGCTGCCGCTGCCGATCCTCGGGGCGGAGGCCCTGACGGCGCTGATCCGCGTGGCCGCTCGGTGGGCGCGCGTCGCCGGCGCCGTCCTGGCATCGGCGATCGCCGTCGGCGCGCTCGCGGCGACGGGCGCGCTCGCGTGGCAGGCGCTCGATCGGACGACGCCCTTCGTCGAACCCGACGTGCTCGCGCGCACCCAGCTCGCGATGCGGTATCTGTCTCGAACGGCAGACGAGCGCCCCGTCGTCTTCGTCGCCGACGGACGTCATCCGGATGCCGACTACGGGGGGGTTCCGGCGTTCCGGCGGATCCGGGCGTCGGCGCCGGCTGCGCTCGTGCCGAGCGTCGTGGTGTACGTCGGCGACCCGAGGAGCCTGCTCGCCGACCGGCCGTCGACGCGGCCGGACGATCCGCGGTTCGCGACCGTCTCGGCGATGTACTGGCGAGCCCTGCGCCCACTGCTGGTGCGCGATCCGATCGTCATCGCCATGGCGCCGTACTACGTCAAGACCGATCGCCTCGTGGGCGACGCGGTCGGGGTGGAGGTGGGGGACGGCGTCGTCGTGGTTCGCGGCCCGACCGCGCCGGCCGACCTGGGTCCGGCGACCGCTCCGCGGCCGGTGCCGTCGTCGGCGCTGATCGTGGGCGCCGCGTTGTCCGTCGGCGCGCTCCTCGTGATCGGTTCCGGGTGGAGCGCGGCGGGCATCGGCGCCGGAGCGATCGAGCGCGCCGCGCTCGGGGCCTCGCTCGGCGTCGTCGCGGTGATCGGCACCGGCATCGTGTGGAGCCGGGCGGGCGGCTCGCTGTCGGATGCCGGCGCGGCGTCCGTGGTCGTCATCGCGACGGCGGCCGGGTGGCTCGCGCTGCTCGCGCGCTCGCTCGTCGCTCGCGTTCGCTCAGACGCGCTCGAGGCGGTCCCACCCGGCCGGTAGCCGCGGCGTCGTCCACGCCGGGTCCGGCCGCCAGTCACGCCACTCGCGGTCGAACGGCGGTCGCCGTTCGAGGATCCGCGTCACGATCGCGCCGCCCTCGCGTCGGATGCGCTCGGCGTCCGCTTGCGTCCAGATGCCGGCCGCGACCGAGCGCTCGAGCTCGTCCTCGTCCTTCCACGACCAAGAGCCGGTTTCCGGATCGACCCACGCATCGAGCTCCTGGTCGAGATAGTCGAACCCGAGCGCCGTCGGCTGCAGCGGCGTCTGGAGGTTCACGTACCAGCCGAGGAACGTCCACGACGCGTCCCAGAACGCGAGCGTTGCGTGCGGGCGCTCCGGCTCGGCGAAGGACAGGACGCTCGTGTCCGTCCACGCCGCGGCGCGCGTCTCCCAGCCGCTCGCGTCGATGTCGACGAACGCGTGGAGCGGGCGGCCGTCGCGCGTGAACGGCATCATCGCGACGCTGCCGAGCGGCACGAAGAACATCAGGAGGTCGCTGCGATCACAGACCACGGTGGTCGGGCGGGCGGTCCAGACGCGGCCGCTCCAGATCTCGCGCAGCACGACGGTGTCGCCCGGCGACCACCGCGGAGCGTTCCTCACCCGACCCTGGACGCGAACGCCGCCGCGGACGCGTCGACGTCTCGGCGGGCCGTCTCGCGGATGCGCTCGACCGCTCCGAGCAGCTCGCGCTTCTTGGTCTCGTCCTTGAGCGCGGCCGCGTTGATCAGGACGTTCGCGACGGCGCACTCGACGGCGGCGTACAGCAGATAGGAGGCGCTGAGCCCGTCGGACGCGGCGTTCTCGTTCCCGATCTCGATGGCCTCGCGGCCGAGGTCGATCATCTCGGCGGCGCGCCCGGCGACCTGCAGCGGCACCGACGCCGCGCCCTCGAAGGCCGTCTGGATGGCCTCGCGCCGGGCCGCCTTCTCGTCGTCGGTCTCCTTCGGCATGCGGAACGCCGCCATCACCGCGTCGAAGGCGGCGGCATCGCGGTCGGCCAGGTCCAGCAGCTCGTCGCGGCCGGCGTCGACGATCGGTCGGATCTCGCGCATCCGATCCCACGCCGCCTCGTAGCCTTCCTTGTCGATCGTGAGGTTCGCGACCATCGCGATGAGCGCCGCCCCGCTCGCGCCCGCCACGCCGGCGGCGGCGCCGCCCCCCGGCGTGGGGCTGTCCGACCCGAGCCGGTCCAGGAACTCCTCGATCCGCTCCGAGCGGATCCCGCCGTTCGTGCTCACGCTCCACCTCCGTCGTCGACCAGCCGTTCGAGGATCTGTGCGTCCGGGTCGAACCCCTCCAGCCGCAGATGCGCCGCGTCGCCCTCCGGCAGCGCCGCCTGCGGCGCGAGCCCGACGATCTCGCTCGACGTGACGGACATCCCGCGCGCCGCGGCCTCGCGCTCGACCACGTCGAACGCCGCGCGCGGGCCGGTCACCTGGAAGTCGACGAGGTTCATCGAGACCGTGACGACGCCGCCGCGCTGGGGAACCGCGAAGCCGATCGCGCGCACGGCGGGCAGCCCGCCGGAGGACTCGCGGACCGATCGTGCGATGTCCTTGGCGGCCGCCTCGTCGGTTCCGTCGAGGTACACGTTGAACGCGACGAGCGGCTTGCGCGCGCCGACGCCCACCGCGCCGGCCCTGCCGATCTCGTGTGGGCCGAAGTCGGGAAGCCGCTCGCCCCGCGCGACCGCGTCGCGCAGGCCCTCGTACTCGCCGCGGCGTACCTCGGCGAGGCTCGCGCGCTCGGGCGAGAGCGCGGCTCGGTCGTAGAGGTACACGGGGACATCGAGCGTGTCCGCGAGCTCGCGGCCGAACGCGCGGGCGAGCGCCACGACCTCGTCCATCGAGACGTCGCGGACCGGCATGAACGGGATCACGTCGACGGCGCCCATCCGAGGATGGCTGCCGCGATGCTCGTTCATGTCGATCAGCTCGATCGCGACGCGCGCGCCGGCCATGGCGCTCCGCCGAACGGCGTCGGAGTGGCCGAGCACCGTCGTGTCGAGCCGGTTGTGGTCCGGATCGGTTTGCCGGTAGACCAGGCGCGCGCCCGGCACCTGCAACGCCGAGACGATGGCCTCGATCACGTCCGACCGCCGCCCCTCGCTGAAGTTCGGAACGACGGCGAGCAGGGGCGTTGCCGGCATCCGTCGACGATACTCCGCGGACGCGCGGTCGGGACGGTGCGGGATGCCACCCAGCGGCCGACGGGCGGTCGCGCTGCGTCGAAGGAGGAGACGCGAGACGTACATCGCCGCGGCGCCTTCGTAGTACATCCCGTCGGGTCGCGCCGGGCGGCCGCGGAAGTCGTCGTCGCACAGTGGCTCGTCGGTCGCGCACTCGACCACCGATCCCACCAGATGATCGCGCGCGGTCGGAACGACGCGATCAGATGACCCTGTTCGTCGGTGATCGTCGGGCAGTCGCGCCCTCCTGCGTAAAATTGCTCATCGGGTCGACCGTTTTCTCGCCGGTCACGGAGCACTCGCCGTGGGCGGCCGACACGATCCGCCACCCTCGCTCCTCGTGCCGCGCGTTCGGGGTAGGGCTCGAGCCGCATCGGAACGCGTCTCCGGATCTCGGTCTTGACGCGCTCACCGCCCAGACGTACAGTCGCCACCCGCATCGAACACATGTTCGATTTGCAGTCGGAACGAGGGGTCGGAACGAGGGGACGGACGGCGAGGGCGATGTCCAAGCGGTACGAGGAGCAGGTCGAGGTTCGGGTCGAGCGGGACGCCGGCATGCCGTGCGCGTTCGTGTGGCGCGGCCGGCGGTACGAGATCGCCGACGTGATCGGGCGCTGGCGGATCGAGGGACGCTGGTGGTCCGACGGGCGCGACCGCGAGTACTGGCGCGTCGAGGCGCGCGGCGGCGCCATCTGGGACCTGTACCACGACCGGCGCGGCGATCGCTGGCATCTCGAGCGTCTCTGGGACTGACGCCGAGCCGCCGGCGTCAGCCGGTGCGTGCCGTTCGGAACGTCGCCGTCGGATCGCCGCCGATCAGCGGTTCCGGATCGCCTCGGCGACCGTGCGGAGGTCGCGGATCAGCGCCTCGGTCTCCGCGGCTCGAGTCGAGTCGTCGGGGGAGCGCAGGATCGACGACGGATGCACGGTCGCCGTCACGAGCGGCTCGAGCGGCGTGTCGACGAACTCGCCGCGATGCTGCGTGACGCGGAACGACGGACCGATGACCGCCTGTGCGGCCGTCGCCCCGAGGCACACGACGATCGTCGGCTTGACCGCGTCGAGCTCGGCGTCGAGCCACGGGTTGCACGCGCGGATCTCCTCGGCGTTCGGCTTCTTGTGGATCCGCCGCTTGCCGCGCGGCTCGAACTTGAAGTGCTTGACCGCGTTGGTCACGTATACCGTCGTCCGATCGATCCCGGCGGCCTCGAGCGCTCGGTCGAGGAGCTGCCCGGCCGGTCCGACGAACGGATGCCCGTCGCGGTCCTCGCGATCGCCGGGCTGCTCGCCGATCAGCATGATCTCGGCGCGCGCCGGCCCCTCGCCGAAGACGGTCTGCGTCGCATCGCGGTACAGGTCGCATCCGCGACACGTCTTCGACGCCTCGACGAGCGCCGGAAGCGTGCGCTCGGCCGGCAGGAAGTCGGCCGCGGATCGCATCGTCCCGGTCCGTCTGCTCATCTCCGAGCGGCATCTACCCTCGAGGGGAGCGATGCAGACCTTCCTTCCGTATCCGAGCTTCGAGCGCACGGCGCAGGTCCTCGATCCGCGCCGGCTCGGCAAACAGCGCGTCGAGGCCCTGCAGGTGCTTCGCGCGCAGCACGTCCCGAACTACGGATGGCGCCATCATCCGGTCGTCAAGATGTGGCGCGGTCACGAGGACGCGCTGATCGCGTACGGCGTGGCGATCTGCCGCGCGTGGATCGCGGCCGGGCGCGCCGACACGGTGCTCGAGCAGCTCGAGGCGTACCGACCCGAGGGCGTCGCGTCCGAGGACGAGCTCGAGCGGCTCGAGCTCCTTCCGCCGTGGCTCGGCAACGAGGCGTTCCACCGTTCGCACCGCTCGGCGCTCGTCCGCAAGGACCCCGACTGGTACCGCGGCTTCTTCCCCGACGTTCCGGACGACCTCCCGTATGTCTGGCCCGACGCGTGAACGGTCCGGCGGCCGCCAATCCCGACGTCCGCCGGACCTCGACAGACGTCGGAGGGCGCTCCTAGAATCGAACACGTGTTCGATTCCTCCCGGCGCTTCGTCCACCTCGACGTCCGTTCCTTCTTCTCGCTGAAGGACGGCGCCTTCTCGCCGGAGGAGCTCGCTCGCCGGGCGGCCGAGCTCGGATTCCGCTCGGTCGCGCTCACCGACCGCGACGGGCTCTACGGAGCGACCCGCTTCGTCGACGCCTGTCAGAAGGTCGACGTCCGACCGATCCTCGGCGCCACCGTGACCGTCGCCACGGTGGGAGGGAGGGTCTCGCCCGAGCGTCGTCGAGGCGGCCCGAAGGGCCGTCCGAGCAGCTCGGGCGAGGGCCCGACCGACCGCACGGTGATCCTCCTCGCCGTCGACGGCGACGGCTACGCCAACCTCTGCCGGCTCGTGACCGACGCGCACATGCTCGGGGAGCGAGGCGAGCCGTCGCTGTCGGTCGAGCAGATCTGCGCGCACGCTGACGGGCTCGTCGGCATCCTCGGACCGGCGTCGACCGTCGGACGGCTCGCGGTCGCGGGGCGACCCGCGGCGGCGGCGCTCGCGATGGCGCCGTTCAAGGACGCGTTCGGCGAGCGGGTGTTCGTCGGCGTGCAGCAGCGGCTCGAGCCGCGATCGCACGACGAGGTCCGCGCGCTGCTCCGGCTCGTCGAGCGCACGTCGACGCGCGCGGTCGCGACCAACGCCGTTCGCTACCTCGTGCCTGGGGACGCGTTCCTGGCCGACGCGCTCGAGTGCATGCGCGAGCTGGCGCCGATCAACGCGCACAACGTCACTCGCACCAACGCCGAGGGGTGGCTCAAGCCGGCGGCCGACATGCGGCGGCTGTTCGTCGAGCGACCAGAGCTGTGTGACGCGACGCTCGAGATCGAGGAGATGTGCGCGTTCGACCTCGGACTCAGGAAGGTGCACTTCCCGGACTTCCCGACGCCGGCCGGACGTTCGGCCTCGTCGGTCCTCGCCGAACGGTGCTGGCGCGGGATCGAGCGGCGCGGCGTGAAACGCACGGGCGCCGTCGTGGATCGCCTGAACCACGAGCTCGACATGATCCACAAGCTCGGGTACTCGGCGTACTTCCTGACCGTCGCCGACATCGTCGACGACATCCGCGCGATGGGCATCCGCTGCGCGTGCCGGGGAAGCGCGGCCGGCTCGTTCGTCTGTTACCTGACGGGCATCTCGGACGTCGATCCGGTGCGACACGACCTGGTGTTCGAGCGGTTCCTCAACCCGCTCCGCGACGAGCTGCCCGACATCGACATCGACGTCGAGTCGGCTCGACGCGAGGACGTGTACGACATGGTCCTGTCACGCCACGGCGATGACCGCACGGCGTGTGTCGCGATGGTGGAGACGTACCGTGCGCGCGCCGCCGTGCGCGAGGCCGGCAAGGCGCTCGGCCTGCCGGACGTCGAGGTCGACACCGTCGCAAAGGCCTTTCCGCACATCGGCGCGCACCATCTCCGCACCGCGATGCAGCAGCTCCCCGAGCTCGCCGGCTCCAACATGAACGCCGGCCAGCTCGAGACGCTCTTTCGCGTCGCCGAGCGGCTGAACGGCTTCCCCCGCCACCTCGCCCTGCACCCGAGCGGCATCGTCCTGTCCAACGACGACCTGATCCGCCGCGTCCCACTCGAGCGCTCGTACCAGGGCTACCGGATGATCCAGGCGGACAAGGACGACGTCGAGCTCCTCGGCTACCTGAAGCTCGACGTGCTCGGCGTGCGGATGCTCTCGGCGATGCGGCACTGCCTGGACGAGATCGCGCGGACCGAGCACGAGAAGGTCGACCTCGACCAGATCCCGCTCGACGATCCGCCGACGTTCGAGCTGATCCGCCGCTCGGACACGCTCGGGTGCTTCCAGATCGAGTCGCCCGGCCAGCGCGAGCTCCTGCAGAAGTTCCAGCCCGACCGCTGGGACGACCTGATCGTCGACATCTCGCTCTTCCGCCCAGGCCCCGTGAAGTCCGACATGATCACGCCGTTCCTCAAGCGCCGCGCCGGCATGCAGCAGCCCGAGTACCTCCACCCGTCGTTCCGCGCCGGCACGCAAGAGACGTACGGCGTCATCGTCTACCACGAGCAGGTCATGCGCACCGTCGCCGCCGTCACCGGCTGCGACCTGTCCGAGGCCGACCGTGTCCGCCGTCACCTGTCCGACGACCTCGAGGTCGACCAGATCCAGACATGGTTCCTACGCCGTGCCAAAGAGCACTTGGAGCTGAACGACGACGACGCGAACCGGATCTGGCACGAGGTCTGGTCGTTCGCCTCCTTCGGCTTCTGCAAGGCCCACGCCGCAGCGTTCGCGGTCCCCACGTACCAATCGGCGTGGCTCAAAGCGCACTACCCGGCGCACTTCCTGACCGGCGTACTCACGCACGAGCCCGGCATGTACCCGAGACGTCTGATCCTCGAGGACGCGAGAGAACACGCCATCCCGATCCTCCCGCTCGACGTTAACGAGAGCGACTCCGACTACGTCGTGGAACCGAGACCCGCTAAGGCGAGCGGGGAGGGGTCCGTCTCGGGCGTCGTCGAGGGGTCGCTCCCCGCGGATCCGCCAGGGGGCGCTTCGCTCCTTCCCTCCGCTTCGCTCCGGTCAGAGCCCCTGGCGGACTCCGCGGCTCGCTCCGTCGGCGATGAAGGGCAGGCCACGTACGCGATCCGGTTGGCATTGAAGGACGTGCATGGGATCTCGGACGCCGAGGTTCGGTCGATCCTTGAGGCACGCGCCGACAAGCCGTTCAAGGACGTCGGTGACTTCATCCGGCGGACGAACGTGGCGCAGCCGGTGGTCGAGGCGATCGCGCACGCCGGCGGGTTCGATCGGTTGCCGTCGGGGACGCGGCGGGATCGCGTGTACACGGCGATGGTGAGCAAACCGGAACGCGTGGGGGATCAGCTCGCGCTCGATCTGTCGGGCTCGCCGGAGCAGCTGGCGTTCGGCTTGCCGGAGTATTCGGACGCCGAGCGCGTGCGGGCCGAGCTCGAGGTCCTCGGCGTCGACGCCAGCCGGCATCTGGTGTCGTTCTTCGAGCCGTTGCTGCGGGATCTTCGCGTGGTGCGCGCGGCCGATCTGTGGAGGCAGCGCGGCGGGGCGCGGGTCGTGGTCGCCGGCGTCAAGGTGGCGTCGCAGACGCCGGCGGTGAAGAGCGGGCAGCGGATCATCTTCCTGACGCTCGACGACGCGACCGGACCGGTCGACGTCACGGTCTTCGAGAGCGTGCAGCCCAAGATCGCGAAGACCATCTTCCACGCGTTCGTACTCGCGGTCAGGGGGACCGTTCGTCGAACCGGCCGGCGCGGTGTCAGCATCATCGCCGAGGACGCATGGGAGCTGACGGCGCTCCAGCGGGCTCGGCGGGACGGATCGCTCGCCGACGCGCTGGCGGGACGGGCGGTCGAGGGTCAGCCGCCGCCGCGGAAGCTCTGGCACGCGAGCGGCGGTTCTGCCGGATGGTGACACCTGGCAGACGCGCGCGGACGGCGGCAGGGAGGACGGATGGACGAGACAGCGCATCTCGAGCAGGCCGGCCACAGCGCCGGCCCGCTCGCCGAGGCGCCGATCCTCGAAGGACCGCATCCGCCGTCGCCGCCGATCGGCTCGGGCCCGTTCCGGTGGCTGCTCGTCGCGCACGGCTTCAGCGGGTTGGCGTTCTGGGGGTTCTACGGCACGGTCTTCGCCCAGGCCGCGTTCCGGTTCCACGCCGGCAAGACCGGCATGGCGATCCTCGGCATCTCGTTGTCGGTCCCGTTCATCCTCGGAAGCCTCCTGCAGGGGCTCGTCGTCGATCGATGGAGCCCGAAGTGGCTCGCGATCATCGGGTACGTCGCGATGGCGTCATCCGTCCCGCTCGCGCTCGTGGCCGGCTCACTGCCGTGGCTGTACGCCTCGTCGTTCCTCGTCGGCGCGGCGTTCGCGACGATCGAGCCGTCGCGCTCGGCGCTCACCGGGCTGCTCGTCGACCACGCCGCGCTGGTCCACGCCAACGCGCTGCTGTCCGTCGCGTTCCAGCTCTCGCTCGTCGTGGGCACCCTCGGCGGCGGCTGGCTGCTCGACGTCTCGGGCGCCGATCTGGTCTACGCGCTCTCGCTCGCCGCGGCGCTCGTGCCGGTCCTCATGATCCTGCGGCTGCCCGACGTCCGTCAGCGCGGCGAGCAGCCGTCCGTGTCGCTGAGAGACCTTCGCGTCGGCGCCCGAACGGCGTGGCACGATCCCGTCCTGCGCGTGCTGCTGCTCGTCTCGGCGCTCGGATGGGCGTTGATCAACACGTTCTTCGTGCTCGAGCCCTTGTTCGTCAAGGAGACGCTGCACCACGGCGGCAACGCGCTCCTGTTCCTCTGGAGCGCTCACGGAGGCGGCGCGCTCGTCGGGGCGCTCGTCATGACTCGGTTCCGCCGCGCGACCGGACACGAAGCGCTGCTCGTCAACGCCGGCGTGATCGCGATCGGCGTCGGCATGCTCGGCTACACGGCGATCGGCGTCTACGACGTCGCCCTGGCCGCCGCGGCGGTGCAGGGAGCCGGGTTCGCGATGCTGTTTCCGCCGATGCTCGCGCTGATCCAGCGGGTCGTCGT
>JBKPTC010000061.1:0-26044 GCA_046735355.1 bacterium
CTTCGAGCCGGGCGAGCCGAAGCGGCATCGGCCGGCTCTCGAACCCTCGACGGCGCCCATCGGCGCGGTCCGACGCCTGCCCGCGGATCAGCGCCGCCCCGCCTCCGTGGTCGCGATGCTCGCCGTCATCGTGCTGGCCGCGGTGGTGCTGGCGGTCGGGCTCGTCCCCGTCGTGCTCGCGGCGGGGTCGTCCGCCGACGCCGTCGACCGCCGGCTCTTCGACGAGATCGACAAGCCGTTGCACATCCCGCCGATGCCGCAACGGTCGACGATCCGGGCGGGTGACGGCTCCCTCATGGAACAGATCAGCCTCGACTACAACCGCCGCGTGGTGCCGCTCAAGCAGGTCGCGAAGTCGACCCGGCTGGCGGTGCTCGCCGTCGAGGACAGCGGGTTCTTCCAGCACGGCGCCATCGACCCCGAGGCCATCGTTCGCGCCGCGATCACCAACGCGATCTCCGGCCGGATCGTCGAGGGCGGCTCGACGATCGCCCAGCAGCTCGTGAAGGACACCATCGTCGGCGACGAGCGCACGTTCTCGCGCAAGCTTCAGGAGGCGACGGCGGCCGTCCGGCTCGAGAACACCTACACCAAGAAGCAGATCTTGGAGATGTATCTCAACGAGATCTATCTCGGGAACGGCGCGTACGGAGTGGCCGCCGCGGGCGAGTTCTACTTCGCGCGAACGGCCAAGCATCTGTCGCTCGCGCAGTCGGCGCTTCTCGCCGGCATGATCAAGGCGCCCGAGGACCTCGATCCGCTGCGGTATCCGCACCGGGCCGAGCATCGGCGCAACCACGTCCTCGACCGGATGCTCGAGCTCGGCTGGATCACCGACGGCGAGTACGATCACGCTCGTCACGCGGGCCTCGGCCTGTCGAACGACATGCGGCACGAGGTGATCTCGGGCCCGAACTCGTACTGGACGCAGTTCATCATCAACCAGTTCCTAACGAACGACGCGTTCGGTCGCACCGTCCGCAAGCGTGCGACGCTGCTGTTCCAGGGCGGCGTCGAGGTCTACACGAGCCTCGAGCCGGATCTGCAGAAGCGCGCCGAGCAGATCCTCGAGCAGCGGATGGGCGGACGCGGGATGCCGCAATCCGCGCTCGTGTCGATCGACCCGCGCACCGGTCGGATCGAGGCGATGGCCGTCGGCAACCAGCCGTGGAGCGAGCAGAACCAGTACAACCTGGCCGTCGATCCGGGCGGCGGCAGAACGGCCGGCAGCGCCTTCAAGATGTTCACGCTCGTCGCGGCCCTCGAGGAGGGCATCCCGCCGACGAAGGTCTACAACGGCGACTCGCCGAAGACGATCCCGACGTGCGGCGGCGGCGAGGACTGGAAGCTGCAGAACGCCGAGCCGGGTGGCGGTTCGTTCCCGTTGTGGGTCGCGACGGCCGACTCGGTCAACACGGTCTTCGCCCAGGTGATCGACGAGGTCGGCCCGCAGAAGGTCGTCGACGTCGCGCACCGGATGGGGATCACCAACGAGCTCGTTCCGGTCTGTCCGCTCACGCTCGGAACGTCGCCCGTGTCCCCGCTTCAGATGGCGTCCGGCTACGCGACGCTCGCGAACCACGGCGTGCACTGCGCGCCCGTCGCGATCACGAAGGTCGTCGACGCGGCGGGCAAGGTCATCTATCGGGCGGAGCCGCAGTGCGAGCGGGCGATCCCGGCCTCGGTCGCCGACGAGGCGACCGCGATGCTCGAGAACGTCATCAAGTTCGGAACCGGCACGGCGGCGGACATCGGGCGGCCGGCCGCGGGCAAGACGGGCACGGGGCAGGACTACCAGGACGCGTGGTTCTGCGGGTTCACGCCGCAGCTGGCGACGGCCGTCTGGGTCGGCTACGCGCGCGCGGAGATCCCGATGCCGTACGTTCCGGGCTACGGCACGGGATTCGGCGGAACCCTCGCCGCGCCGATCTGGCACGACTTCATGCTGTACGCGCTCCGAAACGAGTCGGAGCTCGACTTCAGACCCGCGCCGATCCCGTTCGGCGGAAGTTCGTCGTCGTCCTCGTCGAGCACCGGAACGACGACCACGACGACGACGACCCCGTCGCCGTCGCCGTCGCCGACCGGCGGTCCCGGGAACGGCAACGGCAACGGCAACAACGGGAACAACGGCAACGGGAACGGCGGCGGGCCTCCCGGCCAGTAGCGCCGTTCCGACACCACGCGCCGCGGCTTTCGAATCCGCCGCGTCGTGGCGACCCCGTCCGGCGGCCTCGCACGTGAAATCGGCCGGGCTGGGGATGGTTCGCGCGGCGATCTCCACGTAACGTTCGCTCTGCAACGCCGCGGCGCCGGGCGCGTCGCATCTCCTCTCCCTCGCTTCCCCGTGCGGTCGCCCTCTTGGAGGCGTGGTGATGGAGAACGTCGCTCGGGTCGTGCTCGCCGTCGACGAGCACGAGGTCGCGGAGGAAGTGATGCATTTCCTCGACCGTGCGGGCGGTACGCAGGTCGTCGCGACCGCCGTGGACGAGCGACAGCTCGCCGAGGCGGTTCGTCAACTCGAGCCCGACGCGCTCGTCATCTCGCCGTCGATGTTGCGTCGAGGGCTTCCTCCGGGCGATCGCCCGGTCCTCGCCGTCGACACGCGCGAATCGGTGGGCTCGCTCCGTGCGGCGATCCGCGCCGGGGCGCGCGGGTTCTACCTGTGGCCCGAGGAGCGAGACGAGCTCGCCTCGGCGTCGCGCCGAGCGGCCGCCGCGGCCGCCAACGGTTCCGGCGTCGGTCGCGTGATCGCCGTGCTCGGTTCGCGCGGCGGGGCCGGCACGACGTTCCTCGCGACGCATCTGGCCGCGGCGTTCGCTCGGCGTCGTCGTGACTGCGTCCTCGTCGACGTCGATGTGTTGTTCGACGACATCGGCGCCGCCCTCGGCATTCCGGTGGACGAGCCGGTGCCGACGCTCGTCGATCTGCTCCTCGACGACGGCATCGGCGCCGGATCGGCGCGGCCGTGGACGCATCCGGCCGGCTTCCGCGTCGTGCCGGGAAGCGGCGACCCGGAGGGACCGGCGCCGGAACCAACTGACGTGGTCGCGTTGCTCGAGGCGACCGCACGCGCGGCCGACATCGTCGTCGTGCACCTGCCACGCGCCGTTTCGCCCGTCTCTCGCGCCGCGCTCGCGCGTGCTGACGAGATCGTGATCGTCCTGACGCTCGACGTCGCTTCGTTCCGGGCGGCGAAGCGGGCGATCGCGGCGTGTGACATCGAGGAGCGCTGTCGTTTCGTCGTGAATCGCGCGGTCCGGGCGGACGTCGCCGTCGCGGACGTGCAGCGCGTGTTCGGTCGGGCCGCGCTCGGCGTCGTCCCCGCGGCGAGCGGCGTTCGCGCGGCGCAGGACCGCGGTCAGCTGCTGCCGGCGCGCGGTCGGGTCGGGCGCGCGATCGATCGGATCGCCGGTGCGTTGCTCGAGGTGCCGGCGTGAGCGTCGCGACCGACGTTCGCAGCGACCTGCACCACCGGCTGCTCGCTCGCGTGGACGTCGACCGGCTGCGTCGAGTTCCGGGAGCCGAGCGGCGGCTTCGGGTGCGCGAGGAAGCGCTCGCGATCCTGCGCGAGGAGGGGCACATCCTTCCGCAGCGATCGCTCGCGCGAGTCGTGAACGAGGTTTCGGATGCGGTCGTCGGGCTGGGACCGATCGAGTTCCTGCTCAAGGACCCCGAGGTGACCGAGGTCATGGTCAACGGGCCCGACGACGTCTACGTGGAGCGAAGGGGGCGGATCGAGAAGGTGGCGGGCCGTCTGTTTGAGGGGGAGGAGGCGGTCCTTCACGTGATCGAGCGCATCGTGGCCCCGCTTGGCCTTCGGGTCGATGAATCATCACCATGGGTGGATGCTCGACTGTCGGACGGCAGCCGGGTGCACGCGATCGTTCCGCCCCTTTCGCTCTGCGGTCCCGCGCTCAACGTCCGGAAGTTCGCCGCGATCCCGTACGGCCCGGAGGACCTGGTCCGTGGCGGAACGCTCGGACCGCGCGCGCTCGCGTTCCTCGCCGCGTGCGTTCGCGGCCGCGCCAACATCCTCGTCTCGGGCGGAACCAGCTCCGGAAAGACGACGCTGCTCGGCGTGCTCTCGGCGTTCATCCCGGACGGCGAGCGGATCGTCACGATCGAAGATGCGGCCGAGCTGCGGCTCGCCAAGCCGCACGTGCTCGGGCTCGAGGCCCGCCCGGCCAACGTCGAGGGCCGAGGCGAGGTCACCGTTCGCGATCTCGTCCGGAACGCGCTTCGGATGCGACCCGACCGGATCGTGGTCGGCGAGGTCCGCGGCGGCGAGGCGCTCGACATGTTGCAGGCGATGAATACGGGACACGACGGGTCGCTCTCGACGGCGCACGCCAACTCCGCCCGACACCTGCTCTGGCGGCTCGAGACCATGGCGATGATGTCCGACGTCGAGCTCCCGATCGAGCACGTACGCGCGCAGGTCGCATCCGCGGTCGACCTCGTCGTGCACATGGCGCGGCTGCCGAGCGGACGCCGCGTCGTGGCCGAGATCGCGACGGTCGGCGATCTCGTCGGTGGTCAGCACACCACCAGCACCATCTTCGGATTCCGCCCGCGCGAGGGACGCGACGGATCGTTCGTCTGCACCGGCGAGGTCCCGCGCCTCCGCGACGTCATGCGGGAGCGCGGCGAGACGCTGCCGGACGCGATGTTCGCTTCGGCGGAGGATCGCGCATGAGCGGAGCCCTCATTGCCGGTTCGTGTGCGTCGGCGTGCGTCGCGCTCGTCGCGCTCGCGTCGCGGGCGTCGGAGCGCGATCACGTTCGGCGGTCGATCGTGGGTCGGGACGTGTCGGCGTCCGTTCCCGGTGGACTGCGTTCACTCGCTCCGTTTCGGTGGTTGGTCGTCGTCGTCCTCGTGACGGTGGCCGCGTACGCGGTCGCCGGCGTCGGCGGAGCCTTCGCCGGTGCGATCGGATGCGTCGTCGTTCCGCGCGTCCGACGTCGGCGCCGGCAGAGCCAGGACGCGGCCGCGCTCGAGGACGGTCTCGCCGACGCGGTCTCGGCCGTGGCCGGCGCCCTCCGCGCGGGCCGTTCGATGACCGGAGCGCTCGAGGAGGCGGCCTCGACCGTCGGCCCGCCGCTCGGTCCGCGGCTCGTCGAGCTGGTCGACCGCATCGCCCTCGGCGTTCCGGTCGATCGGGCGGTCCTCGATCTCGTGGCGGCGGTCCCCGGACCCGACGGGCGGCTGGTCGCCGGCGTGCTCGGGCTTCACCAGCGCTCCGGAGGAGACGCTCCGGCCGTTCTCGATCGCGTCGCGCGCACGCTTCGGGAGCGACGTGCGTCGGCCCGCGAGCTGCGATCGCTGACCGCGCAGGCGCGCCTCAGCGGCGCGATCCTTGGGTTCCTGCCGATCGGGTTCTTCCTGTTCCTGTCTGTGACGGCGCGGACCGACGTCCAACGCGCGCTCTCCTCGACTGCCGGTCGCAGCGCGATCGTCGTGGGGCTGACGATGCAGGGCCTCGCGTTCCTGTGGATCCGAACGCTCCTGCGGGTCGAAGGGTGACATCGCCGTGGGTCGCTCCGGCGTTGGCGTCGCTTGCCGTGATCTTGGCGGTCGCCGCCGTCGCGTTTCGCGGGGCGCCCGTGCTGAGCCGAGTGGGACCGACCGCGGGAGCCGGCGATCCGCTCGACCGGATCGGCCGTTCGAGGCTCGTGCGGACCGCCGTCTCGGCCCAGCGTCTCGAAGCCGCGTCGGCGATCGCGGGGACCGGCGTCGACGTCGCCAAGTTCGCGGGTCGCGCTGTCGTCGCTGCTGTCTCGGTCGTCGTCGCATCGCTCGCGATCGGGGGGCCGGCCGCGATGCTGTCGCCGCTGGTCGCGGTCGCGGTGCTTCGCGCGCCGAGTTTCCTGACCGGTCGCGCGGCCAAACGCCGGACGCGCGCGATCGAGCGCGACGTCCCGCTGTTGCTCGACGTGCTGTCGCTCGCGGCGTTCGCGGGACTGCCCGCTCCGGCGGCGCTCGGGCGCGCCGTCTCCGTCATGGACGGTCCGCTCGCGGACGAGCTTCGATCCGCGCTGCGCGACGTCGAGCTCGGCGCCAGGTGGCGCGATCGGCTCGGCGAACTCGCCGATCGTCTCAATGCGCCCGATCTTCGCCGCACCATCGCGGTACTCCGACGTTCCGAGTCGATCGGGTCCAGCACCGCCGAACCGATCGCAATCCTCGCCGACGAGGTCCGAGCGGCCCGGCGGGCGTCGGCGACCGAACGCGCGCGGAAGGCGCCGGTGCAGATGTTGTTTCCGTTGGTGTTCCTCGTCCTCCCCGCGTTCCTCCTCCTCACGGTCGTGCCCGTCCTGGTCGCGACCCTCGGCTCCATCCGGTAACCGAACGAAGGAGGTGGATTCGTTGCTCGTCAGGTGGTACGTGCGCATCCGCACGCGACTCGCGGCGGAGGTCGCCCAGACGACCGCCGAGTACGCGCTGGTGATCCTGGCGGCGGCGGCGGTCGCCGTCGTGCTGATCGCCTGGGCACGCTCGTCGGGCAAGCTGCCGGCGTTCTTCGACGACATCATCGATCAGGTCGCCGGCAGCGCGCAGTGACGCATCGACGACGGTCGGGGGGCTCGCCGACGCATGCGCGGCCGGCGGCCCCCGGCCGCGCCGACCGCGGCTCGGCGGTCGTCGAGTTCGCACTCGTGATGCCGTTGCTGCTCCTCGTCGCGCTCGGGCTGGTCCAGGTCGGCGTCATCGCCCGCGATCGGCTCGTCGTTGAGCACGCGGCTCGGGCGGGCGTGCGCGAGGCGGCCGTGACGCCGGACGACGCGGCCGTCCGCGGAAGCGCGATCGACGCGGCGACGGGTCTGGATCCCGCGCGTCTGTCCATCGAGATCGTTCGGTCGGGATCGTTCGGCGATCCGGTGTCGGTTCGCGCGTCCTATGACGTGGCGATCGCTGCCCCGCTGGCGGGCTGGTTGGTCCCCGGCTCGGTGCGTGTCGAGGCCGTCGTCACGATGCGGCAGGAGTTCGGATGATGCGGCGAGCCGGCGATGATCGCGGCTCTGTCTCCGTAGTTCTGGTTGCGTTGCTCGGCGTCATCCTGGTCGTCGTGATGGGCACGGCGGACGTCGCCACGGCGATGTTCGCCTCGTCGCGCGCGCAGGACGCCGCCGACGCCGCGGCCCTGGCCGCCGCGCAGGAGCTCGCGATGCCGAGCGGCCGCGATCCCGTCGACGTCGCGTCGGAGTACGCCGTCCGCAACGGCGGCTCGGTCGTGACGTGCGCGTGCGACGCGGGCTCGCTCGAGGCGACCGTGACGGTTCACGTCGCCGTCGGGCGGCTCCTGTTGTTCTCGGACGACCGAGTGGCGAACGCGTCCGCTCGCGCCGTCGTCGACGTGCCGTAGTCGCGATCTCGGCGCCCCGGTGCCGCCGCAGACGCGGTCCGAAGCTCCGCGCGATGTCCCCGGCTGGGGCCACTCCGCCGTCGCCCGAGTTGCCTCGACGAGGTGGCCGAACGACCGAACGACCGAGTCCGAGTGTGGGTGTACCATGCCCCGACATGGCAGCCCGGACGAGAACGGTGCGACGGCCGCCGCGGGGGCGCAACGCGCTCCTCGCCACGGTGGACTACACGCTCGCCAAGCGCGCCCTGATCCGCGAGGCGCGCGTCGGCCTCAAATCGCGCGCCGACATCTGCGACGCGCACCCCGAGCTGATCCGCGCGGCCAAGCACGTCGGCGAGCCGACCCGCCGCGACTGCCCGGTGTGCGGAACGACCAAGCTCGTCCTGCTCGCCTACGTTTACGGCGACAGCCTCCGCGAGAACAACGGGCGCGTCTGGGCGCTCGACAAGGGCTTGGCCATGGCCGCGGACCGGCCGGGCTCGTGGTGCTACGTGGTCGAGGTCTGCACCGCGTGCCAGTGGAACCACCTCACCGAGGCGTTCGTCGCCCGGTTCGCCGGCTGACGGCCTCACCGCCGGATCCGCTCCGCCGCAACCGGAACTCCACATCGCGTCGTCGACCGATCCGGCGTACCCGAACGACACGATGGGTACAATCGGCTGGCTTTGGCGGTCGACACCGCAACTCGCAAGGGACCCGATGAACCGACGCCGGGTTCGGGTCGCGCCTCCCGGGCCGCGCGGAAGAACCAGCGCAAGAGCGGCTTCTTCCGTCGCTACTGGTGGGTGTTCCTCGCCGTGCCGGTCCTCGGCGCGTTCCTGGTGTTCGGAACGATGCTGTACGTCTACGCGCACCTGACGCTTCCGGACACGCCGCCGCCGCTTCAGACGACGTACATCTTCGACGACGGCGGCAAGCGCATCGGCGAGCTCCACTCTTCCGTCGACCGGACGATCATCCCGTTCTCCGCGATGCCGCAGTCCATCCGCGACGCGGTCATCGCGACGGAGGACAAGAACTTCTACACCAACCCGGGGTTCGATCCGGTCGGGATCCTTCGCGCCGCCTGGACCGACGTCGTCTCGCACGGCGTGGTGCAGGGCGGATCGACCATCACCCAGCAGCTCGTGAAGACCGTCTACGCCGGCCGGTACGTCGAGGACAAGAACGGCATCACGGAGTACGTCACGCCGCCCCGGACGCTCGGACAGAAGGTCCGCGAGGTGCTGCTCGCCGTCAAGCTCAACCAGAAGTACTCGAAGAACGAGATCCTCGCGAAGTACCTCAACACGATCTATTTCGGGCACGGCGCCTACGGCGTCGAGGCGGCGTCCGAGACGTACTTCGACCATCGCGCGAGCGATCTGACGCCGCTCGAATCGTCGCTCCTGGCGGGCATGATCCAGAACCCGACGCTGTACGACCCCGCCGATCCCGACAACCACGATCTGGTGATCGGGCGCCGCAACTACGTCCTCGATCGGATGGTCGACCAGCACTACCTCACCGCCGAGCGCGCCGATCAGCTCCGCACCAAACCGCTCAAGGCGCCCGGGCTCAAGAACGCGGACGAGACGGCTGGGTTCAACCCGAAGCTCGGCTACTACCTCGACTACGTCCGCCGCGAGCTCATCCGCAAGTACGGCGGCGGCGAGGTCTTCGGCGGCGGTCTCAAGGTCTACACCGGCCTGGACCGCGACATGCAGTCGCACGCCGAGTCGGCCGTCGCGTCCGTCCTGAGCACGCGCGGCGATCCATCGGCCGCGCTCGTCGCGATTGACCCTCGGACCGGCGAGGTCAAGGCGATGTACGGCGGCGCGGACTTCCAGAAGTCACAGGTCAACCTCGCCCTGTCCGGCGCGCGCGGCTACGGCGGCACCGGTCGACAGGCCGGATCCGCGTTCAAGCCCTTCACGCTCGTCGCCGCGCTCGAGGACAAGATCAGTCCGAACTCGACGTGGTACGGACCCAGTCAGATCACGATCCCCGATCCCGAGTGCTACACCGACGGCCAGCCGTGGGATCCCTCGAACGCGAGCGACGAGGAGAGCGGAACGTTCTCGCTGTGGCAGGCCACGGCGTACTCCGTGAACACGGTCTTCGCGCAGCTCGTGTCGCAGGTCGGGCCCGAGAACGTCGTCGACGTCGCCCACCGGATGGGCATCAAGAGCAAGCTGCAGGACGTCTGCTCGATCACGCTCGGCACGCAGTCGGTCAACCCGCTCGAGATGACGAACGCGTACGCGACCCTGGCCGCGAACGGCGTCTACCGACGCGCCACGCCGCTGTCCCGGGTCGAGAGCGCGACGGGACAGACGAAGTACCGGCTCAAGGACGAGGGCAGGCGCGCGATCAACCCGAACATCGCCGCCATCGCGACCCACGCCCTCGAGGGCGTCATCTCCTACGGGACCGGCACCGCGGCGCGGGTCCCGGACGGCAGACCCCAGGCGGGCAAGACGGGAACGGCGCAGGAGTACGTGGACGCCTGGTTCTGCGGCTACGTGCCGCAGCTCGCGACGTGCGTGTGGGTCGGCTATCCGAAGGGCGAGATCTCGATGACCGACGTGGAGGGATACGGCGAGGTGTTCGGCGGAACGCTTCCGGCACTCATCTGGAACCGGTTCATGGCCGCGGCCACGCAGGGCATGCCGGTCCGGCCGTTCCCCTCGTACGACCTCAGCGGGTTCACCGGCCACGCGGCGACGCCGCCGCCGGCGCCGAGCCCGAGCCCCACCAAGACGCACGAGCCGAGCCCGACGCAGACGACGGAGCCGAGCCCGACGGAGTCCACCGAGCCGAGCGCGACCGCCACGCCGACCCCGACGGCGACCGCCGCGCCGAACGGCAACGGCGGCACCGGCTGACCGGGCGCCCGGTCGGCTCACGGTCGTTCCGGATCGAAGCCGGCTCTACGCGCCCGCGAACTCGCGCGGTCCCGGCACGGACTCGAGCGGCAGCGTCGCGAGCACCGTCGTTCCGCGTCCCGGGTTCGAGTGCACCATGAACGTTCCGTTCGCGAGCTCGACGCGCTCGCGCATCGACGCGAGTCCGACGCGACCCATCTGCAGGTATTCGCGCGCCTTCGCGGAGTCGAATCCGACGCCGTCGTCGCCGATCTCGATGCGCAGCTGCCCGGCGAGCGCCTCCACCGAGACCGTGATCCGCGTCGCGCGCGCGTGCTTGTTGGCGTTGGACAGCGCCTCCTGCACGACGCGGTAGGCGAGCGTCTCGAGATCCTGCGGCACGTCCTCGACGTTCTGCGTGGCGAAGGACGTCTCGATCCCGTGATCCCGTCCGAACTTGTCGAGCGTCTCGCGCAGCGCCGGCACGAGACCCCGCTCCTCGAGCAGCGGCGGGCGCAGCCCCGACATCAGACGCCGGAGGTTGTCCGCTTCCTCGGCGAGCTCCTTGCGGACCTTCGTGAGCACCTCGACGCCCTCGCCGATCTCGCCGGCGCGCAGCATCAGCAGCACGGCCTCGAGCGACAGCGACGCGGCCGACACGCCCTGGACCGGTCCGTCGTGCAGATCGCGGGCGATCCGGTTGCGCTCGCTCTCGATCGCGGCGTTGGTCCGACGCATGATCCGGGTGCGGTCCTCGTCGCGGTCCTGCAGGAACTTGAAGAGCGAGCGGATCGTCTGGTCGGCCACACGCTGCGCCGTCACGTCCCGGACCAGCAGCAGCCGGCGTGGAGGGTCGCCCGGGATCAGCGACGTGCGCGCCTCGAGGTAGATCGCGTTCCCCTCGCGCATCAGCGTGCCCTGTCCCGTCGACGGCAGCGTGGCGAACGTGTCGTCGGCGTCGATCGCCGCCGCCAGCGCGGTCCACGACTGCCCCTCGACCATCGCCTGGGGAAGGTCGAGCGTCTGCGAGAACGCCTCGTTGGCGCGGACGATCACGTCCTTGTCGTCGAGCTCCACGATCCCGTCGACCGCGGCCTCGAACACCAGGCGAAGCCGCTCCTCGGACTCGCGTAGCGTCTCGTTGGCCCGCTGCAGCCGGGCGAGCGCCTTGTCGGTCTCCCGGAGCGCGACCTCTTTCTGGTCCAGGGCATCTCGAACCGCCCGCGTGGCATGCGTGCTCCGAACCTGGTTGACCAGGATCCGGATCGCGATCGCGAGCGCGAGCAGCGCGATCAGCACCTGCCCCTGACGGACCTCGACGACGTCGCTGTGCTCCAGCGCCGCGACGAGGCCGAGCGCGCCGCACGCGGTCGCGACGGCGACGGTCGTCAGGATCGGCCGCCCGTACCGCGTCGGTCCGGCGACGGAGTCGGCATGGACCTGCCGCGGCAGCACGTACACGAGGAACGCCAGGGCGAGCGCGCCGAGCGCGAACGACATGTCGATCGGGCGCGAGCCGGGGTCGTATCCGCCGACGACCCAGTCCTGCCCGAAGGTGAGGACGGAGACGGCGAAGACCGAGACGATCAAGAACTGTCCGACGTGAGCGATCGAGGGCACCCACAGCGCCAGCGCGCCGTACGCGGAGATGCCGCCGGCCGCGATCAGCGCGAACACCGCGACCGACGTCGAGACGCGCGCGTCGGCGTTCTCCGGCCGCATCAGCAGGTACAGGATCGTGCCGAGCGCGGCCGCGATCAGCGCCACGTCGGCGCCGATCTCGCGGCGGTCGTCGCGGTTGAAGTGGTCCGCGTACTCGATGCCGACCGGCACCAGGAAGACGAGCGCCACCACCACGAACAGCACGTCGAAGCCACTCGGACCCAGGTCGAGGTCCTGTCGGACGTCCTGGATCGCGAACAGCAGCGCGATGGCGGCCAGCGACAGCGTGCCGAACGCGAGGAACCGGGCGCTGCGCCACTCCTCGACGTCGCTCCGGCGCCGGGCGATCACGATCGTCGCGACCAGGCACGCGATCGCGACGAGCGCGTCCGAGAGGCCGCGGGTCCGTCCGACGGTCCGCGGCGCGAGCAGATAGGCCCCGGCGACGACGCCCATCGCGACGAGCAACGCGGCAGGCGTGACCCAGGACCGGTTCCGGCCGGTTTCGGTCCTCATGGGATGTTCCATCATGCATCGCGCCCGGAGGGGACTCCATCACCCGAGCCAGTCGATCGAGACCCCTCCCGGCCTACGCCGGGCGACCGACTACTCGATGAGTCGGCGGCGCAGCGCCTCGGCGACAGCCGCGGTGCGGTCGGAGGCGCCGAGCTTCTCGAAGATGTGCTCGAGATGCGTCTTGACCGTGTCCGGCGAGATGTACAGACGCTCCGCGATGTCGCGGTTCGTGTGGCCGAACGCGAGCAGTTGGAGCACCTCGATCTCGCGCGCCGTGAGCGTCTCCGCCCGGCGGTCCCGCTCCTTGGCCTGTGACAGCTCCTCGGCGAGCGCCACGACGAGCTGCGGATCGATCACCATGTTGCCACCGGCGACCAGTCGAACCGTCTGGATCAGGTGCTCGGCGTCGCGCGCCTTGAGGACGTATCCGCGGGCGCCCGACCGAACCGCCTCGACGACGAACTGCCGGTCGTCGTACGCGGTCAGCATGATGACGCCGACCTTCGGATGATCGTCGCGGACGTGCCGCGCGGCCTCGAGCCCGTCCATCTCGGGCATCCGGATATCGACGAGCGCGATGTCCGGCTCCTCCTTGTTGACGAGGTCGATGAGCTCCTTGCCGTTGGACGCCTCGCCGACGACCTCGATGCCGTCGGCCATGTCGAGGTAGCGGCGCAGGCCCTGACGGACCAGCGAGTGATCGTCGGCGATGGCGACGCGTATCGTCACAGCTCGCTCCTTGCCGTTCGGCCCGCCGTCGGGGCCAGGGACTCGGTCATCCTATATGTCGGCCGTCCGGGTCAGAAGGTGTAGCCCGTCACGGGAATTCTCGCTGAGACCGGTGACGCCCGTGCGAGGCGATCTCGACATGCGGGGGAGCGGTCGGAACGACACCCGCGGAGCCGACGGTTCCCTTCCGCCGCGCGCATACGGGAAATGCGGTACGCCGCGGCCGACGCGGCGGCGCGGGACCCGGCGCCGCGACCTCAGAAGATGTAGTGCCAATCGCGGAGGCGCCGCTCGCCTGCGACTTCGGGTGTCCCGCTAACCGGCTGCTAACCGGCCACCGATGAACCGTGCTCCACCGCCTCATAAAGCTGCGCGACCGAGATGGCGCCGTGTTCAGCCGCCGGGTCACTGCAAAGGACGTGCGCTAGGCCGTCAGGGAAGATCACGTGCGTCGACCCGTCGGGCAGCGGCGTCAATGTGAAGCCCTTCTGGGTCAGCGCGTCGGTCGCGCTGCGATCGTCAGCCGTCGTCATGCCTCGTCCCTCCTCATTAGCGCCTCAAGCCGATCGGCGGCGTCCCGGTCGGCTTGACCGATCAAGTGTGAGTACGTCTGCAGCGTCGTCGTCGCGCTCGCGTGAGGGAGCCGACCGGCGACCGTCTGGACATCCGTGCCGCTCGCGAGCATGAGGCTCGCCGCAGTGTGCCGCAGCAAGTGATACGTGATGTCGAGCTCGTGCAGCCGCGCGAACGCTCGGAACGTGGCGGACATGTACGCCGGCTTCAGCGCGTCGCCGACCGGGTCTGTGAGGATGCTGGTTCCATCAGAGATCCGAACGCCGACGGCGAGCAGGCGCGTTCTGCCTCCCGCGCCTTGAACGCGCGCAGCGCTGCGATCTCGCCCGAAGGAAGCGTGAGCGAACGCGTGCGCCCCGTCTTCGTCGCTCCCACGAGGAGCCGCGGACGTGAAGGACGTTGTCGGCCACGTCGCCCCACCGGACGAAGCAGGCCTCGCCGGCGCGCAAGCCTGCGAGACCGAAGATGACGGCGCCCTCGAGGAGCTGATGGGCGTCGAGCGTCCGCGTGGTCTCGGCATCCACAGCGCGTAACGCCGGAGCGTGACAGATCGACGTCCGCGCCGCCTACTTTCCGCTGCCGCGATCGAACGTGTCCGACAACCGGGTGGAGCTGTTGAGGTATCTCTCAACGTGATCAGCGTCGACACCCGCGAAGTGCTCGGCCCAGCTAGTGAAAGTGGCTTCGGATCGCCACTCACAGGCCCGACAGACGTCAGACGTCAGGAAGCCCTCATCGGCATTGTCCACTTCGGACTCGTCGACAACCTCGATGTCCTCGTGGAGTGAGTACGAACCGCACCGTGGGCACCGACGCGGTGGGCCCTCCTCGCGTTGCCGGATGAGCATTCCGAACTTCTGCAGCAGGTGCCCGGTCGCATCCACAACGAATTCGGCATCGAGCGGCGTGGCGTTGTCGTAGTGCTGCAGCCAAACCGTAAGATCCCACGTTCGCTCCACGAGGCTCGACATGTACGCCCTCACTCGGCCGTCGGCGAGGCGCTGAGAAAAGATCGTCCCCCACCCTTTGACATCCGACGCTTTCGGCCGCGCTTCAAGCTCTCCCACCCACTCGTCATCGGCGTGTTCCTGGACGAAGGCGATCAGTGCCTCTCGACATCGCACGCCGATCGCCTGGAAGTCGGCCGCTTCGGACGCGGTGTTCATCGCGTCGAGCGCCTGGGTGAATCGGCGCCAGGCGCCGGCGAGGCGAGCCTCGTCCTCTTCGGGTGCCTCCTTCCGACTGTTGTGAACGATGCGGATAGCGAGCCCGATGTGGAACGTGAGCGCGATGTCCAGCTCGGGGAAGTCCTCCTGGGAGTAGAGGTTGGTGGGATCGGTGATCACCCACCAGCGCGCCTTCTGGGTGTGGACGTCGTAAAGCTGGTGAACGCGGCTGAGGATCCGCTCGGAGCCCACCTTCTGCACGAGGACAACTGGGTCGTCGTCGTCTCGTCCTTGGCTCTCGACGTACTGTCTGATTTCGCGCTCTTCGTGTTCCGGAAGATCGGCCATTTCGGACCTCCGGCAGCCAGGGTACTCGAGGGACATTCGCGAACCCCGCGCACGCGTGCCTGATGGCGCCGGACACGCGCGCTGCGGTCCATCTACAGTTCTCGCAGGCATGTCGGAATCTGAATCGCACGTCGACCGTCGTGAAGTGTCGGTGATGCTCCAACATGTCCCCGACGATGTCGCGGCGATCAGGCAGGCGTGGAGTGAGGTGGAACAACGCCTTGGATCCCTTCAGGGGCGGAAGTTCTACGGTTCATTCGATCCCAGAACGAACCGGTATGCCGTTTGCGTGGTCCTCCGCGAAGGCGACGACCCCCGTTCGGTAGGTCTGGAAGCCGGAACCCTTCCCGGGGGGAGATACGTCCGCGTTCGGCTCAAAGGCGAGCCGCCGGCGCTCTACGATCGCATCCCGCCCGCGATGCAGAGGCTTGCGGACCGGCCGGACCGCGACCCCACTCGGCCTCACCTTGAGTTCTATCGACGCCGGGACGAAGTGGACTTGCTTGTTCCGGTGCTTCCTTCACCCTGACACCCCATCGAGGTACATTCGAGAACCCTCGCCCAGCGAGGGCTACTGCACCTCGAAGATCGAGATGGTCGCGCCGCTGAGCTTCGCGGGACAGGCTCTGGCCATCTCGACGGCATCATCCATCGAGCCGGTCTTGATGAGCGAGTAGCCCGATGCCATCGGCCCGACCGGACCATCCGCAACCACGCCGTCAGGCGAGACGCGCTTGGCGGTCGCGGTGAAGGGATTGCCGTCAACGAGCGCCTCACCGATATCGCCCAACCACAGACCCCAGGCGTTCATCATCGAACTGTTCTCTTCCTCGGTCTTCGGCATGTCACCACCGCTGTAGAGCAGGAGGTACATGTGCATGCGTCGCTCCTCGTCGCGTTGATCGGAACTGATTCTAGGCGGAGGGTTGGGCAGGATCGACGTTCCCCCCCCACCGCAGTGTGTTGGCGTCAAGGTACGTTCGCGAATTCTCGCGCAGCACGGCGTGCTCAACCTCGGGCACGTGGTCGCGGAACGGCGGTGCCCCGTGGATCAGCGTGCCGCTAGGCCTCGGCTGGGCGTGGCATCGCGACGTCTGCCTCCGGACAAGCGTCGGTCGTTGCTAACCGCCTGCTAACCGCGGTACCACGAGGATTCGGCGATGCGTCCGCTATGCGACCTTGGCAACCCCGCTCACGTGCCCAAACGCGAGAAGGCGCGACAAGCTGAGACAGCGTAGACGCCGCTAGAAGATGTAGTACCAGTTGACGAACAGCACCATGAGGCATCCGAGCCCGACGGCGGACGCCGCGATCAGCGCCGAACGCGGGATGCGCCACCGCTCGGCGACGTCGGCGAACGCCCAGAAGGCCGGGAACAGGGGCAGCACGAACCGCGGCATCGACATCAGCGGGCGCGACTCGAACACGTACGACAACGGGATCAGCAGGCCGCCCCACAGATACACCGTGTAGGAGGGCCGGTACCGCAGCGCCGCGTAGACCGACACGGCGAGCACCGGCACGACGATCAGCCAGTCGATCGCCCAGTAGCCGCCGTTGGCGATGCCGACGAACCGGAGCATGTCCTTCGTCGCGTGGAAGAGCGTCATCCACGGCGCCGACGGTTGCCGCTCCCAGTTCGCCTGGAGGTGGATCGGTGCGAGCACGTCCCCGATGCGCGCGTACCAGTACCACAGATACAGCCCGAGCCCCGCGGCCGGGCTGAGCGCGGCCGCGAGCCCGGCGACCGGCGATCGTCCGTCCCGTCGCCACTGGTGGACCGCCTCGACCGCGAGCGCGGGCGCGAGGACGATGCCGACGCTGCGCGTCATCGCAGCGAGCGCCGCGGCGAGCCCGGCCGCGAGCCACGAGCGACGCCGCGCGGCGCGGAACGCGACGAGGGCGAGCAGCAGGAACATCGGCTCGCTGTACGGAGCGAAGAAGAAGAGCGCCGACGGGAACAGCGCCGTCAGCAGCACGACGGTGCGCGCCGTCGACTCCGACCGCTCCTCGGCGGTGAGCAGATACAGAACGCACAGCGCGCCGGCGAACGACGCGTTCGACACGAGCATCGACGCAGCGAACGGATGTCCGCCGAGCGCAAACGAGGCGGCGCGGATCGCGACCGGGAACAGCGGGAAGAACGCGGCGCTTCCGTCGGTCAGGCGGTAGCCGTCCGCGGCGATGCGCAGGAACCACAGCGCGTCGAACCGCTCCCACGCCGTGAATATGTTGTGCCATCCGCCGTCGGCGAACGGCGGTGCGGGCCACCCGGGAACCGACACCGGATCGAGCGGCTTGACGGCGGCGAGGACCACGAGGCCGACGACGAACAGGCCGACACGGACGGCCACGAAAACGACGAGCGAGTACCGAACGGCGTCTCGCGTTCGAGGCGTCACGCCGGCGCCGGCGCCGGCGCCGGCATGGGTGCCGCGTCGTCCTTCCCGACCGTCACGAGCTCGCGTGCGCGGCACCACTCGACCAGGCACCACACCAGCACGACGGCCCGGATCGCGATCGCGATCTCGAACGCACCGATCGGAACGCCTCCGTGGCCGGACAGACGCGCGAACCACGAGAAGCGCGTGACGAAGACCGCGACGTCGGCGATCTCGAACGCGACGAAGCTCCGGATCCCGGGAAGCGCCAGCGCGAACCACGGGAGCAGCCACAGGCCGTACTGGGGCGAGTACACCTTGTTCGTCAGCAGGAACGCGACGATCACCGGGAACCCGAACGTCCAACGGGGGAAGTCGGGGTCGCCCCGGCCGCGGACGAGCCAGACCGCGACGCAGACGACCGCGAACAGCGCGGCCGAGCCGAGGTTCATCGCCGGCGATGACGCGAAGTACATCTCGCCCGTCAGCCGGTGGTGGATCACGAACCAGAGGCTGTCCCAGTCGGCCGGCCGCTCGCCGTTGTAGCGGAAGAACTCGAACCAGCCGCTCGGGGCCGCGATCGCGAACGGCAGGTTCACGACGAGCCACGCGCCGACCGCGGCCCACGCGAGATGGACGCCGCCGTCGGGTCGTCGCTCGCGGAACCGGCCGAGCACGAACGGCACGACCAGCAGCGCAGGATAGATCTTCGCGGCGGCGCCGAGCCCGAGCAGGGCGCCCGACCACCCGTCGAGCCGCCGTAGGTACGCGAACGTCGCGACGGTCGCGAACGCGACTGCGTACAGGTCCCAGTTCATGAACGCGTAGACGAGCAGCGTCGGCGCAGCGGCGAAGACGAGCGCACGCGCCCCCACCAACAGGTACAGGGCCAGCGCGACGACGACGGCCGCGATCGAGAGCAGGATGACGTTCGCCCAGAAGTAGCCGGGAAGCGAGTTGGAGGCCCAGGCGGCCAGCCGCATCGCATACATCGACAGCACCGGATACTCGTCGCACTGGATGCCACGGTCCTCGCACGGCTGAAGGAAGGGGAGGCGGCCGCCGGTCAGCTGTTCGCTGCCGAGCAGCGGGACGATGTCCGAATAGCAGAAGCGCGTGTACTGACCGCCGCTCTGCCAGATCGCGCCTCCCGAGGCGCAGGGCGCCTTCAGCGCCGCGCCGAGGGCCAACGTGGTCGCCAGGCAGGCGAGGACGACCCCGAGGCCGATCGGGCGCTTCGCGAGCTCGAGCACCGGGGGATTATCCCGGCTTCGCACGCCTCGGATCAGAAGTCCGTATCGAGCGCTCCGCTCTCGGTCACGGCCGTCGTCGACATCGCGTTGCCGGCGAGGTCGGTCGCCAGCGCGCTGGGCGTCCACGTCAGCGTCGTGTTGCTGGCGGCCTTGGTCCCGCCCGGGTTGCCACCGAGCGTCACGGTGACGACGGATTGCGCGACACCGGACAGCACCATCGTCGAGGTCGTGAAGCTGCGGTTGCCGTTCACGACGTCGCCGACGCAGACGGTGCCGAGGTGGACACCCGTTCCGCCCGCGGAGTCCTGGATCGTGACCGAGTCGTTCGTTCCGCACCCGCCGTTCTGGAAGAAGGCCTGGACGGACGTCGACGCGCCGGTCCAGCCGGCGAGGATCGACGTCGGCTCCATCACCTCGCTGAACGTGAAGGTCAGCGTGTCACCGGCCTCCGGCGTGCCGTTGCCGACGTTCGCCTGGACGTTCGCGGCGGACGGGCCCGCGTTGTCGACGGTCACGCTGAACGACACCGCCCCGGAGGAGTTCGCCGGAGCGTGCGAATCGATCATCGTGACCGTGTAGGTCTTGACGCCCGCGGCGAGCGGGTTCTCCGCGGTGAGCGACGCCGATCGGTAGTTGTACGAAACGCCTCCGATCGTCCACGGTCCGCCCGTCGTCGTGAGCGCGACGTTGGTCTGTCCCGTCGTCACGTTGGAGACGTTCGCCCGGACGGAACCGACGCCGCTCGCCGGATTCCCGGAGTCCGTCGCGCTGGCGTACACGTAGTACGCGGAGCCCTGGGAGATGTAACCGCCAGTCGTCGCGGTCGTCTTGGCGATGACCGACGTACCGCTCGGTGGCGTCCAGTCCGTGTCGGTTGCGAACGTGTTCGCGCCGTTCGACGTCGTCGAGGAGAACGCGGCGTACGTGACGCCTCCGCCCACGCCGAGGATGAGCCCCAGGACGGTGACGACGGCGACACGCCGCGCGCGGTCAGCCGTGACTCGCACCGGTCTCCTCCACGTCCACGGTCTTGGGCACGCCGGCCGCCGGCCTCCAGATCCGCCAGATCTCGTAGGCGCCGAGCAACAGCGCGGGCACCACGACGAGCAGGAGCCGTCCGATCGCGCCGTGCACGTAGAACAGGACGTAGCCGAGCCTCGGAACGCGGTACATCACGAGCCCGATGGTTCCGTCCCTCGGGATCTTCCACTGCTCGATGCTCGTGTTGGCGTCGCCCTTGGTCTCGAACCGGACCGAGCCGTTCGAGATCGTGATCGAACGAACTCGGTGCGTGATGAGCTTGTTGCGGTCGGTCGGGTCGCGGAACGTGACGATGTCGCCGATCCGCGCCTCGACCGCCGGGATCTGACGGACGACGACGATGTCGCCGACGTGGATCGTCGGCTCCATCGAGCCCGAGAGCACCGTGAGGCTCTTGATCCCGAAGAAGAACGGGATGGTGACGGCCATGCAGATGCCGAACAGCACCCCGCCCACCGTCCACAGGACGCCGGCCGTGACGGCGCGGGCGCCGACGAACCGGAGCGAGGGCTTCGCGACCGCCACGGCGCTCATCGATTCCTCGCCTCCCACCGGAACGTCACGGTCGCGGTCGTGCCCTGCGCCGCCGCGGGGGCGGAGCTCTGGAGCGACATCGTGAAGCGATACGCGTGCGCCTCGCCGGACGTCCACGGGTTCCCGGGCTCGGCGAGCCCCGAGCCCCACGCCGTCGGATAGTTCGCGAGCGTGTCGTTGTACAGCGTCGAGATCGCGGAGAACCCGGAGCAGTCTCCGAATCCGGACGTCGTCGTGCCCGTCTCGACCTTGAGGTCGATGTACTGTTCGACCCCGGCGTTGGAGACGGTCGCGTACAGCCGCGCGTCCGAGTCGAGCGAGCCGTCGTACGTCACGGTGATGCAGCTGACCTTCGCCGCGTCTCCGGGGCGGACGCCGGACGTCGAGAACATCACGCCGCCCGAGTCGTTGTCGCGGATGCGGACGGTTCCCGCCGAGAACGCGTTCGAGGCGTTCGATGTCGTGCTCGAGAACGCCGAAAACGTGGTCCCCGACCCGAGCGCGATGAGCCCCACGGCCATCGCCCCGAGCAGGAAGGATCGGACCCGGGTCATCTCGCCGCCACGACGCTCGGGTCGAACGTCAGGTTGATCTGGTCGACCCGGCCCTCGTAGCCGCTCGACAGGCCTCCCGGAAGCCAGGCGCGGACGGCGAGCGTCCGCGTCTGCTGCGACGTGATCGTGAACCTGGTCGATCCGTCGCGGAGCTCGCCGAGCGGGCCGCGGTACAGCTGGGTGCCGGAGGCCCGGACGTCGATCCAGAGCGCCTCGTCGAGGTCGGCCGTCGACGGCTCTGCGGCCACGCCGACCGACAGCTTCGACGCGCTGCTGTTGCGGACGTCGACGCTTCCGTTCGCCGCGTCGCCGGGATACAGGTCGTTCGCCATCACGATCGGCTCCGTCGACGAGAGTTCAAGCTCACCGGTCTGGAGGAACGCGACGGCGACGTCGGCGCCGAGGCGGCCGGTGCCCCGTGGGACGCGCCATCCGAGGATCGAGCTGGCGGCGATCCCGATGCCGAGGACGAACCCGATGCTCCGGGCCCATCCGATGCTTCGCTCCGCGTTCATCGATGCGTCCCCTTCGTGTGGGACGGGGCCGCCGAGGGGGTGGCGGCCCCGTCCTCACGCGTATGACGGATCGCCGGTTAGACGTTCCGCGCTTCCCACGTGAACCCGAAGGCGTTCGCCGACAGCGGCGAGCTCCCTCCGTTCGCGTTGTTGTCGTCGGCAAGCGTGACGGTCACGCGGTAGTCGACGGCGCTGTTGGTGCTCCACGTGCCGCCGGTCGCGCTCGCGCCCGCGTACGTCGTCGGGAAGGAGTTCATCGCGACGTTGTTGTAGAGCGTGCTGGAGGGCGAGAAGCCGGTGCAGTCGCCGAACCCGGCGGCGCCGCTGCCCTCTTCGACCTTCACGGTGAGGTACTGGGCGAGCGCGCCGCCGAAGCCCGAGCCGTACAGCTTGACGGACGCGTCCAGCGTGCCGAGGTACGTGACCTTGATGCACGAGCTGTACGAGTTGCCCGGCTTCGCGTTCGAAACGTTGAACATCGCCGAGCCCGTGTCGTTGTCGACGATGTACACCGTGCCGGCTGCGAAGTTGTTGCCGGTGTTGCTGGTCGTCGCGGAGAACGCCGAGAACGTCCCGATTCCGGCGATGCTTCCGACGACGCCGACGATCAGGAGCGTGAGCAGCAGCTTGCGCCCCCTCTTCTGCCGGTCGTTCTCGGCCATTCCTGCCTCCTGCGTCTTGGGTCCACTTGACCCCTCATGCACGGATGTCGGCAGGTCGGCGCGCTCGGGCGATTCCCGGGCACCGGGAATTCGCGGTACCGGTGTTCGGGTAGTCGTGTCCCCCGGATGGGGGCTACCGCGGTCGGGCTGCTCGTTCCGGGTGGCTCACCCGGGGTCGATCGGCCATCGCATCTGACCTCGAGCGGTCAGACCGCGATGGCGCCGTTCTTGACGGCGAACGCGACGGCCTCGAGCTTGGAGTGCACGCCGAGCTTGGCCAGCAGGTTGCGGACGTGCGTCTGCACCGTCTGCGGGCTGATGTACAGCTTCTGGGCGATGCCGTCGTTGCGCATGCCCTCGGCCAGCAGCTTCAGGATCTCGCGCTCGCGGTCGGTCAGCGATTCGAGCAGCAGGAGCGCGTCGCGGCGCGCCTCGCGCTCGCGTGCGACCTGATGCAACAGCCGGGTCAGCGTCGCCGGGTCGATCAGGACCTCGCCCTCCGCGGCGGCCTTCGCCGCCGCGAGCACCTCGTCCGCCGCCTCGTCCTTGCCGAGGAACCCCGACGCGCCCGCCTCGACGGCGTCGACGAGCAATCGCTCGTCGTCGTGAGCGGTCATGATGACCACCTTCGTCGCGGGGGACAGCTCCTTGATCCGGCGGGTCGCCTCGATCCCGTCGATCCCACCCTTGAAGACGATGTCCATGAGGACCACGTCCGGGCGCTCCTCGCGGCAGATGTCGACCGCCTCCTCGGCGGTGTGCACTGGCCGGGCGACCAGTCGTAGGTCGGCGTCGCGCTCGACGACCATCGCCAGGGCGTCGGTGAGGATCTTGTGGTCGTCGGCGATCACGAGCGTCGTGACTCGCTCGTCGCGAATCAGTTCCGACACGGCCCTCACCCCCTCGATGGAAGCCAAACGCGGAGGATCGTACCGTCGGGCTCCGCGTCCACGATGTCCAATCGGCCACCGTGAGCCCTGACATGAGCGCTCGCGATGAACAGCCCGAGCCCGGCCCCCGGAACCTCCTCGTACCCCTGCGGGCGCCACGTTGCGTATCGGTCGAACGCGGTCGAGTGGCGGTCCTCGGGAATGCCGGGGCCGGCGTCTCGGACGTCGACCGAGATGCCCCCGCCCGCGCGCCGGGCGAGGACCTCAATGGGCGCACCGGCGGGCGAGAACTTCGCGGCGTTGTCGACGAGGTTCGTCACGACGTCGGCCAACCGCATGCGGTCGACGGACGCTCGAAGGCCCGTCTCCGCCCGAACGGACATCGGATGGTCGCCGACGGGCGTCCGCCACGCCGCCTCCTCGACGATCCGTCCGACGTCGTCGTCGCGGAGGTCGTACCGAAGTGTTCCGGCGTCGATCTTCAGCATCGTGGAGGTCTCGTCCGCGACGAGCTTCAGACGTCCCGCCTCGAGGTCGATCAGCCGGAACAGGTCCTCTCGCTCGGCGTCCTCGAGCGACGCATACAGCCGGCTCCCGGTGGAGGCCAGGCCCTTGATCGACATGATCGGGTTCTTGAGCTCGTGCGAGATCTTCGACAGCAGCTCGGCCCGCTCGGCGACCGGGTCGCTCCGCGCCGCCGCCGTCCGCCGTCCGTTCCGCCGGAGCACGCCCCAGGCGGCGACGGCCCCGACGAGCGCGCCGAGCACGAGGCCGAGGAGGAACGCCGCCACGCGGCGAGTCTAGAGTCGCGACCGGCTCGAACCGCGCAGGCGTCTAGTGATACGTGTGCTCGTCGTCGGGGAACGTCCCCGTCTCGACGTCGTGCGCGAACTCGGTGACCGCCCGCGCGATCTGCTCGCGGAGATCCGCGTAGGCCTTCGCGAGCCTCGGCCGCTTCTCGTTCAGTCCGAGCAGGTCGTTGATGACGAGGACCTGTGCGTCGCACGACGGCCCGGCGCCGATGCCGATCGTCGGGATGTCGAGCTGCGACGTGATGTCGGCGGCGAGCTCGCCCGGCATCGCCTCCAGGACGATCGCGAACGCACCCGCCTTCTCGAGCGCGTGCGCCTGCTCGAGCACCTTGGCGGCGGCCTCGCCGCGACCCTGCACGCGATAGCCGCCGAGCCCGTTGACCGACTGCGGCGTGAGGCCGACGTGCGCCATGACCGGGATGCCGATCTCGACCAGCCGGCGGACGAGCTCGAACTGCGGTCCCTCGATCTTGACGGCGTGCGCGCCCGCCTCCTTGATGAATCGTCCGGCATTGCGGACGCCGTCGTCGACCGAGGCCTGGAAGGACATGAACGGCATGTCTCCGACGACCATCGCGTCGCCGGCGCCGCGAACGACGGCGCGCGTGTGATGGAGCATCTCGTCCATCGTCACGGGGAGCTCGTTCGGGTAGCCGAGGACATTGCGTCCGACCGAATCTCCGACCAGCAGGACGGGGATGCCGGCGTCGGCGAGGATCTGGGCGGTGGGGGAGTCGTACGCGGTGAGCATGACCCACCGGCGCCCCTCCGCCTTCCACGCGCGGAGGTCGTGGATGGTGACGGTCATGTCGCTCGCGCCTCCTTCCCGAGTGCACGGCTTTGCGCGCGAAGTCTACCCGCGACGTCGCCGCCGATCGCCGAGCGTGTGTCGGAGGGCGGTGCTAGCGTTGCCCTCGAGCAGGCCCGGTACACTCTGGAGGCCAACCACTCCTGCTCCCCCCGTGGGGGCCGTCCAGACCAGAGGAGGTGGAGAACTGAGGCAGTACGAGGTCTTGCTCATCCTGCCCCCGGAGGCCGACGAGTCGGTCGTGAACGGGGCGCTGGACCGCGTCTCGGGCATCGTGTCCGAGACGGGCGGCGAGGTCGGCACCGTCGACCGATGGGGCCGCCGCCGGCTCGCGTACGAGATCGACCGCCACAACGAGGGTTACTACGTAGTGGTGGAGTTCCGTGCCGATCCGGCCGCGATCGTTCCGCTGGAGCGGGCGCTGCGTCTCGCCGACGACGTCGTGCGGTTCAAGGTCGCCGTCCGCGAGGACAAGGTCAAGGCGGCGGAGACGCGCGAGCCAGCGCAACCAGCCGCGACGTCGCAGTAGCACTTCCCCCTCTCCGATCGGCCATCCGTCGGGGAGTCGGACAGCAAGGGAAGGGGATGGAGATGGCAAGCGAGAACCAGATCATCATCGTCGGCAACCTGACGGACGACCCGGAGCTGCGGTACACGCCGAACGGAGCCGCCGTCGTGAAGTTTCGCGTCGCGGTGAACCGCCGGTTCAAGGACGAGGCGGGCAACTGGAAGGACGGCGAGACGTCGTACTTCACCGTGAACGCATGGCGGAGCCTGGCCGAGAACGTCGCCGAGTCGCTCACCCGCGGCACCCGCGTCGTCGTGGCCGGCCGCCTGCAGATGCGGTCGTGGGAGACGCAGGAGGGCGACAAGCGCACGGTCGTCGAGATCGAGGCCGACGAGATCGGTCCCAGCCTGCGCTGGGCCACCGCCAAGGTCGAGCGGCAGGGCCGCTCGGGCGGCGGGGACTGGGCGGCGCCGGTCAGCGTCGGCGCTGGTCCGATGAGCGACGAGGAGAGCCCACTGGATGCCGGGTAAGCCACGAGCCAAGACCAGGAAGAAGGAGAAGGACGACAAGGCCTGGCAGAAGAAGCAGAAGCGTAAGGTCTGCGTCTTCTGCAAGGACCGGGTCACGTACGTCGACTACAAGGACGTGCCGACGCTGCGCAAGTTCGTGTCCGATCGCGGCAAGATCCGCGCCCGGCGTGTGACGGGCAACTGCGCCCAGCACCAGCGGGACGTCGCGTCGGCGGTCAAGAACGCGCGCGAGATCGCGCTGCTACCGTATTCGACCCGATGAAGATCATCCTGCAGAAGAGCGTCGACAAGCTCGGCCATCCCGGCGACATCGTCGAGGTCGCCGACGGCTACGCGCGCAACTACCTCGT
>JBKPTC010000062.1:0-32327 GCA_046735355.1 bacterium
AGCAGTAAACGGCTGCGCGATCGCCGGCCATCCCCCTCGCGCGGGTCCCCGGCAGCGCTCGCTCGCGCGCGGCGGACAGGGCCGTCATGTTGCTGATCGTGCCGCCGCTCGTGAACGCGCCCGAGACGTCGCCGCCGAAGCCGACGAACTCGCTCACCCACCGAACGGCCTGCCGCTCGATCTGCGTCGCGGCGCCGGCGTCGACCGCGAGGTTGATGTCGTAACAGGACGCGAGCGCGTCGCCGATCGCGCCGATCTCCAGGCCGCTCGAGCCGATGAACGCGAAGTACCTCGGACGCGGCTGCGCGATGCTCTCGTCCAGGATCCGCGCGGCGTCGTCGAGGACCTCGTCGACCGGCGACGGTCGTTCGGGCAGCGCGGCCCGAAGCAACGCGCGGACGCGGTCGTCGAGCGGCGGCTCCTCCGGGCGGAACCGGTCGAAGCTCCGCCAGGCCTGCTCGATGAGCTTGGCGGCCCGCGCGAGCGCCTCCTCGCGCGGTGCGTCGAGCCGAAGCGCCGGCTCCTCCGTGGGCGCGTCCACGACGCGATGGTACCCGGCGCCCGCGGCTCGGCTATCGTGCACCGGACCTCCGGAGGATCGATGCGGTTCGACGGAAAGACGGCGATCGTGACGGGCGCGACCTCGGGCATCGGCGAGGCAACGGCCGGCCTGCTCGCGGCCGAGGGGGCGCGCGTCGTCGTCGCCGGACGCCGGGCCGACCGCCTCGCGGAGATCGCCGGCGAGATCGACGCGCGGGCGGTATCCGGCGATCTCGCCGAGGTCGGGCACCCGGACGAGATCGTGCGCGCGGCGCTCGACGCGTTCGGCGGCGTCGACGTGGTCGTCGGCAACGCGGCGGGCGGCTACCCGGCGACGGTGGCCGACGTGGAGGACGAACGGTGGGACCGCACGTTCGCCGTCAACCTGTCGTCGTCGATGCGCCTCGCGCGCGCCGCGATCCCCTCGATGGTCGAGCGCGGGGGCGGATCGATCGTGCTGGTCGCGAGCGTGAGCGCCCTGTTCGGAGCGGGCGCGTCGGCGGCCTACGGCACCTCGAAGGCAGCGCTCCTCGGGCTCGCTCGGTCGATCGCCGTCGACTTCGGTCCCCGCGGGATCCGAGCGAACGTGATCTGTCCGGGCTGGGTCACGACCCCGATGGGCGACGGCGCCATGGACGAGCTCGCCGGCGTGCGCGGCGGATCGCGCGAGGACGCCTATCGCGCGGCCACGCGGCACGTGCCGCTGCGACGGCCGGCCGAGGCCGAGGAGATCGCGCGGTGCATCGCGTTCCTGGCCAGCGACGACGCCTCCATCGTCACGGGCACGGTGCTCGTCGCGGACGGCGGCCAGACCGCCGTGGACCTCGGCGGCATCGCGTTCGACGACGCCTCGAGCGCAGGAGCGTGACGGAGCGGCTCCGCCACCTCGCGGCGCGCTACGCCGACGACATCGCGGCGACGCGCTCGACGACGCGCCGACAGAGTGCCGGTACCTCGCGAGGGTCGTCGACGAACTGTGACGGCTTGATGCAGATCGTCCCGAAGCCGCGCGCGACCTGGTCGGGGATCGTGCCCAGCGCCTCGTCGACGTCCGCCGTCGACGTCGGATCCGGAAACCGGCCGCGCGTGCCGCCGACGCGCTCGAGCGACGCCGGATCGCGCCCGGCGGCCAGCAGCGAGGATTCGAGCCGTTCCAACTCCGCGTCGCTCGGCCGTCCGAGCGGGTTGAACCCGCTGCCGTACCGGACGAGCCGCCCGAGCACCCGGTCGTGGAGGCGCTCGCCACCGAACCACAGCGGCGGCCCCTCCGCGCGCACCGGCCGCGGTTCGACGTACACGTCCCGGAACCGATAGTGGGCGCCCTCGTACGTCGAGCGAGATCCCGACCACACGAGCCGCCACGCCGCCAGGTGCTCGTCGAGCAGGTCGCCGCGGCGGTCGAAGGGCACGCCGAGCGCCTCGTACTCCGCGCGGTGCCAGCTGACCGTCGGCTGGACGACCAGCCGGCCACCCGAGAGGACGTCGAGCGTCGCCAGCTGCTTGGCCAGCGCGAGCGGATGCCGGAGCGGCGCGATGATCGAGCTCGCGATCAGCCGAAGGCTCGACGTTCGCGCCGCGACCGCCGCGAGCACGGCGAGCGGATCCGGCCACGGCATGGACGGATCCTGATTCCCGGGCAGCGCGTACTCGCGCGGGTTGGCCGGAACGCCGTTCGCACCGGCGCCCGGACCGAGCACGACGTGCTCGCTCACCATCGCGCCGTCGAACCCGGCGTCCTCCGCGGCCGCCGCCATGTCGACGAGCGCGCCGAGATCGCCGGGTCCGACGAGCGTCCAGTTCTCGCTGAGGATCAGGACCAGCCTGATCGTCATCCGCAGGTCGCTCAGACGCCGGACCGCAGGTCCGCGAGCGCGTCGCTCGCCGGCTCGCGGCCCTTGACGACGCTCATGTACACCAGGCCGATGACGGCCCAGACCAACGCGTAGATCGGCGCGAGGATCGTCGGGCTGGTGACCTTGTAGAACGAGCCGAAGATCGCGCCGCCGGTGATCGCGATGCCGAGGATGGCCGCGACGACGATGCTGCCGTATCCGCTCTCGTTGCGTCCCCCGACGAGCGCGCCGACCGACATCGTCAGATAGACGACGAGCAACGCGAACCCGCCGAACGTCGAGCACCACACGAACAACGAGAAATAGTGCGGCAGCCCCTGCAGCGCGAACAGCGAGTTCCACGCCTCGGACGCGACGATCAGCAGCGCCTGGACGACCATCAGCAGCGCGATCGCCCCGGACGGCGTCCCGTACCGTTCCGACACGGACGCGAGCGGCGCCGGCAGCCGCCGGTCGCGCGCCAGCGCGAACACCCCGCGTGTGGACGCGACCGACGCGCCCACGTACACGGCGAGCATGTCGAGGAACACGACGACCAGCAGGACCTTCAGCCAGAACTCCGAGCCGAACTGCGACGACGGATCGCCGAGCGCGAACAGCGGCGCGCCGGCCACCTCGGGGCTCGTGATGACCTTCATGTCGAACCCGAACCCGGCGACCTCCACGTAGCTGGCGATCAGATAGAAGATCGACACCAGCACGACGGCGCCGAGGACGGCCCGCGGGATCGATCGCCTCGGGTCCGCGGTCTCCTCCGCCAGGTTCGCGGCCGTCTCGAACCCTACGAAGATGAGGACGCCGTACAGGACGCCGAACATGATGCCGCTGAAGCCCTGCGCGGGCGTCGGATCGAGCGTCTTGGCGAAGTCGTTCGCGCTGCCGAGATCGGCGATCACCGTGATGAAGAAGATGAGCACGACGGCGACCGAGATCAGCGCGAGCGTGAGCTGCACGCGCGTCGAGATCTGCACGCCGAAATACAGGACCGCGAACAGACCGACGGCGAGCAGGACGTCCCAGATCCAGATCGGGATGTCGAGGTTGATGCCGAGGCCGGGCAACAGATTGTCGTGGATGTATCCGCCGATCAGGATGCCGAGGCCCGTGGCGAGCAGGGTCGTTCCGCCGTAGTACAGCCAGCCCGCGGCCGCACCGATCGTCTTGCCGAGGCCGTTCGAGACGTAGTCGTACAGAGAGCCGGCGGCGTGGATCCGCCGCGCGTACTGCGCCACGATCCATCCGAGCGCGAACGTGCCGATGCCGGCGAGGATCACCGCCAGCGGCGCGGACGTTCCCGCTCCGCGCGCCGCGGCGTTGACGCCGATGACCAGCGGGATGATGAACGCCGCGCTGAACACCGGCCCCATGAAGCCGACGGACTGCGCGAGCACGTCGACGAGCGACAGCCGCTTGGCGCCGAGCCGTTCGTAGCCCAGCTCATGTTGCTCCGAACTCACCACGACGAACCCCCTCCTGGTCCGACTTGCCGAGTCATCCCGTCCAGCCGGTGCCCGGGCGCTCGAACCACACGTGCACCTGCCCGGTCCCGACGGACGCTTCGTAGTCGGAGAGCCGCTCGCCCGGCGCCGTGCACCGCGCGCCGCCCAACGCTCCGATCATGATCAGATAGTGCCCGAACTTGCCCTCGGGCGCATGCTTCCGGTAGTCCGGCAGGAAGTCGATCACACCCCGGTGATCGCCCTTCTCCATGAGCTGCAGCACGTGGCGGTCGGCCTCGGCCGCCTCGGGCGAGATGACGTTCGAGATGTCGCTCGACTCGCGATGCCGGAGCTCGCGGAACGGGAAGAACCGGTGCGACAGCCCGCCGCTCGCGAGGACGACGACCCGGCGGTCGACCTGCGCGACGGCCCGCCCGAGCAGCTCGCCGAGCAGCAGGAAGTCGTCGGTCTGTCCCGTCTGGTTGATCGCGATCGAGATCCAGCGCTCGTCGCCGTGCAGGTACGACCACACGTTGACGGTGCCGTAGAAGATCGGCAGGTACGGATCGTCCGACGCGAGGATCCACGTGTCGTCGCGGCCCTCCGCCTGCGCCGCGAGCGCCTTCGCCAGCTCAGGGTCGCCCCGCATGTCGTACGGGATGCCCGCCATGCCCCGCGGCAGCTCGTGACTCGTGAACCGTCCCTGGCGCCGGTCCTGCGCGGTCACGATGTGCTCGAACGTGGACTCCCAGTGCGTGTCGCACACGACGACGGTGTCCGGCCTCAGCCGGTCGAGCACGTCGGACTTCAGCCGCCGCAGCCCGTCGACGAGCGTGATCTCCTTGCCGTCGTTGATCTCGAGGCGGACCTCCTCGGGCAGCATGATCGTGGGAACGTGCGAGACGAGCCCCGCGCCGACGATCTCCCCCATCCCGGCCTCCCTTCGGCTGTTCCGCGCTTCCGGCGCCGGCTACGACCGCCAGCCCGTCGGCGCCGTGCAGACGTTCTTCACGTCCGCGTAGAAGTCGAAGCTCCAGTTTCCGCCCTCGCGCCCGACGCCCGAGTTCCGCGCGCCGCCGAACGGCGCGCGCAGGTCGCGGACGAAGAACGAGTTGACCCACACCGTTCCGGCCACGAGCCGCTCGGAGACGCGCGTCGCGCGCTCTCGATCGCCCGTGTAGACGATCGCGGCGAGCCCGTACGTCGTCGAGTTCGCGAGCGCGATCGCCTCGTCCTCGTCCGCGAACCGCTGGAGCGTCAGGACGGGCCCGAACACCTCCTGGGTCAGGATCTCCGAGCCCTCGGGCGCGTCCACGAACAGCGTCGGGCGGTAGTACAGCCCGCCGAGCTCCTCGTTCGGCCCGCCGCCGATGACGGCCTTGGCGCCGGCCTCCTTCGCCCGCTGCACGAACCCGTCGACGCGGTCGAAGTGCTCCCGGGTGATCTGCGGCCCGAGGTCGGTGTCGTCATCGCGTGGGTCGCCCTGCTTCAGGGCCGAGGCCGTCTCGCTGAAACGGTCGAGGAACGTGTCGAAGATCTCGTCCTGCACGAGCAGCCGCGTCCCGGCGAGGCAGACCTGCCCGGCGTTGTCGTACTGACCGACCGCCTGCTTCACGGCAGCGTCGAGGTCGGTGTCGCCGAAGATGACGAACGCCGACTTGCCGCCGAGCTCGAGCGAGACCGGGGTGAGGTTCTGCGCGGCGGCCGCGGCGACGAGCTTGCCGGTGGCGACCGAGCCGGTGAACGCGATCCGGTCGGCGTCCGGATGCGATACGAGCGCCGCTCCGACCTCCTCCCCGATCCCCTGCACGACGTTCAGCACGCCGTCGGGGAGGCCCGCCTGCTGCGCGATGTCGGCGAGCATCGAGGCGGTGAGCGGCGCCCACTCGGGCGGCTTGAACACGACCGTGTTGCCGGCGGCGAGCGCCGGAGCGAGCCGCCACGTCGCGAGCATCAGCGGCGCGTTCCACGGCGTGATCACGACCGCGACGCCGCTCGGATCCCACGAGACGTGGTTGGTGTGCTCGCGAACGTCGAAGTCGTCGTGACGAAGCCGCATCAGTTGGTCTGCGAAGAAGTGGAAGTTGTGGGCGACGCGCGGCATCACGCTGTTGCGCATGGAGCGGAGCGTCGAGCCGTTGTCGCGCGTCTCGACCGCGGCGAGCTCGGGAACACGCGCCGTGATCCCGTCGCCGATCGCATGCAGGACGCGAGCGCGTTCCTCGGGCGGCGTCCGCCCCCACGCCTCGAACGCCTCTCGCGCCGCCGCGACTGCGGCGTTCGCCTCCCGCGCGTCGCCGCGCGAGACCCGCGCGATGACCTCCTCGTCGATCGGCGAGACGTCCTCGAACTGCTCGGACGATCCGACGCGTTGCCCGCCGATGAAGTGGTCGGGCGACACCTCGACGCCCTCGACCGTCAACATCACGTGCGGCTTCGCCTCCTCGAACGGGCAGCTCGTTCGGGAGCGAACGGTATTGCCGCCTCGAAAGTCGTGTCAAGGACGGCCGATGCGCCGCTGGGTGTCGCCAGGTGGAGTGGCCGGCATGCGCGCCTCGTAGCATGCCGCACGGCGCAACCACGCTCCTCCCGCGGGCTGCACGATCCTCGAGCTCGTCCGGATCCCGGCGGAGGCGCTCGGCCGTCGGGTACGGTCGGGTGGTGGGCGAAAGGCCGATCGTCACGCGGTCGGACGTGGCGGGCGCCGGCCGTCGGCTCGTCGGGCGCGTTCGGCGCACGCCGACACTCGAGGTCGGGACCGGCGCGTTCGGCCTCGACGCGGGCGTCGTGTTGAAGATCGAACAGCTGCAGCACACGGGGTCGTTCAAGCCTCGCGGCGCGTTCAACCGGATGCTCGCGGCCGAGGTTCCGGACGTCGGCGTCATCGCCGCATCCGGCGGCAACTTCGGCCTCGGGGTCGCGTACGCGGCGCGCGAGCTCGGCCATCGCGCCGAGGTCTTCGTCCCGGCGACGTCACCGCCGATCAAGGCGGAACGGATCCGGCAGCAGGGCGCCGAGGTTCGCATCGTTCCCGGTTACTACGCCGACGCCCTCGAGGCGTGCGAGCGTCGCGCTGCCGAGACCGGGGCGCTGTTCATGCACGCGTACGACCAGCCCGAGGTCGTCGCCGGGCAGGGCACGATCGGCGCCGAGCTCTCGGAGCAGGTTCCGGACGCCGACACCGTTCTCGTGGCGGTCGGCGGCGGCGGGCTCATCGGCGGGATCGCGGCGTGGTTCTCGGGCGACGTCCGCGTGATCGGCGTCGAGCCCGAACGGTGTCCGACGCTCACGATGGCGCTCGACGCGGGAGAGCCGGTCGATGCGCCGGTGGACGGCATCGCAGCGGACTCGCTCGGTCCCAAGCGGGCGGGCTCGATCGCGGTCGAGATCGCGCAGCGGCACGTGGAGCGCGTGCTGCTCGTTCCCGACGACGCGATCGCCGAGGCGCAGCGCCGACTGTGGCACGACGTCCGCGTGATCGCCGAGCCCGGCGGCGCGGCGGCGCTCGCGGCGCTCGCGTCGGGCGTCTACCGGCCCGAGCCGAACGAGCGGGTGGTCGTCCTGGTCTGCGGGGCCAACACGGACCCCGCCGCGATCAGCTGAAGTACCGCTCCAGCTCCGGCGTCACGCGGCCGCGGAACGCCGTCGTGATGCGCTGGCGCTCGAGCGCTTGGTCGAGCATCTTCCCGGCCTGCGGAACCTGGTGCTCGCGGAAGAACGCCTGTGCGTCGCGCTGGAGCTCCGGGGTGGTCAGGTATCGGACGCCCTCGGCGATGTAGATGATGCTGCCCGGGTTGAACCGCCGCACGTCCTCGTCCCAGTGGTCCTTCACGAACGCCCACGCCCGTTCGCCGAGCGCGCGGTTGGCGACGGCTCGAGCCTGGACGAACGGGCCGTTCTGCGGCCGGATCGAACCGGAGAGCGTCTGCTCGAGCGTCCGATCGAGCAGCTCCGGGACGCGGAAGTCGGCGAGCGAGTACAGGTACCGGAGCTGCTGCTGCGGCGTCGGCATCCGCTCGCGGAGGTCGTCGAAGCGTGCGTAGTCCTGAGCGTCACCGGTCGCCGCGACGACGCCGATCGCGGCCGCGGCGAGCGGCGGGTCGACGCCGTCCACGGACCGCGTGCGCTCCTCGAGCACACGGGCGCGCTCGACTGCCTCGGCATCGTCGCCGAGCAGCGCGAGCGACGATAGCACCGCGCCTCGGAGCGAGCGACGCAGGTCGGACTCGTCGGTCCGCGCGTCCGGCCCGAGCGTGGCGGCGATCGGGCCGAGCAGCTCGCGTACCCAACCGTGCATCGCCGTGCGGGTGTCTCCCTCGAGGAAGCGCTCGAGCTGGCCGAGCGACGCGAGGATGATCTGCCAGACGTACAGGTCGTCCTCGACGGCCGCGAGCGTCCGGAGGAACCCCAGGTAGTCGGTGAGCTCGACGGCTCCGGCGACGACCGCCGCCCACGTGTTGTCGACGACGCCGTACCGCTCGATCGGCCGGAGCACCGACAGGTTGCTCGAGACGCGGTCGAGCAGCCCGTCGGCGTACCGGACGCGGACGAAGCTCGACTCGCCGGCGTTGGCGACGGCCAGCGCGCCCGGCTCGACGGGCACCGAACCGCCATCGGGGCCGATCAGCACGCGGTCGACGCGGTCGCCGTCGGCCCGACGAACGAGCAGCGGCGCGTCCCAGCGCGTCCCGTCGTCGCCGCCCTCGAACCGGAACCGCTCCTGCGTGAACCGCAGCTCGTCGTCGCCGGGCTCGACCGTGACGATCGGATAGCCGCCGCGAAAGATCCAGCCGTCCATGATCCGGCCGGCGGGCTCGCCGGTCTCGGCCTCCATCGCGTCCCACAGGTCGTGGGTCTCGGTGTTGGCGTGGGCATGCGCCTTGAGGTACCGGCGGATGCCGTCGCGGAAGCGGTCGGGACCGAGGTACTGCTCCAGCATCCGGAGGACCGCCGCACCCTTGGTGTACGTCAGGGTGTCGAACATCCCGTGCGCGTCGTCCGGCGAGTGCACCGGGTACTCGATCGGGCGCGTGGAGTCGAGCGCGTCGACGTCGAAGGCCGCCGAGCACGTTCGCCGGAACGACGACCACGCGTCCCAGTCCGCGCGGAACGCGTGCACGACGAGGTTCTCCATGAACGTCGCGAACGCCTCGTTCAGCCACAGGCCGTTCCACCACCGCATCGTGACGAGGTCGCCGAACCACATGTGCGCGAGCTCGTGCGCGATCACACCGACGACGGCCTCGCACTCCGGCTGCGTGGAGCGCTCGGGGTCGATCAGGACGTACGTCTCCCGGTACGTGATGAGGCCGAGGTTCTCCATCGCGCCGGCCGCGAAGTCCGGCAGGGCGATCATGTCGACCTTCTTGTCCGGATACGGGATCCCGTAGTACTCGGTGAAGAACCGGAGCGAGAACGCGCCGACCTCGAGCGCGAACGGCGTCAGGTCGCCCTTGCCGGGCACGTGCACGACGCGCAGCGGCACGCCGTCGACGTCCACCGGATCCGTGACCTCGAGCCGCCCGACGCAGTACGCGACGAGGTACGTCGACATCGGCATCGTGTCGGCGAACCGGACGCGGACGCGCCCCTCCCCCGCCGGCTCGCGCGAGACCTCGGGCGCGTTCGCGAGGATCGCGAGCCCGTCGTCAGCGACGAGCGTGATCGCGAACACGGCCTTCAGGTCGGGTTCGTCCCAGCACGGGAACGCCTTGCGCGCGTCGGTCGGCTCGAAGTGCGTCGTCCCGATCACGTGCTCCGTGCCGTCGTCGGCCGCGTACGTCGATCGGTAGTACCCGAGCAGCTTGTCGTTGAGCGCGCCGACGAACTCGATGCGCAGGACGTGCTCGCCCGGCGATAGCTCGGAACCGAACCAAACCGTCACCCGCTCGGTCGCGGCGTCCGAGTCGAGCGCCTCGGCCTCCAGACGCTCCCCGCCGTCCGGCGTGATCCACGCCGGACCGACCTCGAGCTCGGCCGCGTTGAGCACGATCTCGGACGTCGGCTGGTGGACCGCGATCGAGATGTCGACCGACCCCGTGAACCTCGACGTGGTGAGGTCGGTGTCGACCTCGAGCTCGTACCGCGACGGCGTGGCCGTCCGCGGCAGCCGGTATCTCGACTCGTCGTCGTCCCGCATGGAACCGTCGTTACCCAACGGGCGCCAGCCAGCCCGCGTACTGCTCGATCTCGCCCTTGGTCGCCGCGAAGAACGTCCCCTGGATCTCCTTGGTGGCCGGCCCCCGCATCCCCTCGCCGACGACGCGGTCGTCGGCCTCGCGGATCGGTGTGACCTCGGCGGCGGTGCCGGTGAAGAACGCCTCGTCGGCGTTGTAGAGGTCGGTCCGCGTGAGGTTCTCCTCGCGCGTCTCGTACCCGAGGTCCGCGGCGATCCGCATCACCGACGCGCGCGTGATGCCGTCGAGGCATCCGGCCGAGATCGGCGGCGTGAACAGCGTGCCGCCGCGCACGACGAACACGTTCTCGCCCGAGCCGTCCGCGAGGTACCCCTGCTGGTTCAGCATGATCGCCTCGTCGTACCCGGCCTTGAGGCTCTCGACCTTCGCCAGCACGCCGTTGATGTACTGCCCCGTGGCCTTGGCGGCCGACGGAAGCGAGTTCTGGTCGTTGCGCTTCCACGACGAGATCTTCACGCGCACGCCGCGCTCGATCGCGTCCTCGCCGAGGTAGGCGCCCCACGGCCACACCGCCACGGTGACGTTTACCGGCGCGTTGAGGGGGTTCACGCCGATCTCGCCGTACCCGCGGAAGACGAGCGGCCTGACGTAGCACGAGGACAGGCCGTTGCCGCGGATCGTGTCCTTGATGGCCTCGCCGATCGCCTCGGGCGAGAACGGGATGTCCATGTGGTACAGCTTCGCCGAGCGGAACAGCCGCTTGACGTGCTCGTCGAGATGCCACACGGCCGGCCCGCTCTTGGTCTCGTAGCACCGGATGCCTTCGAACACGCCGCTGCCGTAGTGGACCGCGTGCGACAGCACGTGGACCGTCGCGTCGTTCCAGTCCACGAGCTCCCCGTCCATCCAGATCTTCTCGACCGGCGTGATCGGCATCGGAGCCTCCTTGCAGTTCCAGCTGGGGCGGTTCGGCCCGGGCGCGCGCCCGGCGGCGACAGGATAGCCGTCGGTCAGCGGGCCGCCGAGGCCGGCCGTCGGTCCTGCGGAAGGTCGTACGCGCGCCAGATCACGTCGACCTCTCGCGGCATCGGACGGTCGAGCGGGCCGTATCGCTTCTCGGCCCAGGGACGCACGACGGCCAGCGCGCGGAGACGGTCCTCGTCCGACAGCGGCCACAGCCACGAGAAATGGTTCTGCTCGATGCCGCTCACGAACTCCTCGAGCGTCTCGTCGGTGCGCACGACGATCTTCGGAAGGTCGCGCGGTCGCAGCCCGATGCGCTCGGCCGCCGCGTCGAGCGACGCGAAGTCCTGCCACGTCAGGCCGACCGGGCCGAGCGTTCGACCGAGCTCCTGCCCCATCCGCGACCGGATCTCCGCCCACGGACCCTGGAACGCGCCGCCCGTGTTGATCAGAAAGACGCCGCCCGGCCGTACGACCCGTGCGACCTCGCCGAGCGCGTCTGGCCAGCTCGGGATCAGGTGGAAGACCCACCGCGCGAGGGCGGCGTCGAACGCGCCGTCGGCGAAGGGCATCCGCGTCGCGTCGGCCTGGACGAGTGGGAACGGCACGAACCCTCCGGCGCGCTCGACCAGCCGCCGCAGCATCGGCATCGACAGGTCGATCGCCCGCATCCGGAAGCCGGCGTCGTGCAGCCGTAGGCCCATCGCGCCGGTCCCGACGGCGACCTCGAGGACGTCGTCGCGACCGACCAGCTCGGAGGCGACGAGCTCCGCCTCGCGCCGGGTGTCGTCGCTCTCCGTGTCGCGCGACGCGTCGTACCACGCGGCGGCGCGGTCGAACGCGACGGACCTCCGCGCTTCGTCCGTCACGACTTCGGGATGTCCTTCCGCGGATCGACGAACGGCAGCTCGTGCACCGTCGCGTCCAGCCTGCCACGGGGCGACTCGATCCCGAGGCTCGTCCCCACGTCCGCGAGCGCGATCGGCACCCACGCGTACCCGACGTTGCGTTCGAGGCGCGGCGACCACGCCGCGCCCGTGACCCGGCCGACGCGGCCGTCGTCCGAGACGACGGGCCAGAAGTCGTTCAGCGCGCCCTCGTCGGTCATCGGCTCCCCGGAGATCTGGATGCCGACGAGCTTGCGGTCGACGCCCTGCTCGCGGACGCGACGGAGCGCATCCCTGCCGATGAAGTCGGCCTCCTGCTCGAGCTCGACCAGCCGCTCGAGCCCCGTGACGTGGTACGGCGTGTCCTCGATCCGCATGTCCGAGCCGTAGTTGAAGATGCCGGCCTCGATCCGGCGGGCCTCGCTCGGCGCGATCACGCGGATGCCGAACGGCTCGCCCGCGTGCATCACGCGCTCGAACAGGTCGTCGCCGCGCGACGTGTCCTGCAGGTAGATCTCGTACCCCACCTCACCCGTCCACCCGGTGCGCGACACCACGACCGGGATGCCATCGACCTCGGCCTCGGTGCACCAGTAATACCGGAGGTCTCGTACCCGGTCGCCGAACAGCGCCGCGATCACGTCCTTGGAGCGCGGACCTTGGAGCTGCATCGGCGCGACGTCGGCCTCGAACACCTCGACGTCGTAGCGGCGCGCGGCCGCGACACCCGCCGCGAACAACAGCGCGTCGGAGTCGGCGAGCGCGAGCCAGAACCGGTCTTCGGCCAGGCGCAGCAGGACGGGGTCGTTGACGATGCCGCCGTTGCCGGCGGTCATCAGGACGTACTTGCATTGCCACACGTCGCACGTCGTCAGGTCGCGGCACGTCATCTCGTTGGTGAGCCGGAAGGCGTCCGGACCCTTGATCTCGACGCAGCGCTCGACGGCGACGTCCCAGACCGTGACGTCGTTCAGCAGCGCGTCGTACTCGGTCACCGGGTCGTCGTACAGCGTGGGCAACAGCATGTGGTTGTACAGCCCCCAGCTCTTGCAGCCGTACCGCTTGGTCGCCTCGAAGTACGGCGACTTCCGGTACCACGGTTGGATGTAGAACGTGAAGCTCTCGTTCGCCACGTCGGCCCTCCCCGCGGTCGTGGTCAGTTTGCCGCCGGATCGACCGGCATCGTGCGCAACAGGTCGAACTTCCGCCCCTTGCGACGGAGCACACGCTCCCACAGCCGATCCGGCTCGGCCGTGAACACGTCGTCCTCGGTCGCCGGCTCGACGATCCACGATCCCTCCTCGAGCTCGGCCTCGAGCTGCCCCGGGCCCCAGCCCGCGTGGCCCGCGAAGACGCGGGCGCGACGCACGCCGTCGGACTCGCCGGCGTCGACCTCCTCGGGCAGGAACCCGATCGACCCGAACGCGATGACGCGCGCGACGTCGGGGTCCTCGAAATCCGCGAGGACGACGGCGGCCGACGGCTGCACCGGGCCGCCGAGGAACAGCGGCGCGCGCGGCTCGACGATCGGCGCGAGCGGCGGCGCCGCCTCCTCGACCGAGACCTCGCTCGCACGGTTGAGGACGACGCCGACGGCGCCGTCGTCGTCGTGATGCCCGATCAGGACGACGGTCCGGCGGAAGTTCGGGTCCCACAGGTCGGGGCCGGCGATCAGCAGCCTGCCGGCCAGGGCGTCGGTCTCGTCCACGCCGCCATCATCGCAAGCGGCGGACGCCGACGACCTCGGCCTACGAGGTGGGGATCTCCTTCTTCGGATCGACGAACGGAAGACCGGCCACCGTCGCGGCGACCGGCCCGTCCGGCGAGCGCAGCTCGAGCCGCGTTCCCGGCGACGCCAGCTGGATCGGCACCCAGGCGTAGCCGATGTTCTTCTCGAGGCGGAATGAGCGGCTCGCGCTGACCAGGCGTCCGACCTCGCGGCCGTCGGAGAACGCCGGCCAGAAGTCCTCGAGCCACAGCCGGAACGGCTCGCCACCGATCTCGACGCCGACGAGCTTGCGCGTCACGCCCTCGGCCTGGATCCGCCGGAGCGCGTCCCTGCCGACGAAGTCGGCCGAGAACTCGACCAGCCGCTCCATCCCGGTGATCTCGAACGGGTTGTTCTCGATCGTCATGTCGTTGCCGTAGTTGAAGATCCCGGCCTCGAGGCGCCGCTGGTCGCTCGGCGCGATCGGACGGATCTCGAATGGCTCGCCGGCCGCCATCACGCGGTCCCAGAGCTCGAGCCCGTACCGCGAGTCGCGCAGGTACAGCTCGTAGCCGACCTCGCCGCTCCACCCGGTACGCGAGACGACGAGCGGGATGTCGCCGAGCGATCCCTCCCAACATCGGTAGTACCGCATGTCCGCGACCTCGTCGCCGAGCAGCGCCCGGATCACGTCCCTGCTGCGCGGACCCTGCAGCTGCAGCGGTGAGACGTCGGGCTCGCGGATCTCGACGTCCATCCCGGCGAACGCCTGCACGCCCTTGCAGTACAGGAGCGCGTCGGAGTCGGCGAGCGAGAGCCAGAACTGGTTCTCGCCGAGCCGGAGCAGGATCGGGTCGTTCACGATGCCGCCGTCGGGCGCGATGATCGGCGCGTACTTGCACTGCATGACCTCGCACCTCGACAGGTCGCGGCACGTGAGCAGCTGCGTGAACGCGAACGCGTCCGGCCCGGTGATCTCGACCTGGCGCTCGACGGCGACGTCCCAGAGCGTGACCTTCTCGAGCAGGTGCCAGTACTCCTTCTCGTCGTCGTCGTACAGCGTCGGGATGAGCATGTGGTTGTAGAGGTCCCAGCTGGTGCAGCCGGCCTCGACCGTCCGCTGCCAGTAGGGCGACCTGCGGTACCACGACGCCGTGTAGAACGTGAACGAGTACGGCTCGCGCATCAGTCCGACCAGCTCCGGGCGCGGCGTCGCTTCCGGTCGCGCCGGATCTCGCGGACGCAGTTGTACGCCGGGATGCCGGTCACGCCGCCGCCCGCGTGGGTCGCGCTCGAGCACTGGTACAGGCCGGCGATCGGCGTGCGGTAGTTCGCGTAGCCGGGCGCCGGGCGCATGTGGAACAGCTGATCGGCCGAGAGTTCGCCGTGGAAGATGTTGCCGCCGATCAGATTCCAGCCGTGCTCCATGTCGTACGGCCCGAGCACCTGCCTCGCGATCACGGAGTCCTTGAACCCGGGGGCCACGAGGTCGTACTCCTCGATCACGCGGTCCGCGTAGGTCTCGAGCTCGTCGCGGTGCGGCTCGTTCGACCACGTGTCGGGCACCCACTGCGTGAACAGCGACACGATGTGCACGCCCTCCGGTGCGAGCGAGCGGTCGAGCGTCGTCGGGATCACGCCGTCGCTGAACGGCCGCGTGGCGGGTCTGCCGTGGCGCGCCTCCTCGAACGCGGTCTCCAGATAGTCGATCGAGTGCGCGATCTCGAACCCGCCGCTGAAGTCGGTCCAGTCCGGCGCCCCCTTCGCGCGCGGAAGCCTCGAGACGGCGAGGTTGATCTTCACGACCCCCGAGCGGCTCGACCACCGCTCGATGTCGCCGACGAAGTCGGCCGGCAGCTGGGAACGGTCGATCTGTCGTAGGAACGTGATCTGCGGATGGCACGCCGAGACCACGATCGGCGCGACCACCTCCTCGCCGTCGTCGAGCACGACGCCCGTCGCGCGACCGTCGCGGATGCTCACGCGCGCGACCCTGGCCTTCGTGCGGATCTCGACGCCGAACGACCGCGCGCTCGACTCGATCGCCGCCGCGACGGCGCCCATCCCGCCCTCGGGGACGCCCCACGAGCCGAGCCTTCCGTCGCCGACGTCGCCGATCGAATGGTGGGCCGCTACGTACCCGGTGCCCGGCTCCCACGGCCCGGCCCACGTTCCGATCAGCCCGTTGATCGCCATGACCGCCTTGATGGGCTCCGACTCGAAGAACCGCGACACGAGGTCGCCGATCGACATCGTCATCAGGCGCGTCACCTCGGCGACCGTTCGAACGTCGAGCCCGCGGAATCGCCACGCGAGCCGCAGCTGCTCGAGGAGGTCCCTCGGCTGCTTGGAACCGATCTCGGGCGGCGTCGTCATGAGCAGCGGCCCGAGGACCGCCGCGAGCCCGCCGATCCACGCGTCCCACCGCTCGAGGCCCTCCGCGTCGCCCTTCGAGAACTTGGCGAACTCGTCGTAGTTCTTCGCGTTGTCCTCGTACTGGATCAGCACCCGGCCGTCCTCGAACGGCATGACGTACGGCCCCACGGGATGCACGCGATAACCGTGCTTGGACAGCCGGAGGTCGTCGATGATGCGATCGGGCATCAGGCTCATCACGTACGACAGCGTCGTGACGCTGAACTCGGGATGGTCCGGCCACGGCCGGTCGGTCGCGGCGGCGCCGCCGGTCTTGTGCCGCGACTCCAGGACGACCACGCGGGCGCCCGCCTTCGCCAGGTAGGCAGCCGCGACGAGGCCGTTGTGCCCGCCGCCGATCACCGCGGCGTCGTAGCGGTTGGCCTGCATCCCGTCCTCCGGCCGCTGCTCGGCGGAGCGCCCGCCGCACGGCCGGCCTATGGAACCACGGGATTGAACGATGGTTCAAGGTCGGCCGCGGCAATCGCCTCGCGGTCCGGCAGCAATCGAAGCAGCGGCAAGGACAGGACGGCGCCCACGAGCGCGAGCGCTCCCGCGAGCGCGTAGGTTCCCTTCGGACCGAGGTGCGGCATGACCGCCGCCCCGAGGAGCAGCGCGAACGACAGCCCGCCGTGCATCACGGTCTCGAACGCGCCGACGACCCGGCTGCGCACGACGTCGGGAGTGCGCCGCTGCAGCAGGTTCTGCTCGATGACGAGCGTCGGCCCGTCCGCGATGCCGAACACCGCGACCCACGCGACGGCGACGGCGAAGACGGGCGCGAGCGCCACGCCGAACGCGGTCGCCGCCAGGGCGAACGAGCACGCGACGAGCCATCGTCCCTCGACCTTCTGGCGCGCGCGCCGCCCGAGCATCGAGCCGACGATCGTTCCGGCGCCCCACGCCGCGGTGAGCATCCCGTAGCCGAACGATCCCGCGCCGAACGAGTCCGCCAGGGCGGGATCGGCGACGAGCGACATCCCCATCCCGAGCAGGAACACGAACCATGCGATCGCCATCGTTCGCAGGACGCGGTCGCGCCCGACGAACCGGAACCCGGCGAGCAGACCCGCGTGGGTGCGCGCGTCCTCCTCCGTGCGCGCCGGATCGGCGAACCGCCCACGCACCGTCGCGACGAGCGTCGCCGAGACCAGGTACGAGACCGCGTTCCCGGCGAAGACGGCGGCAGCGCCGAATCTCGCCACGGCGAGCCCGCCGAGGATCGGCCCGAGCGTGATCCCGGCGTTCCGGCCCATCGCGATGAGGCTGTTCGCCCACGTCATGTGCTCGGTCCCGGCGAGGTTCGGGATCGCGGCCGAGGACGCGGGGAAGAACGGCGACTCGAGCAGCGATGCGGCGAACGCCAGCGCCAGGAGTCCGGCCGGCGACCGGATGCCCGTCATGACCAACCAACAGGCGGCGGCGCCGGCCTCGCCGAGGACCATCAGCCGCTGCCGGTCGAACCGGTCGGCGACGGCGCCCGCCAACGGACCGAGGAACCCGATCATCGCGAAGGTGAGCAGCATCGTCGCCGCCACCCACGCCGGCGACCGTGTCGTCCGCCAGATCTCGAAGTTCAGCGCGACCTGAGCGCCGAACGTTCCGGTCACCGAGATGACGCGGCCGAGCGCGAGGCGTCGCACGGCCGTGCGGGGAGGGGTGTCCGAACGCGTCCGAACGCCCGCCCCCGCCACGGCCCTACCTCCCCGCGCCGATCGTCTCGGGCGCGTGCGACACGGGCTCCAGCGCGGGTTCGAGCGCCGCGGCCGGCTCCTCGCGGGGCCGCCGCGCCGTGCGCACGACGGGCCAGAACACGAGGGCGCCGACGAGCGCGGTGGCGCCTCCGATCAGGTACACGTGTTGCGCGCCGACGATGCGGAGCACCTGGCCGGCGAACACGAGCGCGGCCGCATACGAGATCATGACGACGAACTCGACGGCCGCCATGACACGGCTTCGAACGACGTCGGGCGTCCTTCGCTGCTGGATCCCCTGGTCGGCGACGATCGCGATGGCGTCGCCGATGCCCGCGAAGAACGTCATCGCGAGGATCGGCGCGAACCACGGCGAGACGCCGATCGCCGCCGTGGCGAACGCGACGAGCAGCATGCCGAGGAACAGCGCGCGCGGCTCCTTCCGCTCGTTCAGCCACCGCCCGGCGAACGAGCCCGCGACCGAACCCAGCCCCCAGCACGTGATCATCAGCCCGAACCCGACCGCGCCCGCCCCGAAGTGCTCGACGAGCGGCACGTCCGCGACCATGACGAAGCCCATCCCGCCGATCATCACGACATAGGCGAGCGTCAGGTACCGCAGCACGCGGTCACGCGCGATGAACCGAAATCCGGCACGCAGGCCTCGATGCTCGTGGTGCTCCTCCTCACGACGCTCGTCCGAGAACCGGCCGTGCACCGTCGCGACCAGCGCGGCCGAGATCGCGAACGACACCGCGTTCAGCGCGAACACCGACGACGAGCCGATGAGCGGCAGCAGCACGCCGCCGATCGCGGGTCCGACGGTGATGCCGAGGTTCTTGCCGAGGCTGACCAGCCCGTTCGCCCACGCGATGCGGTCCTCGGGGACGAGGTTGGGGATCGCCGCGCCCGATGCCATCCAAAACGGCGTCTCCACGACGGCCGACACGAACGCGAAGACCAGCAGCAACGCGGGATCGCGGACCAACGCCATGGCGGCGAAGGCCGCCACTCCGAGCAGATCGGACACGATCATCACGCGCTTGCGGTCGAACCGGTCTCCGATCGCGCCGGCGAACGGACTGACGAAGCCGTTGACGCCAAACGTGAGCAGGAGCGTCGCCGACAACCAGGTCGCCGAGTGCGTCCGCTCGTACACGGTGAACATCAGCGCCGTGTACGCCGCGGCGCCTCCCGCGATGGAGATCAGCCGCGCGACGGCGAGACGCCTGACGGCGGAGCGCGATGGTGTTGGACGGTTCATGAAGCGACTCCTGGAAGCTCGAAGGGGGTGGTGCCTGAGGGTTCGGGGATCGGGACGCGGCCTGGGCGGCGCGCGTCGTCAGGCTGTGGGAGCCTTGACCGGATCGATCCCCGTGAGTCGCCTCATGACCGAGCGAGTGTAGCAGCGGGTCTCGCGGCGACGCAACGAAGAGCGCGGATCGCGTGTGTGACGTCCGTCACCCATCGGCCGGCTCGGCGAGATACGTCAGCCGGGCAGGACGATGAAGATCGGGGTGTCGAACGCGCCGATCTCGCTCGCGATCCGGTCGATCACCTCGCCCGGGACCGGGCTGTCGAGCGTGAGCCCCATCAGCGCCGTCCCGCCGGTCGAACGCCGGCCGACGTCCATCGTGGCGATGTTGATTTCGGCCTCGCCGAGGATCGTGCCGACCGTCCCGATCACGCCGGGGCGGTCCTCGTACGCGAAGAACAGCATGTACGTGGCGGGCGCCATCTCGATGTCGTAGTCGTTCACCTGCATCACGCGCTCGGCGTTGCGCTTGCCGTGCAGCGTTCCGCCGACGCTCACCTCGCCGTCGTCGGTCTGCGCCCGGACCGCGATCAGGTTCACGTAGTCGCTCGAGACGCTCGAGCGCGTCTCGCTGATCGCGATGCCCCGCTCCCCCGCGATGATCGGCGCGTTGACGAAGGAGACCGGCTCGTGCACGACGCCCGACAGGACGCCCTTCACCACCCCGAGCGTCAGCACGCGCGTGTCGGCGTCGGCGATCCGGCCGAGGTACTGGCACTCGACGGCGCGGACGGCGCCTCGCGCGAGCCCCGTCACGATGGCGCCGAGCTTCTCGGCGAGCGGCAGGAACGGTCGGATCGCCTCGGACACCTCGGCGCCGGCCGAGACGTTCACCGCGTACGGCACGAACTCGCCCTGAAGCGCGAGCCGCACCATCTCGGCCACCGCCGTGCCCGCCTTGTCCTGTGCCTCGGTCGTGGACGCGCCGAGGTGCGGCGTCACGACCACGTTGTCGAACGCGAACAGGGGAGACTCGGTCGTCGGCTCCTCCGCGAACACGTCGAGCGCCGCGCCGCCGAGCCGCCCGTCCTCGAGCGCCTTGGCGAGTGCCTGCTCGTCGACGATCCCGCCGCGCGCCGTGTTCACGAGGCGAGCCCCCTCCTTGCACAGCGCGAGCTCACGCTCGCCGATCAGCGCCTCGGTGTCGGGCGTGCGCGGCAGATGGATCGAGACGAAGTCCGCCTGCACGAGCAGCGCCTCGAGGGTCGGCATCAGCTCGACGCCCATCTCCTTGGCGCGGTCCTTCGGGACGTACGGATCGAACGCGATGATGCGCATGCCGAACCCGGCCGCGCGCTGCGCGACGAGCGCGCCGACGCGTCCGATCCCGACGATGCCGAGCGTCTTGCCCTGGAGCTCGACGCCCTGCCACTTCGAGCGCTCCCACTTGCCCGCCTTCAGCGCCGCGTCCGCCTGCGGGATGTTGCGCGCCTGCGCGAGCATTAGCGCGATCGCGTGCTCGGCCGCCGAGACGATGTTCGACTGCGGGGCGTTGACCACCATGACGCCGCGCCGGGTGGCCGCCTCGACGTCGACGTTGTCGAGCCCGATCCCCGCGCGCGCCACGACCTTCAGGTTCTCGCCCGCCTCGAGCACCTGCGCGGTCACCTTCGTCTGCGAGCGCACGACGAGCGCGTCGTACGGAACGACCTCGGCGACCAGGTCGCCGTTCGCGAGCTCCGGACGCACGTCCACCTGGAAGTCGCGACGCAGGAGATCGAGCCCGGCGTCGGAGAGCGGCTCGGTGACGAGGACGCGCATCAGCCCGCCTGCGCGAACACGTCCTCGGCCGCCGCGACGGCGGCGCCGCGCTTGACCGGATAGCCGAGCGCGTCGAGCGTCATCTCGAGCGCCGCGAGCCCGCGGATCATGTCGAGCCGGTCGTAGTAGCCGAGGTGCCCGATCCGGAACACCTTGCCCTTGAGCGGGCCCTGACCCGGCGCGAGCACGATGCCGTGGTCGGCGCGGATCCGCGCGCAGATCGTGTCGGCGTCCAGGCCTTCGGGCGCGCGGATCGCCGTGACCGTCCACGCGCGGTCGAGGTCCTCGCCGAACAGATCGAGCCCGAGCGCGCGCACGCCCTCCTTGATCGCGCGCGAGAGCAGGGCGTGCCGCTCGAACGCGGCCTCAGGGCCGTCCTGGAAGTAGAGCTCGAGCGCCTTCTGCAGCCCCTGCACGACCGAGATCGCCGGCGTCCACGGGTTCTCCGGATCCGGCAGGTCGTAGAACTTCTTGTACGTCGCCCAGTCGAAGTAGACGCGCGGGTTGGTCGCGTCCTTCGCCGCGGCCCACGCGGCGTCCGAGATCGCGACGAACACCAGGCCCGGCGACGCGGAGAGCGCCTTCTGCGACCCGCTCACCGCGACGTCGATCCCCCACCCGTCCATGTCGAACGGGACGGCACCGAGCGACGACACCGCGTCGACGATGACGAGCGCGCCGGCCTCCTTCGCGGCGCGCGCGACCGGCTCGATGTCGTGGACGACGCCGGTCGAGGTCTCGCTCTGCGTGAGGAGGACGGCCTTGACGGGATGCTCGGCGAGCGCGCGAGCGACGTCGTCGGCCTTGACCGTCGTCCCCCACTCGTACTCGATGGTCCGGACGTTCAGGCCGTACGTCGTCGCGATCTTCGTGAAGCGTTCCGAGAAGAAGCCCGCGAGCGGAACGAGGACGTCGTCACCGGGCGAGAAGCAGTTCGCGATCGCCGACTCGAGCCCGCCCGTGCCCGACGCGGTCATGATCACGACGTCGTTGTTCGTCTTGAAGAGCGTCTGCAGCTGCTCGGTGATCTGGCGGAGCATCGACCCGAACGCCGGACCGCGGTGATAGACGAGCGGCGCGGCCTGTGCGAGCAGCACCTCCGGCGGGATCGGCGTCGGTCCGGGCGCCAGGATGATCTCGGGCCTGTCCATCGGCGGTCACTCCCCGGGGAAGCTCGGACGGGTACGGCGAAGCACGCCGGAAGCGCGCGGAGCCGTCAGGCTATCACCCGCGAACACACCACCCGGTCCATTCACGGAGGATGACCTCCGCGAGTACCAGACCGGTCGACGGGACGTCTCCTAGGGCAGCCGATCGACGCTAGCGAGCCGGATCTCCGTCGATGAGCTCATCCTCGAGCTTCAAGAAGAGCCACGTGTCATCGGCCGCTTTCGCAAGGTCGCTGAGACTCGAACGGGCAGCGTGGCGAAAGCTGAACCGGTCCGGGCCACGAGATCCGCACACGAACCGGTAGACCTGGCTGGAGTCGCCGATCACGCTAAAGCTAGCACTACGCTTCCAATCGATCTTCAGTTGGAGCGTGTGTGATCCGGAAGGGACTTCAACCCTCGCTGTTTCTCCGCGCTTGACACCGGCCCACCTCGACGTCGTCCAGCAAGATCTTGTACGCCCGCACGGCATCTCGGAACCCTTCAGATGATCGTCGTACGTACACATCTGCCATACGCGCATTATCGGCCAGAACGACGTCTTCGGAACACGGGCGCCCAGCCGGGATAGGTCTCGTCCGAGGCCGATCGCTGGCGTGCTAGAAGCGGAGGCTGTGCTCGACGTCCTCGGCGTCCGAGTGGACGGCGGCGTTCGGGACGTCGTCGTGGTGGCCGCGGCGTCGGCGCTTCAGGGCACGGGCGAGACGCTCGCGCGCGGCGACCTGGCGCTTGTGCTGCTGGTTGAGATCGCAGGGGATGTGCGTGATCTGAGGGAAGATCATGCGGCCTCCTTCGGGAGGAGCGTCCGGAGATCGACGTCCGGGTCGGCGAGCGCCGACGGATCCGGGTGCGCCTTCGCCTGGATCAGCCTCATCGAGCGCCGCACGTCCCTCGGCCGGTTCATCGCGAACGTCGAGAGCAGCTGGCCGTCCTTCAGCAGGAACGCCGCGAACTCCCGCTCATCCATGTTCCCACGGACCACCATCTCGTCCCATTCGATCGCGAACCCGGCCATCTGGATGTCGGCGTCGTACTGATCCGACCAGAACCAGTGTGCGTCGTCGAACGGTTCGTTACGCCCGAGCATCGAGCCGGCCACGTGCGCCCCCATCTTGAGGGCGTTGTCGTAGTGCTCGACCCGGACCCGGCCGAAGACCGGATGGTCGTGCCGCGCAACGTCGCCGATCGCGAACACACCGGCGACGTTCGTCCTGAGCGCGGCGTCGACGAGGATGCCGTTGTCCATCTCGAGCGCCGAGCCTTCGGCGACCTCGGTCACGGGCCCGACGCCGATGCCGACGACCGCGAAGTCGCCGTCGAGCGTGAGGCCCGTGTTCGTCACGAGCGCCTCGAACCGGCCGTCGCCCTCGAACCGCTCGGCGCCGGTGCGGAAGTGCATCTCGACGCCGTGGTCGCGGTGCAGGCCCTCGAGCACTCGGCCGATCTCGGGGCCGAGCACGCGCTGGAGCGGCGTCTCGCCGAACTCGACCACGGTCACGTCGAGCCCGAGGTGCCGGAGCGACGCGGCGACCTCGGCGCCGATGAACCCCATCCCGACCAGGACCGCCTTCGTCGCGTTCTTGGCCGCGTCCGCGATCGCCTGCGCGTCCGCCGCCGTTCGCAGCGAGAACACGTTCTCCAGGTCGATGCCGGGGATCGGTGGACGGCGGTTGCGGCTCCCGGTCGCGATCACCGCCTGGTCGAACGCGATCCGCTCCCCACCCTCGAGGACGACCACGCGCTCGTCGGTGTCGATCCGATCGACGCGCGTGCCGAGACGGAGCTCGACGTCGTTTGCCTCGTACCAGCCCTCGGGCCGGATCAACGCGTCCTCGAAGGTTCGCTCCCCGCGCAGGAACTCCTTGGACAGCGGCGGTCGTTCGTACGGCGGGGTCGGCTCGGCGCCGATCAGGACGATGCGGCCGTCGTAGCCCTCCTCGCGGAGCTGGCCGGCCGCCGTCGCGCCGGCCTGGCTCGCGCCGACGATGACGGAGACTGGCATGGAGAGGACGCGCCCGCGCTAGTCGACCGCGACCTCGAGCGCACCGGCGTCCTCGCGCGCCTCGAACACGTCGACGGGCTCTGTCGCCGGGCCCTCGACGACCTCGCCGGTGAGGACGTCGAACTGGCTCGCGTGGCACGGGCACTCGACGATCGTGTCCTCGAGGTCGCCCTCGGCGAGCGAGCAGCCCTGGTGCGTGCACGTGTCGTCGAACGCGTGCAGGGATCCGTCGACGTTGGCGACCGCGACCTGACGATTGCTGACGGTGTACGAGTTGACCTCGCCCTCCGACACGTCGCCGGCGTTCGCCACCCGCACCCAGTTCGCCATCGAGCTCCTCCTCGTCGCACGGAAGTTCCTGGAATTCGGCGGCAAGCATAGGGCAGGACCGCCGCTGTTCAGCCGCTCGCGGCGCGACGCTCCAGGAACCCCGGCGCGAGGTAGCCGACCCCCGCGACGAGGTACAGGCCGAGCAGGATCAGGAACCCGGTTTTCACGTCGACGGGCAGCATGGCCGGGATCAGCGCGCCGGCGACCCACGCGAGCTGGAACAGCACCTCGTACCGGACGAACACACGGCCGTGCGCGCCACCGGGCGCGGCCTGCTGCATCAGGCTCTGGAACGCGAGCCGGCCGAGCTCGCCCGTCGCGCCGACGACGAGCGCGAACGCCGCGAGCACCGGGAGCGAGCTCCAGACGAACGCGATCACCGCCCCGATCGCGGCCGCGATGATGGACGACACGACGACCGCCTCCTCGCGGAGCGAGGTCGGCAGGCGCGGCGCGATCAGGTCGCCGGCGAACGCGCCGACCGTGCCGGCGACCGCGAGCACCGCGAACCACCACGCCGGCTCCCCGCCGCGCCGGAGCGCGAACGCGAACAAGAACAACAGGCATCCGGACGCCGCGCGCAGCCCGGCCGCGCCGATCGCGGGCGCCCGCAACCCGGGGATCGACCCGCGCGGCCCGACCTCCGCGCCCTGAGTCCGAACGCGCGGGTACGGGAGGCGCAGGTTGAGTCCCGTCGCGACCGCGTACACGGCGACGGCGCCGAAGAGCACCGCCGTCGATCCGCCGAGCTTGTACAGCAGCAGCCCCGGGATGGACGCGAGCACCACGCCGAACACCGCCACGCGTCCGAGGCGCGCGTTCGCGCGCACCAGCCCCTCGTGCGCGCCCGCGTACGCCATCGTGAGGCCGTTCTTCGTGATCGCGTGGACCTTCGACAGCACCAGGATCACGAACGCGAGCGGATACAGCGCGAGCGAGCCGACGGTCTGCGCGGCGACGAGCGCGACGACCGCCCGCCCGGCCGCCGAGCTGACGGAGATCGCGCGCCTCGGGCCCGCGCGGTCGAGCAGCGGAACCAGCAGCGGGCTCGCCACCGCGAGCGGCGCCATCGTCAGCAACAGATAGAGGGCGACGCGCGTCCGCGCCTCCCCGACGGGGATGTCGAAGAACACGGAACCGGCCAGCGCGATCGCGACCATCGCGTCGCCGGCGGCGCTCCCGAGGTGCACCAGCGCATACGTATCGAGCGGGTCGTCCGAGATCCAGAGCCGGTGCAGGGGGCGCACGATCAGCGTCTCGAGCATCGCGACGACGCCGAGGAGCAGCAGCTGCCACCACGGATATCGGCGGGGCTCGCCGCGTTCGACGCGCACGCGAGCGCCTCGCGCCGTCAGGACCCCGACAGTCGCTGCCGGAGGATCTGCTGGACGACCTGCGGGTTCGCGGACCCGCGCGACTTCTTCATGACCTGGCCGACGAGCGCGTTGATCGCGCCGTCCTTGCCGCTGCGGAACTGCTCGACGGGGCCGGGGTTCTCGGCGATCGCCTCGTCGGCCCAGGCCTCGAGCTGCGACGTGTCAGAGACCTGGCGGAGACCGCGCTCGTCCACGATCCGCTCGGCCGGCGTCCCGGTCGTGATCGCCTCGTCGAGCACCTGCTTGCCCGCCGTCGCCGAGATCGTGCCGTCCTCGACGAGCCCGACGATCGCCGCGATCTCCGCCGCGTCCATCTCGAGCGTCTCGAGATCCAGCCCGTGCTCGTTCGCGACCGCGACGACGTTCTGCGTGATCCAGTTCGCGACGGTCGCGGCAGACCCGCCGCCGGTGGCCAGCGTGCGGTCGAACAGCTCCGCCAGCCTGTCGTTCGCGACGAGCGTCGCCGCCTGCTCGCGGGTGAGGCCGAGCTCGCCCACGTAGCGCGCGCGCCGTGCCGCCGGAAGCTCGGGCAGCGACGCCCGGATCTTCTCGACCCACTCCCCCGACGGCTCGAGCGGCGGCAGGTCGGGCTCGGGGAAGTACCGGTAGTCGAACGCCTCCTCCTTCGATCGAAGGGTTGACGTCCGCCCGGTGCTCTCGTCGAAGTGCCGCGTCTCCTGCGTGATGGACCCGCCGGCATCGAGCGCGGTGCGCTGGCGCTCCTCCTCGAACCGCAGCGCGCGCTCGAGCGACCGGATCGAGTTGAGGTTCTTGATCTCGACCCGCGTCCCGAACGACGTGTCACCCGCGGGACGAGTCGAGATGTTCGCGTCGCAGCGAAGCGACCCCTCCTCCATCCGGACGTCGGAGACGCCGAGCGCGCGGAGCGTCGAACGCAGCTCGGTCAGATACGCGCGCGCCTCTTCCGGCGAGCGCATGTCGGGCTCGGACACGACCTCGACGAGCGGAACGCCGGCGCGGTTGTAGTCGACGAGCGCGTACTCGGCCTGCCCGATCCGGCCCGTGGCGCCCGCGTGCGTCGTCTTGCCGGTGTCCTCCTCCATGTGCACACGCGTGATGCCGACCTCGCGCGTCGCGCCGTCGATTTCGATCGCGAGGCGCCCGCCGACGCAGATCGGGAGGTCGTACTGGCTGATCTGGAAGTCCTTGGGCATGTCCGGATAGAAGTAGTTCTTCCGGTGGAACAGCGAGTGCGGCGCGATCTCGCACCCGAGCGCCAGACCGATCTTCACGATCGACTCGATCGCCGCCTCGTTCGGGACGGGCAGCGCGCCGGGATGTCCGAGGCAGACCGGGCACACGTTGGTGTTGGGCTCGGCGCCGAACTCGTTCCGGCACCCGCAGAACATCTTCGTCCTGGTCGAGAGCTCCACGTGGCACTCGAGCCCGATCACCGTCTCGTACTCGGCCATGGCCGAGGAGCCTATCGGACGCTCCCGCGCGCCCGAAAATGGGACGTCGGTCTCACGCCTGCGTTCCGCGTGTCGTTCCTATCATCAAGCGATGACGGCTGCCTCCGACGATCGCGACCGACCGACGACGCCCACGGTGTCGGCGGCGCTCGTCACCGTCTACGTCGTCTGGGGCACGACGTACTTCGCGATCCGGATCGTGAACCAAACCTTGCCGCCGCTTCTCGCGGCGTCAGTGCGGTTCCTCGTCGCCGGCGGGCTCATGTATGCCTTCACGGTCCGACGTGGCGACGTCCAGGGCGACCGGCCCGGCCCGCGGCAGTGGCGCGCGGCGGCGATCATCGGCGTCGCGCTGCTGCTCGGCGGCAACGGCGCCGTCGCGTGGGCCGAGCGGACGACGCCGTCCGGGCTCGTCGCGCTCATCATCGCGCTGGTTCCGCTGTGGATGGCGCTGCTCGACGCCGTCTTGCTCGGCCGGCGGCCGCGAGCGCCGGTCGCCGCCGGACTGCTCCTCGGATTCGGCGGGGCGGCGCTCCTGGTCTCGACGTCGGCGAGCGGTCGCGTTCCGCTGCTGGGCCTGCTGTTCGCGGTCGGGGCGTCGCTGTCGTGGGCTTGCGGCTCGCTCTACGCGCGGAACGCGCCGCTTCCGCGCCGGCCGTTCGTAGGCATCGGGATGGAGATGCTGTGCGGCGGCGCCGCCATCCTCGTCGTCGGCGTCGCCGCGGGCGACCTTGGGCGGGTCCATCCCAATCGGTTCTCGCTCGCCTCGGTCCTCGCGCTCGCCTACCTGATCGTCTTCGGGTCGTTCGCGGGGTTCGCGTCCTACGTGTGGCTCCTTCGGAACGCGAGGACCTCGCTCGTGTCGACGTACGCGTACGTCAACCCGGTCGTCGCCGTGTTCCTCGGATGGGCGTTCCTCGACGAGCCGATCACGCTGCGAACGCTGATCGCGGGCGCCATCGTGCTCGCGGCCGTCGCGCTCATCATCGCGAGCCGCGAGGAGCGCCCGACGGCCGAGGCGACGTCAGGCGGCGAGCTCGCGGACGAGACCCGGGACCCCGTCGAAGGCGATCTCGCGCTCGAGCGCGCGGGCGACTCGGAGGACCATCGACTCGCCGAGCGCCGGCGCGGCGACCTGCAGCCCGACCGGTAGCCCGCGGTCGTCGAGCCCGCACGGGATCGAGATCGCCGGCACGCCGGCCAGGTTCGCCGGGATCGTGAACACGTCCGACAGGTACATCGCGAGCGGGTCGTCGGCGCGCTCGCCGATCTTGAACGCGGTCGTCGGCGAGGTCGGCGAGACGACGGCGTCGTACGACTCGAAGGCGCGCTCGTAGTCGCGGATGACCAGCGTCCGGACCTTCTGCGCCTGCCCGTAGTACGCGTCGTAGTAGCCGGCCGACAGGGCGTACGTGCCGAGCATGATGCGACGCTTGACCTCCGCGCCGAACCCGGCGCCGCGCGTGCGGGTCATCATCTCGACCGAGTCGTCGCCGTCGACCCGGAGCCCGTAGCGGACGCCGTCGTATCGAGCGAGGTTCGAGGACGCCTCGCTCGGCGCGATGAGGTAGTAGGCGGAGAGCGCGTACTCCGCGTGGGGCAGCGAGACCTCGCCGATGCTCGCGCCCAGGTTCCCGAGCCGGTCGACCGCGGCGCGAACTCGATCGCGCACGCCGGGCTCGACGCCCTCGCCGAACGCCTCGGCGATCACGCCGATCCGAAGGCCGTCGACGCCGTCGTCGATGCCGTCGGTGAAGTCACGTGGGTCGGTGTGCAGGCTCGTCGCGTCGCGAGGATCTTGTCCCGCGAGCGACGACACCATGACGGCGGCGTCGGTCACCGATCTCGTGAAGGTGGAGACCGTGTCGAGCGACGACGCGAACGCGATGAGGCCGTAGCGCGAGATCAGCCCGTACGTCGGCTTGAACCCGACGACGCCCGACAGCGCGGCGGGCTGGCGGACCGAGCCGCCGGTGTCCGTTCCGAGCGCCCAGACCGCCTCGCCGCTCGCGACCGCCGCCGCCGACCCACCCGACGAACCCCCCGGCACGCGGTCGAGGTCCCACGGGTTCCGCACCGGCCCGAACGCCGAGTTCTCGTTGGAAGAGCCCATCGCGAACTCGTCGCAGTTGGTCTTGCCGAGGAGCACCGTGCCGGAGCCCGACAGCCGCGCCCACGCCGTGCTGTCGTACGGCGGCACGTACGTCTCGAGGATCCTCGAGCCGCAGGTCGTGCGGATCCCCTCGGTCGTGAACACGTCCTTGAGCGCGACGGGGATGCCGGCCTGCGCCGGGAGCTCCTCGCCACGCCCTCGGCGATCGTCGACGTCCTTCGCCGCCGCCCGAGCGACCTCGGGCGTGGGCGAGAGGAAGGACGCGAGCTGCGGGTCGAGCCGGTCGATGCGCTGCAGGCACGACTCCGTCACGTCGCGGCTCGACGCGTCGCCGGCGCGCATGCGCTCGGCGAGCTCGACCGCCGTCAGGTCGCAGAGGTCCGGCACGCCTATTCGACCTCGACGACGCGCGGCACCTTGAAGCGATCGCCCTCGCGCTCCGGCGCGTTCGACAGCGCGGCCTCGCGGGGGATCGACCCGACCGGCACGCCGATCTCGTCGGGGCGGTAGACGTTGGAGAGCGGGATCGCGCGGGCGGTCGGCGGAACGTCCTCCGTCGCGACCTCGCCGACCTTGGCCGCGTGCTCGAGGATCGCGCCGAGCTGCTCACGTAGCCGCGAGCGCTCCTCGGCGGTGAGATCCAGCCGCGCGAGCCGCGCGACGTGATCGATGTCGACCTCGACCGGCACCGCTACCGTCCGTCCGCTTGGGCATCCATCGCTGACCGGGAGGGTAGCCCACGATGGCCGCGACGGCTCGGCGCAGCGCGTCCGCATCGCGGTGAGGGCGTCGGTCGAGGCTGTGTCGGTATCGACAGATTCGCCCTCGAGCTAGTCCCCGCCCACGCGCCGAAGGAAGTCCCGGGCCTCCCTGGCGGAACGCAGCACGTGCACCGATGCGTGCCGCGCGTTCCGCGACACGATCGCGCGTGCCCGGTCGGGCTCTGAGCGCCGGTTGCGCCAGATGAGCCAGACCAACCCCCACTCGTCGCGCAACCGCCTCCCGAACGAGTCGTCGCAGCCCTCAGGCAGTTGGCCGACCGGCTTGCGGAGCCCGCGCGCGAACGCGCGAGCCGCGCAGATCCACCACGGGGTCTCGAGGATCAGGACGGTATCCGCGCGTTCGAGCCGGAGCTCGAGCGTGCCCTCGTCGTTGCCGTCGATGATCCATGTATCGCCCGCGACCAGGCTACGTTGCTTCTCGCGCCACTCGTCGACCGATGGTCGAACCCAGCCCGGCTTCCATTGGTGGACGTCGAGGTGGATCAGCGGGAGGCCCGTCGCCGTCGAGAGCGATCGCGACAACGTGCTCTTGCCCGACCCGGCCATCCCGATGACGAGAACGCGACGGCCGATGGCCGATGATTCGCCGTTCATCGAGCGGAGTCTCGCAGAGACACATCGCGACGCGACGGACCGGCGCGTCAGTCGTGCTCGAACGTGAAGCCGTCGGGAAGCGGCTCCCCGGGCGCCGGCTCGTGGACGAGCCCGGGCCCCGTGTCGTCGGGCGGTGGAACGTCGAGGCGGCCGGACGCGAGCAGCGACAGCATCTCGACGCCGACCTCGACCGGGTCGATGCTCCGGCGGACCGAGCGGAGGAACTCGCCGTCCGGGTCGCGGTCGGCGAGGTCGATCTCGACCGGCTCGGTCTCGTCGCCGTGCCGGTCGAGGATCACGCGCACCGTCGGCCGCGCGAGCAGCCGCTCGTGGTTCCGGACGACGACGGCGATCTCGCCCTGCGACAGCTGCACGAGCGACCCGACGGGGAACACGCCGAGGAGCCGCACGAACGTCCGCACGACGCGCGGGTCGTACGATCGGCCGGCGCCCGCCTGCAGGAGGTTGAGCGCCTGACGGCGCTCCTCCGGCTTGCGGTACGACCGCTTGCTCGTGAGCGCGTCGAAGCTGTCGGCCACGGCGACGAGTCGCGCCGGCAGCGACGGCGAGCGGTGGCCCGCCAGCGACGGATATCCGGAGCCGTCGAACGCCGCGTGATGCTCGAGCACCACCGAGACCGCGGGATGCAACGGGTCGCGCGTCGTCACGAGGATCAGCCCCGCGCCGTCGATCGGATGCCGCCGGATCTGGCGCCACTGCTCCTCGTCGAGCGCACCGTCGTGCTGGAGCACCTCCTGGGGCACCTTCACCTTGCCGACGTCGTGCAGCAGCCCACCGATGCCGAGCGCGATCGCGCGCTCGCGCGGCAGGCCGATCGCGCGCGCGAGGGCGAGCGTCAGGATGCAGACGTTGACCATGTGGTGGTACGTGTACTCGTCGTACGACTTCACGGTCGTGAGCAGCAGCGCCTGGGCCGGATCGTCCGCGATGAGATCCGCAAGGTGCTCGGTCAGGCGAACCGTCGCGTCGAGGTCGGCGGGCCGGCCCGCGAGCAGCCGCGCCGCCGTCTGGCGCAACAGCTCGAGCCCGCTCGCGTAGCTCTGCAACAGCTCGTTGAAGCCGCCCTGCACGGTGGCCGGCGCGTTCGGACCGGCGCGGTTGATCGAGATCGCGCGGAGCTCGTCCCGAGCGGTCGCGTCGCCGGCGACGATGCGCATCAGCGCGTCCGTCTCGACCTCGTCGACGCCGTCGAGGAACTCGATCGACTGCACCGCCGCCTCCTCGAGCGAGACGGCCAGCCGCAGGTGCGTGAGCGACTCCCACGCCAGGAGCATCGGCCCGAGGTAGAAGTTGCGGTCGGAGACGAACAGCACCGCCGGACCGCCCCGCGCCTCGCGCAGGTCGTGGATCGCGTCGCGGAGCTCGCGCGCCGCTTCCTGCCGCCGCGGATGGCCGGGCGGATACAGCGTGTAGAACTGCCGCGTCGACGACAGCGTCCGCAGCAGGTCGCGCGTCACTCGGATCTCGGCGTCGGCCGGCGCGCGGACGCTCACGCGACCATCCTCTTCTCCAGGCCTTTGCGACGTTCGCGCAGCAGCCGCTTGGCGTGGCGACGCAGCGCCCACGGCAGCTTCGGCTTGATCGCCCCGGCCGCCAGGTCCTCGAGCGCCGGTCCGCCGTCGACGCGTCCGGCGAGCACGTCGAGCGCCTCCTGACGCAGCGGTCGCGACGGCGACTCGCGCGCGACCGAGGCGAGCGACCCGGCGGACTCGGGCCCGGCGAGCGCGGCGAGCGCCACGAGCGCGAGCCGTCCGACCTCCTCACCCGCGTGGACGGCGAGGTCGACGAGATACGG
>JBKPTC010000063.1:0-10240 GCA_046735355.1 bacterium
GTCCTTCACGCTCGACAACGTCGGGCAGTTCTGCGCCTCCGGGGCGTGGCAGGACCTGACGCCGTACATCCAGCAGAGCAACTTCGATTTGAGCCAGTTCCCCGACGCGGCGCTCCAGTACACGAGCTTCAACGGAAGCCAGTGCGCGCTCCCGTTCCTGACCGACGCCTACGGGCTGTACTACAACCAGGACATGTTCGACAAGGCCGGGATCAAGGAGCCGCCGAAGACGCTGTCGGAGCTGTACGACGACGCGAAGAAGCTCACCGTGTTCAACTCGGACGGGTCGATCAAGGTCGCCGGGTTCGTGCCCTGGTTCGGCTACTACGAGTTCAGCACCGTGGTCATGGGCAACATGTTCAACGCGAAGTGGTACTCGGACGACGGCAGCAAGTCGGCCGTCGCGACGGATCCGGCCTGGAAGCAGATGTTCGAGTGGCAGAAGAAGTTCGTCGACTTCTACGGGGCCGACAATCTTCGCCGGTTCGTCGCGGGCGCCGGCGATGAGTTCTCGACGGCGCACGACTTCTACACCGGCCGGATCGCGATGAACCTCGACGGCGAGTGGCGGACGGCGTTCATCGAGAACGAGAAGCCGGATCTGAAGTACGGAACGGCGCCGTTCCCGGTGCCGGACGACCAGGCCGACAACTACGGCATGGGTCAGATCGGCGGCACCATCATCGGCATGCCGCGGGGCTCACCCCATCCGGCCGAGGCATGGCTGCTGCTGCAGTACATGGCGGCCGACACCGACACGCTGGTGTACATGGCGAACAACGTCCGCAACGTGCCGACGACGCTCGATGCGCTGAGCGCGCCGGACCTGGACGTCACGCCGCAGTTCCAGACGTTCCTCGACGTCTTCAAGAACCCGCTCTCGCACTACAAGGAGAGCTCGGCGATCGGCTCGGCCGACCAGGACATCCTCGGCGCGTTCGCCGAGAAATGGGAGGCGGGCGACGCCCAGCTCGACCCGGGGTTGCAGCAGGCCGCCCAACAGATCGACGATCAGCTGTCGCAGGCAGGCTAGGCAAGCCAGGAGCGGAGGAACGACGACGGCCGTTCGAGCAGAGCCGATGCGGGTCCCCGTCGAGGCCGGCGCGATCGAGCGCCGGCCTCGGCGACGGGACCGCAAGCACACGCTGACCGTGCTGCTGTTCATGGCGCCGTGGATCGTCGGGTTCACCGGATTGATCCTGTATCCGATGCTGTCCAGCCTGTTCTTCTCGTTCACGAGGTACTCGATCCTCGATCCCACGCCGCATTGGGTCGGTTTCGAGAACTATCAGCTGATGTGGCGGGATCCCGTCTTCTGGCTCGCGATCCGGAACACGGTCTGGCTGATCGCGGTCGGCGTTCCGCTGCGGATCGCTTTCGCCATCTTCACGGCATGGCTGCTGACGCTGCCGGCGCGCGGCTCTCGCATGTACCGGACGCTGTACTTCATGCCGTCGATGGCGCCGCCGACGGCCGCGGCCCTCGCGTTCATCCTGGTGTTCCAGCCGTCGTTCGGGCCGGTCAACCAGATCCTTCGCATGATCGGCATCCACAACCCACCGCTGTGGTTCTACGCGGCCAGCACGTCGAAGTGGGGCCTCGTGATCCTCGGTCTGTGGGGCGTCGGCGACGCGATGATCATCTTCCTCGCGGGCCTCCTCGACGTTCCACGACAGCTCTATGAAGCGGCCGACATCGAGGGCGCCGGCGGCTGGCAGAAGTTCCGATACGTCACGCTTCCGATGCTCTCGCCGGTCATCTTCTTCTCCCTCGTGATCGGCGTGATCTACGGGTTCCAGCTGTTCACGCAGGCGTACGTGACGAGCGTCGCGACGTCGGGAAGCTCGGTGGCGGACGCGGCGAGCAACATCGGGACGCCGGAGGGCTCGATGATGTTTTTCTCGGTGTATCTGTACCAGCAGGGCTTCCAGAGCTTCCGGATGGGCTACGCCTCGGCGCTGGCGTGGGTGCTGTTCGCGATCACGATGGTGTGCACGCTGCTGATCATCCGCGGATCGCGGCGGTGGGTGCACTACCAGGGCGGCGGGGGGTTCGGCCGGTGACGATGCAACAGACGCAGGCGCAGCGCCTCGAGCACCAGGTCGCGCTCCAGGACGCCGGGGCGATCCAGCGCCGGTCCGTCCCGGACGACGTTCGGCGGCGCCGGTTCCTGGCCACGATCGCCCGTCATGCCGTGCTGATCGCGGTCGCGACGCTGTTCGTCGCGCCGTTCTTCTTCATCCTCATGACGGCGTTGATGACCAACGAGCAGGCCGTCACGCCGTCGTTCATCCCACACCCGTTCGTGTGGTCCAACTTCGCGGACGTCTTCGACCGCATCCCGATGCTCAGCTACACGTGGAACACGTTCCAGATCGCGCTCGGCTCGACGATCGGCGTCGTGGTGTCGTGCGTCCCGGTCGCGTACGCGCTGTCGCGGATGCGGTGGCGCGGACGTCAGCTGGCGTTCGTGCTCGTGCTGTCGACGATCATGCTCCCGTACCAGGTGACGATCGTGCCGCTCTACATCGTCTGGGTGCGGCTGGGGCAGATCGGACACCTCACGCCGCTGATCCTTCCGAGCTTCCTCGGCGACGCCTTCTCGATCTTCCTGCTGCGGCAGTTCTTCCTGACGATCCCCGAGGAGCTGTCCGACGCGGCGCGTGTGGACGGCGCCAGCGAGTTCCAGATCATGACCCGCGTCATCGTGCCGCTCGCCAAGCCGGCGATCGCGGCCGTCGCGCTGTTCCAGTTCCTCTACTCGTGGAACGATCTGTTCGGCCCGCTGCTGTTCGTCGGGACGAACCAGAAGCTCTGGACGCTGTCGATCGCGCTGTCGGAGTTCAAGCAGCACCACGGCGTCGAATGGAACCTCACCATGGCAGCGTCGATCCTGTTCATGCTCCCGGTGATCATCCTGTTCTTCCTCGCCCAACGTGTCTTCGTCGAGGGTGTGACGCTCACCGGCGTCAAGGGGTGACGCGCGCGATGACGCGCGTGGCGTTGTTCGGCAGCGGCTGGATCCAGGACTTCCACGCGCGGGGCGTGCTCGCGCATCCCAGGGGCGAGCTCGTCGCGGTGGCGAACTGGCGCGAGGACAGCGCCGCCGCGCTCGCGAGGCGACACGGGATCGAATGCGTCACGACCGACTGGGCTTCGTTGGTGTCGGATCCTGAGGTCGACGCCGCCGTCGTCGCGACGCCGAACGCGCTGCATGCGCCGCAGGCGATCGCGCTCCTTCGCGCCGGCAAGCACGTCCTCGTCGAGAAGCCGATGTCGACGAGCGTCGCCGAGGCCGACGCGATGATCGAGGCGTCCGAGGCCTCCGGCGCGCTGCTGATGGTCGCGCACTGCTGGCGATTCCGGGACGAGGTCGTCGCGATGCGGGACCGGATCGCGTCCGGCGCGTTCGGCGACGTCGTCAAGACCCGCGGATACGGCATGCACGCCGGATGGGGCCCGTCGGGGTGGTTCACCGACCGGGCGCTCGCGGGCGGCGGCGCGCTCGTCGACATGGGCGTGCACGCGATCGACACGGCGAGGTTCCTGCTGGGCGACCCGACGCCCGAGCGCGTCTGCGCGGTCGTCGGCACGCGGTACGCCGCCGGACGCTACGACGTCGACGACGACGGCATCCTGCTGATCACCTGGTCGAACGGCACGAACTCGATCGTCGAGTCCGGGTGGTGGCAGCCGCACCTCGAGGGGCTCGAGGCGGACACGGAGGTGTTCGGAACGGCGGGGTACGACCGGATCTGGCCGCCGGAAGAGCCGTCCGAGGACTACGAACACTGCACGCAGCCGATGTATACATCGCAGATGCGCGAGTTCCTGGACGCGATCGACGACGGTCGCCAGCCGCGTCCCTCCGGGGCCGACGGGCGGGTCGTGATGCAGATCGTCGAGGACGCGTACCGCTCCGGGAGCCCGGCGTGAGCGTGGTGCTGGGCGTCGACGGTGGCGGAACCAGGACCGAGGCGGTCGTGGCGAGCGAAGGTGGCGAGCTCCTCGGCCGGGCCGTGAGCGGCCCCTCGAACTGGGAGGACGTCGGGCTCGGCGGCGCCGGCGCCGCGTTCCGCGTCGCGGTCGGCGAGGCGCTGGCGGCGGCGGAGGCGCGGCCCGAGGACGTCGCGCACGCCGTGTTCGGGCTCGCCGGCGTCGACTGGCCGTCGGACGTCGAGCGACTCGCGTACGCGATCGACCCGCTCGGCTTGAGCGGTGGCCGCTCGACCGTGAACGACTCGGAGATCGTCCTTCGGGCGGGCTCCGACTCGCCCGCCGCGATCGCCGTCGTCGCCGGCGGCGGGTCGGTCGTCGCCGGCCGGAACGCCGATGGGCAGACGTTCCGAACGCTCGGCCTCGGCCCCCTCTTCGGCGACTTCAGCAGCGCGATCGACGTGTCCGAGGAGGCCGTCCGCGCCGTCGCGCGCGCCTACACCGGCCGCGGCCCGGCGACGGCGCTGACGGAGTTGCTGGGCAAGCGGTTCGAACGGCCGACCGCGGCCGATCTCCTCGAGTACCTCTCGAGGCGCGAGCTCCACGGGCGGATCGAGAACGAGGTCGAAAACGTGGCGCCGCTCGTCATCGAGGCCGCGTCGGGCGGCGACGGCGTCGCGCGCGAGATCCTCGATCGGGTCGGGCGCGAGATGGGGGCCGACGTGGTCCTCGTCGCGGCTAGGCTCGGGATGCTGCGGTCGCCCTTCGACGTCGTGCTCGCGGGCGGGTTCCTTTCGTCGGCGGGGTCGTTCGTCTCAGGACCGCTCGAGCAGGTCGTCCGGCTCGAGGCGTCGGAGGTCGAGTTCGTGCAGCTGCGCACGCCGCCCGTCGTCGGCGCGGTGCTGATGGCGCTCGACTCGATCGGCGCCCGCGCCGATCACGACGCTCGCGCCGGGCTCGGCTCGGCCGTCGAGCGTCTGGCCGCGCAGACACAACCGATCTGACGACTCAGCGGCAGCGGACCGGCGCCCGCCGGACGTCCTCGAACGACGGCTGTCCGCGAGCGGTCCGCCACGCCCACGAGTACCCGTCCGGTCGAAGCCTCAGCACCAGCACGCCGAAGGACCGGTTCTGCGCGATCGACAGCGTCGGCGGTCGGTCCGCGGAAAGGCCGTACTTGCTCGCGCCGCCCGTCCCGACAACGAACTCCCGGATCCCGTTCCGGCGATCCCGCTCGCCGCTCGGCGTCATCGGCTTCCATCGCTGGTAGTTGTGCGAGTGTCCGTTCAGGACGACGTCGGCGTGCGCGGCGTACAGGAGGCGCCACAGCGGTCGCACCGCCGACGAGCCGGCCGACTCGGTCGAGATCGAGAAGAGCGGATGGTGCCAGTACGCCAGCGTGCACGGGTACTCCGACCGCGGATGCGCGGCGAGGTCGGCGCGCAGCCACGAGAACATCCGGTTGCCGGTCCCCGGATCGCTCGGATCCGCGGCGCGACCGCAGCCGCCGGGCGCGAAGCAGAGCTCCGAGGACAGCGCGACGACGTGCCAGCAGACGCCACTGCCCGGCGTGCAGCCGTTCGGCACGTCGAAGCTGTAGTAGCCGAGCCCGTCCGGACCCCGGACCCGGGCGCCGAAGTAGCGGAAGTAGCCGCGCGGCCTGGCGGTCGGGTCCTGCGCGTATTCGTGGTTGCCCGGGACGGGGCTCGTGAGACGCAGCACTCGTCCCCACCAAGGTCCGTAGTAGTTCCGGTAGGCGGCGTACGCGCCGACGTCGTACTGGTTGTCTCCGAGCGTGAGCACGCGGGCGAACGAGCGGTGCACGAGCAGGTCCGACGTGTCGTCGTACTGGCATGCGTCCGGATCGCTCCGGCCGCGCGGCGGTGCCGCGCACGCGATGTCGCCCGCCGCCGCGATCCGAACCGCCTCGGCCGCGCGCTCCGCTGTCGGTGTCGCTCGCGCCGGCGAATACCCGCCGACCTGCGTGTCGCCGGCCGCGCCGCACGCGGCGAGGGCGAGGACCGAGACCGACGCCGCGACCGCGATCGTGGCGGAGGGCCAGCGCCGCGAACGTCGGCCGCGCGCGGCGATCGAGGACCGTGGTCGGACGGGCATCGCGTTGTTCTAGCCGTCGGTTCTCGTGTTCATGCGTCCGGAACGGACCTCATAGCACCTTGGCCGTCGGCGCGACGCCGCGGACGAGCCACATCCACGTGAGGAACGCGCGCATCGCGGTTCGGAAGTCGTCGGACTCGAAACGAACCGTTCGAGGCGCGATCCGTTCGGTGCCCGGCGGCAGGCTCGCGACGTCCGCCATCGCCGTGTCCGTCAGGTCCACCTCGAAGACGAACGGCGCCGGCGGCCGGAACGGCTCGAGCGCCGCGGCCTCGCGGACCGCCTCGGTCGCGGCGAGCCGGATCTTGGCGCGGGCGAGCTCGGGCGACACGCTGGACGCGACGTGACGGGCGATGCCCGTCTTCACCGCCACCGTCCGGACGCCGGCGAGCCGCTTCTCGGCCTGTTCGCAGCACCGGTCGTCACCGGTCACGAGCGCGACCGGAACGTCGAACGTTCCGGCGAGCGCCGCGTTGAGGTGCGTCTCGTTCCACGTCTCGCCGTTCACGCGGACGTCGGTGAAGCAACCGGTGAAGGTGTGGTCCATCACGGACGCCTCCGTACCGCCGCCCGCGTGATATCCGACGAACAGCGCACACGCGAACCCCGTTCCGATGCCGGTCATCATCGACCACGGCAGCTTCGGGGTGCCGACGATCAGCTGCGCCCGCGGATCGATCCGGTCGGCGACGAGGTTGCCCATGTCGCTGTGCGAGTCGGACACCACGACGTGTGTGGCGCCGCCGTCGAACGCGCCGGCGATGGCCGCGTTGGCCTCCTCGATCATCAGGCCGCGCGCGATCGGATAGTCGTCCGTTCCGCGCGTCACCTGCCTGGCCGTCGTGACCCCCGCCACGCCCTCCATGTCGACCGAGACGAACACGTCCATCGCTCGCTCCCGTTGCCCGAGGTCTCCGCCATCGTAGTCGGAGCGGCGTGGCGGACCCGTCCCGGCCCGAGGTTCACCGCCAGGTCATCCACATCCCGGGCCGGTCGTCGCCTCGACGCTCGAAGTTGGTAGTCCTCGACCGGCGGCACGCGCCGGACGACGCGAAGCTCCGACGACATCGCGCGCAGTCTACGGATGGAGCCCTCGGGTAGCGTTCGACCATGCTGTCGAACGGCGACCTCTCGGTCCTGCTCGCCCGGCAGGCGGGGGAGGAACGGGACCATCGGCGACGTGCGCTCGAACGGGCGTCGCGCGCGGCCATGTTCTGGCCGGAGGAGGCCGGCGCCGTCCTCGAGGCCGGCCGGCCGCTCACGGAGCTTCCCGCCGTCGGGCCGTGGGTCGCCGAACGCATCACCGGGCTGTTGGAGGACCCACCATCCGAAGCGGACCCCGACGAGCTGCGCCGGGACTTCCTGACGGTCGCCCGCGCGCGCGAGGCGCTCGCCTCGTCGCCCGGATGGACCGACGGGATCCGAGGCGACCTACAGATGCACACGACGCACAGCGACGGCGCGTTCGCGGTCGGCGACATGCTGGATGCCGCGTCGGCGTACGGCTACGACTACGTCGCCATCACCGATCACTCCAAGAGCCTGTCGATCGCCAAGGGCATGGACGAGGACGAGCTGGCGGAAGAGGGCGCCGAGATCGACGCGCTCAACGATCGAGGCGCGCCGCCGCGCGCGCTCAAGAGCATCGAGATGGACGTGTTCGAGGACGGCTCGGGTGACATGGAGCCGTCGGCGCTGCGGCGGCTCGATCTGGTCCTGGGTGCGTTCCACACGAAGCTGCGCGTTCGCGAGGACAGGACCCACCGCTACGTCGCGGCGCTCCGCAACCCCGATGTGCACGTGCTCGCTCATCCCACGACCCGCAAGTACGGCCGCCGGCCGCGTCTCGTCGCGGACTGGCCCGCCGTCTTCGCCGAGGCCGAGCGTCTGGACAAGGCGGTCGAGATCGACGCGTCGCCCGACCGGCAGGACCTGAGCGTCGAGCTGCTGCGCATCGCGGCGGGCTTCGACGTGCGGATCTCGATCGGAACCGATGCGCATCATCCGGTCGAGCTCGCGTTCGTCGACCTCGGTCTGGCCGCGGCGGCGATCGCGGGCATCCCGCGCGAGCGCATCCTGAACTTTCAACCGGTCGAGGACGTCTTGGCGTGGACGGCCTCGCTTCGCGATCGCGCCGTCTGAGGCTCGAACCGGCGCTTGCGTCGGGGTCCGGCCGACGTGCGCGCGGCTAGCTGAGCCAGCCCTTGCGGAAGCAGATCGCGACGGCGGATGCGCGATCGCGCGCTCCGAGCCGCTTGAACAGCGCCGACAGGTGCGCCTTGACGGTGCTGACGGAGACCGACATCGCCCGCGCGATCTGCGTGTTGGTGCAGCCGTCCGCGACGAGCTCGAGCAGCTTGCGGTCCTCGTCGGCAAGCGCGCTCGGTCCGGCCGGAGCGTGCAACTCGCGGACGACCGACGACATCAGCTCGGGCGGCAGCGCGACCTCTCCGGAGGCGGCCGAGCGGATGCCCTCGAGGAGCGTCTGACCGAACGCCTCCTTCGGAAGGAATCCGATCGCGCCGGCGCGGAGCGCCTGGACGGCCGTCTCGGCGTCGGCCTGCGCCGATAGCACGATCACGCGCGTCTCGGGATGGTCCCGGACGATGCGGCGCGTCGCCTCGACCCCGTCGATGCCCGGCATCCGCACGTCCAGGACGGCGACGTCCGGCCGCTCGGCCAGGGTCGTCGTCACGGCGTCCTCGCCGTTGGTCGCCTCCCCCACGACCGCCATGCCCGGCGCGCTCTGGATGAGCGACCTGATCCCCTCGAGGATCAGCGGGTGGTCGTCCGCGAGGACGACCCGGATCTCGTCGCTGCGCTGGGCGGTGGCCATATGGGTAGGAATCGGCCTCGCGAGAGCACCCTTGAGCGTCGGCCGGCGCCGTCGCCCCGCCCGGCGGCCCCGACCGGCGGTTCGTCGTTGCGGCCGAACGGAACCCCGGGGTCCGCCGTCCTCACGCCTCGGCCAGGGCGAGCAGCTTCGTCGTCGTGTTCCAGCTTCGGATCGTGAGACTCGGATAGATCGGAGACCCGACGATCTTCGCGAGGCGGCTCTGCGTCGCGCGAGCCGTGAGCCTCGAGAAGTACAGGACGCCGCTCCCACGATGAACCTCGTCGACCGCCGGGTTCGTCGATACGTGAGCGATCGCGGACACGGCCGAGAGCGGCTCCTTGAGGAAGATGACGTCGTACCGGTACGCGTCCGGCTCGGCGCCGAACCGGTGTGGGGCCCCATCGACGATCGCGCGCATCTGCGAACGGCTCCGGACCACGACTGTCGGCTCGTAGTCGAAGGCCTCGGCGAGCATCGTCTCGATCCGGCCGGCGAGCTCGTTGGTCCTCGCGCGACGGGCGTCGAACAGCACGTTCCCGCTCTGTATGTACGTCGAGACGTTGTCGAACCCGCCCGCCTCGAAGCACTCCTTGAGCGCGGCCATCGCGATGGGGTTCCTACCGCCGACGTTGATCCCGCGAAGCAGCGCGACGTACGTCGCCATGCACGTCCGGCGGTTCAGTCCGCCGGCGCGGCGACGCTTCGAACGGCCTTCACGATGCCGTCGTAGCCCGTGCAGCGGCAGAGGTTGCCTGAGAGCGCGAGCCGGATCTCGTCCTCGCTCGGGTCCGGGTTCGACCGCAGGAGGGCGGTGGCCGAGATCAGCATGCCCGGCGTGCAGAAGCCGCATTGCACGCCGCCGTGCTTGAGGAACGCACGCTGCAGCGGCGTGAGATCGCCGCCGTCGGCGAGGCCCTCGACCGTCGTGATCTGCCGACCTTCGGCCTGGAGCGCGAGGTAGCTGCACGAGTTCACGGGGCGGCCGTCGAGCAGCATCATGCAGGCGCCGCACTCCGAGTCGTCGCACCCCTCCTTGGAGCCGGTCAGACCGACGGCGTCGCGTACCGCGTCGAGCAGGCTGACGTGCGGATCGAGCTCGACCGGATAGGACCGGCCGTTCACGTCGAGCGTCGCGTTGACATTCACGCCCGTGCGCCCGCCGTGGATCCGAACGTCGAGGCGCTCGCCGGGATCGGGACCGACTCGCCTCGAGCGCGAGCGATCGCCGCGACGACCGCGCGCCGAGCGATGACCTCCGCCATGGCCGAACGGTACTCGGCCGACCCCCGAACGTCGCTGATCGGCGTCGCGGCGTCCGCGGCCTCGCGGGCCGCGGCGGCGACGGCGTCGGAT
>JBKPTC010000064.1:0-8332 GCA_046735355.1 bacterium
ATCCGACGATGCTCATCGTGGCGCTCACCCTCCGGCTCGCCGACCACCTGAAGGCGGCCGCGTGAGCGGCCGGATCTCGCGCCGAAGGCTGCTCGGCGCGGCGGTCGTCGGCGCCGTCGGGGGCGGCGCCTCGCTGCGCCCGTGGCGCACGCTCGTGCGGGTCGTCGAGCCGGATCCGGCAGTACGTCTGGCCGGCGTGTTCCACGACCGTCGGAGCGCGAGCGCGGTCGGCCGCCGGTACCTGGGCGAGCGACGCGAGCCGCCGTCCGTCACCCGGCTCACCGACGACGTGGCCGCCTCGCTCCGCGGCGGGCGGCGCGCGATCGTCGAGGCGGACGACGGTGCCCTGCGCGAGCTGCTGGCCGGCGCGGTGCGCGCGGACTTCGGCGCCGATCGCGTCGTCGAGGTCGACGGCTGGGTCCTGTCCGCGACCGAGGCGCGGCTGTACGGGCTGGCCGCGCTCGTCTGAGGCGGCGATCGTTCGGTCCGATCGAACGGTGTTCCGCGGCGCTCGGCGAGGCGGTTCGATCAGCCGGCCGACTGATCGAACCGGACGTCGTCGAAGCGCATCGTCCAGGTCTTGCCACTCGCCGTGTCGCCCATCTGGATCCGCGCGATCGGCTGGGTGCCGGTGTCCGCGACCCAGCCCGTGACGATGCGAACGCCGTCGCGGTACAGGTCCCACGTGCTCGCCGAGCCGACGCTGCCGCACGCCTCGACGTTGTGCCATCCGGCGCCGAGCGCGACGCCCGACCCCTTCTGCGTCGCCGTGACGTCCGACCGTACGACGAGCGCGCCCGATGAGTTCACGAAGACCTTCGCGATCGGGCCGCCGGCCGAGTTGCGGAACCGGAACAGGTCGACGGCGACGCCGCCGAGGGAGGCGGCGTTCACGTTCAGGCTGAGGCAGCCGCCCGCGTACGCGGTCGGCAGGTCCTTGGTCGCGAACGCGCTCTGCGCCGAGGGGCTTCCGAGGGCGCTCGGCGGCGCCGCGCCGCCGGCGTTCTGATCGATCGACAGGCGGGCCACGCCGGTCCAGTTGGAGAAGTCGCCGCTCGAGAAGTCGTCCGCGAAGATCGTCACGACGATCGGATCCGACGAGCCGCTCGGCGCGCTGGCGTTGTCGGCCGCGTCGACGGCGTCGACGCGATACGTGTGGGTCGAGCCGGACTCCAGGCCGGTGTCGGTGTACGTGGTGTTCGCGGTCGATGCGATCGCGGTCGAGCCGCCGTCTCGGTAGATCCGGTAGGTGATCGGCAGCGACTCGTCCTGCGAGCCGGTCCAGCTGAGAGCGATCGACGTCGTCGTCGGGCTCGTCCCCGTCGGCTTGCCCGGAACGGTCGGCGGTGTGGTGTCGGGCACGAACGGCTCGCCCGGCTCGACGTCGACGCGAACGTGGTCGTACGAGATGTCGTAGGTCTTCGCGCCGGTGTCGCCGAGCTGGATGCGTCCGATGGGGCCGGGGCCGGTGTCGGCGACCCATCCGTTCACGATCTTGACGCCGTCTCGGTACAGATCCCACGAGCCGCCGGCGCCGACCGTGCCGCACAGCTCGACCTGGTGCCAGCCGGAGCCGATCGCGACTCCGGACGTCTGCTGGGTGGATGCGAAGTCCGAGCGAGCCACGAGCGTGCCGGCCGAGGTGACGAAGACCTTGGCGATCGGGCCGCCGGCGGGCGTTCTGAGCCGGAAGAGGTCGACGGAGTTGCCGCCCGTCGATCGGACGTTCACGTTCGTGCTCGCGCAGGCCGACGCGTACGTGAACTCGAAGTCCTGGTTCGCATAGGCCGCCGTCGAGGTCACCTGCGCGCGGGCGCTCGGCGGCGCGGGCGACCCGGCGCCGGTGTCGACGGTGAGCCCCGTCGCGCTCGTCCACTCGGTGAAGTTCCCGCTCGCGAAGTCGTCGACGAAGATCGCGGGGGTGACCGTGATGGCGTCCGAGACGCCGCTCAGGGCGCTCGCGTTGTTCGACGCGTCGACCGCGTCGACGCGGTACGTGTGCGTGCTCCCGACGGTGAGACCGGTGTCGGTGAACCTGGTCGACGTGCTCTGCGCGATCGGCGTCGAGCCGCCGTCCCGATAGATCCGATAGGTGACGGCCGAGGCGTCCGACGACGGCGCCCACGAGATCCGGATCACGCCGGCGCTGATGCTGCTGCCCGTCGGCGTGCCGGGCGTCGTCGGCGCCGTGGTGTCTGGCGGCGTCGGGTTGTACACGAACATGCCGCGCGACTGCCACGTCGTCGCGGTTCCGATCTGCGTCGGCGCGCCGGTCGGCTTCGAGCCGTTCCAGCCGACCGTGTAGAGCTTGCCGTCCGTGAGCGCGTAGATCAGCCGCCCCGACGCGAGCGTCAGGCCCCGGACGTTGGCCCACGGCACGACGTTGTCCGACGGATACGTGCTCGCGACGAACAGGTTGGCGCCCACGATGCCGCTCTCCGGGTTGAAGTACCGGTAGAACAGCATGTTGTTGGTCGTCGAGCTCTGCGTGCCGCTCTTGCTGACGGTGTAGTAGATCCGGCCGTTGTCGTAGAACATGCCGGTCATCGCGGCCAGGTCCGTCGTGAACGCCGGAACGCGCGTCGAGGTCCCCGGGATCGTGAAGTTGGTCGGCGGTTGGACGTCGAGCCCGTTCAGGTTGATCTGCGTCTGCGGCCCGAGGTTGGTTCCGTCGAACGTCCGGGAGTCGAACGTTCCGTCGGACAGGCCGTAGTACACGCGTCCGCTCAGCACGAACGCGCCGCGCGCCGCGGTCCAGTCGACACCCGGAACGGACGACGGCGATCCGAGCGTCGAGCCGTCGAACGAGCGCCGGCTGAGCGCGCCGCTCGCGGCGTCCATCGTGTAGAGGTCGCCGGGAAGCGAGCCGACGACGATCGGCGGTGGTGCGACGCCGCCGGCGAGCGGATAGAACGCGATCTTCTGATGGAACTCCCCGCCCGTGTGATCGGTGTCGCTGCCGGCCCAGACCCCGTCCGGCGTGGCCGGCAGCGTAAAGATGCCGACGCCGCGCTCGTGCCCCGGATTCCAGCTGAACGGAAGACCCGTGAGCGGGTCGAGCGCCGCGATGCCCTCGCGGGCGACCGCTCCCGGCCCGGCGGCGTCGCCGCGATACGGGTTGTTCCACCAGCGGAAGTGGCCGCCGACGTAGATCGCCGTGCCGCTCGCCCCGACGCTCCACGTCGTGTCGCCGCCGCTCCAATCGACCCAGGCCGGGTGCTGTCCGGCGCCCGTGGCGTTCAGATCCCATCGCGTCGCCGTGTCGCACAGTCGTCCCGCCCGGTATCCGCCGGTCGTCGCGACGATGAAGTACTGGTTGTCGGGCGAGATCTTCGCCGAGCGCATGTAGGTCTCGAACGCGCTGCCGCACCAAGTCGTGGTGCTCCCGGGGATGAAGACCGGATAGTCGTCCGTCTGCCACGACGACACGCGCGCCGGCGTGACGCCGACGTCGAGGACGGCGATCTGCACGCGCGTCAGTCCGGCGACCGTGCCGAAGCTGCCGATGGCGATGAGCTTGGTTCCGTCGGGGCTGACGTCGATCTCCGGAACGCCCATCGTGCCGCGGAGCGGGTTGGCGAACGGCAGATCCAGGTTGGCGTCGACGTCGCCCGTGGTCGGATCGATCCGCGCGAGGCCGGAGCGGATCAGTCCCTTGATCTTCGTGAACTTGCCCGAGACGTACAGCCACCCGTGGTTCAGCTCGAGGTCCTGGACACGGGCGTCGGTGTTCGCCTTGAAGCCCGAGACGGCCTGGCCGTCGGACAGGCGCAGGCGCACGAGGTTCCGGAAGGTCGCGCCGTTCACCGTGTTGAACAGGCCGCCGACGAACACCGACGTTCCATCGGGTCCGGGCGTGAGGGCGAGGACGCTGTTGTTCAGCTGCGGCACGAAGTTTGGGTCGATCGCGCCGGTGTTCATGTCGAACGCGAACAGGTAGTTCCGCGTGAGGTCCTGCGACGTGCCGGCCCGGCGAACCGTGGTGAACGTTCCGCCGACGACGACCTTGGTTCCGAGCTGCACGATCGCGTTGACCTGTCCGTCGCGGATCTGCGGCGTCCAGTCCGCCGGATCGGCGTTCACGACCTTCGACTGGGCGGTGTCCGCCGCCGACGCCGGAACGCCGGCGGCGACCAAGCACGAGACCGCGACCGTCACGACGGTCAGCGCGGCGACCGCGTGCGGATACGAGCGGCGGGATGTTGCCATGGCGGGCGGTGCCTCCTGCTTCGAGTCGTGTAGGCCGTTCGGCGGAGCCGACGCCGGCTCACGATACCGACGAGGTCGGACCCCGCCTAGGGACGATGGTCTCGATCGGCGGACCGGCCGGCGGATCCGGCCGAACGCGCAGCCGATCCATCGACACCGACCTCCGCCCTAGGCCGAAGGACCCGCGTTGCCCGTGCGGCGTTCCGTCGCAACGCAGACGCGGGTCTGCGGCGTGTTCGGCCCGCGGCGGCGCCGACGGAATCCTCCTTCGGACGGTGGCGCCGCAGCGGGATCCGTGGAAAGGTTCCGTCTCGGCCCGGCCGGCGGGGGAGGAGTGGTGTTGAGCAGACGCGGATCGCGGATGGTCACCGTGGCGACGCTCGCGCTCGCGATCGCGACCGTTGCCCTGCCGGCGCCCGGCCAGGCGGCCGTCGACCCGACGTCTCCGACGATCCTGTTCGGCGCGTACGCCGGCACCGGCACCGACGAGCGCGCGGCCGTGGGGCACCTCGAGTCGACGCTCGGGCGTTCGCTCGCGGGCGTCCGCGTCTACGACCTGTGGGACGAGCCGTTCCCGAGCGACTACGACCGGTGGCTGCGCGACAGCGGACACGCCGAGTTCCTGTCCGTGAAGGCCAAGCGGCTGAACGGCACCGTGATCCCGTGGCGGAGCATCGCCGACGCGCAGCCGGGGTCGGCCCTGTACGCCGACATCGTGGGTTGGGCCGACGCCGTCAAGGCCTACGGCTCGCACCTCTATTTCACGTTCAACCACGAGCCGGAGGCTGCCGCGAGCGACGCAAACGGCACGCCGCAGGACTTCATCGACGCGTGGCGGAAGGTCGTCACGGTCTTCCGTGACCGTGGTGTGACGAACGCGACGTACGTGTTCATCGTCACGTCCTACGCGTTCGCGGTGAAGGACGGTCGCAACGTGAACCTGTGGTATCCCGGCGACGCGTACGTCGATGCGATCGGCTCGGACGCGTACAACTGGTACACGTGCCGGACCAACGTGAGCAACCCGTGGCGTTCGCTCGAGACGATCGTCGCACCCCAGCGCGACTGGGGCGCGCTGCACCCGACCAAGCCGTTGATGCTGACCGAGTGGGCCTCGACGGAGGATCCGGCCTCGCCGGGACGCAAGGCGCAGTGGATCACCGCCGCGCAGGCGCTGTTCAAGCAGGCCGGATGGGAGCAGTTCACGACGGCGCTGTACTACGACAACAGCCAGAAGGCGAACTGCTCGTTCTGGCTGGACTCGAGCGCGAGCACGACGACGGCGATCTCGCAGATGGCCAACGACGTCTTCTACACCAGGTACGACGTGACGTCCTCGGACACGACGCCGCCGACGGTTCCGGGGACGCCCTCCGGAACCAGCTCCTCGCCCGGCACGATCGATCTGTCCTGGGCCGCCTCGACGGACGACGTCGTGACGTCGATCACGTACCGGGTGTACCGGGACGGAGGCTCGACCCCGGTGGGAAGCGTGACGAGCGCGTCGACGGGCACCGTCTCGTTCCGCGACACCGGCCTGGCCGGCGGCTCGACGCACACGTATCGGGTCAGCGCGAGCGACGGAGTCAACCAGAGCGCGAAGAGCGCCGCCTCGGCGCCGATCACGGTGCAGGGACAGACGGCGATCTTCGCCGACGGATTCGCCGGCGGCTTCACCAGCTGGACGTCGGTCACCGGCATGACGCTCGATCAGAGCATCGGCGGCGCGTCGCCGCCGTCGGCCCGGGCCCAGACCACCGCGTCGACGGCGTGGGCGTCCAAGACGCTGCCGTCGACGTATCCGTCCGCGTGTGTCTCGGCGGCCGTCGATCTGACCTCGACGAGCGACGGCGGCAGCCTGCTCCGATTCCGGACGGCGGGCGGCGCCGGCATCGTTCGGTTGTACGTGACGTCGAGCCGCGGCCTGTCGGTGCGCTCGGACGTGTCGGGGTCGGCGGCGTCCACGGGCGCGACGCTGCCGATCGGCACGTGGACGACGTTGGAGCTGTGCGGGACGGTCGGCTCGGCCGGGACCTGGACGGTCTACCGGAACGGGACGCAGATCTTCGGTCCGTGGGCGGCGAACACCGGCACGACGCCGATCGGACGTGTGGTCATCGGCACGCAGGACGCCCGGACCATCACGGTGAACCTCGACGACGTCGTCGTGGACCAGGCGCCCGGCGCCTGAGCCGACTCATCCGCCCGCGTAGTCGGTGTTGGCGATCGCCCGGTAGGCCCGAAGCGACGAGGACGACGTGTCGGTCGTCCAGTCGAAGTCCTTGTCGACGTCGAAGTACATCAGCGCCTTGAGGTGCGGCCAGTCCCGAGCCGTCGCGAGCGCGCGGCGGAACCAGCGCGCCTTGCGTCCCTGAACGGACCGGTCCTCCTGACATCCGTACTCGACCGCCATCCACGGCTTGTGGTGCCGCGCGGACCAGCGATCGACGTCGCGGAAGATCTCGCGGAACGACGTCCACTCGGTTCCCGGCCGTCCCGGATACCAGTTGTAGCCGTCGGCACCCACGAGATCGACGTACCGGTTGCCCGGGTAGTACGCGTTCGCATCGCGGCCGGACCGAGGGTTGAACGTCCACGACATCATCGTCCAGACGAAGGCGACGTTGTCGGCGCCGCGGTGCCGGAAGATCGCCACGATGTGCCGGAACGCCCGCGCGAACTCCTGCGGCGTGCCGAAATGGGCGAGGTCGTTCTCGGGCTCGTGGTGGAACGTGAGGTACACCGGATCGCCGAAGTTCCTGAACGCGTCGGCGCGCGACCGGATCCAGGCGTCGTGCGATCCGTCGGCGATCGATGCCCAAGGAGATCCGGCGCGCCAGTTCACGAAGGGGATGTGCCCGGTGTCGACGTCCCAGCGCTGATGCGACGTCGGGATGTGCGCGCCCCACGAGTAGTACGTGTGATCGATCGCGAACCTGCGTCCGATCTGTCGCTCGACGCGGCGGAGCGCGTCGGTGAGCGACTCGCCGCTCCGCCCCTCGACGCGGGCGCCGAAGTACAGGCCGTTCCTCGGCTTCAGCGACCTCGGATACGCGCTCGACGCGGCGGTCAGCGTCACGATCAGCGTTCCGGCGAGCGCGATGCCGAGCAACGCGCGGCGGCTGCGGATGACGGTGCACGATCCCCGCATCGACGAGCTCCTCTCGTTCGGCGACGGCACCTCGAACGGTCACGACACGAACGGAACCCAGCCTTGGGGGTGAGGGGGTCGATGCGCGCGGTGACCGTCCTCGATCCGATCGAGTCGGTCCTCGGAAGTTGCGGAGCCTACCTCGACCACCGGGGCGCCGCAACGACCGCGGATCGGCTCCGTCGCGCGGACCTAGCGGCCGGCCACCGTCGCGCGCTCGTGCAGCCACTCGCCGAAGGCGCGGTGAACGGGCACGCCCGCCGATCGGCCCTCCTCGAGACGCGCGAGCTGCTCGAGCACGAACACGTCGCGGAGCGTGGCGCCGTCCGAACGGACGCCGAGCGCTCGCGTGACCGTCAGGGCGGACGCGACGGCCTCGGCCAGGGCGGCCGGAGGCGCGACGAGGCGCTTGTAGAACGAGACGTGGAAGACGAAGTGGAGCGGATCGAGGCCGACCGGCGCATCGGCCGCCGAGCGCTCCCAGTCCCACACGTGCACGGCGTGCCCGGTCGTCGTCATGTTCCACGGCGCCCAGTCGCCGTGCCACCGCCCCGCCGCGACCTCGCGCTCGGCGAGCCGGTCGAGCGCCGCGAGCGCCTCGAGCGAGGGCGCGCCCGACTCGCCGAGCGTCTCGAAGCGAACGCGAAGCGCACGCGCGTAGCTCGTTCCGGCGAACGGAATGCACCGGACCTCGTCGATCCCGAGCACGTCCCGGTGCATCGCCAGCGACGGGAGCCGCCCGGCGCGGCCGGACCGCAGGATCGGGTGGGGCATCGGTGACACGACGAGGGCGGTCAGATCTCCGACGGGACCGTGATGGATCGGCGCGGGGACGCGAAGCGTGTCGAGGGGCGCCGCGCGGAGCCGGCGAAGCGTCGCGGCCTCGTTCTCGAGCAGGGCGTGGGTCACGTCGTTCCAGCCGACCTTCACGTATCCCAGCACCTCGCCGCGCCGCGTCGTCACCTGCAGCAC
>JBKPTC010000065.1:0-15416 GCA_046735355.1 bacterium
CTGGTCGTGTCCGTTCGACCCGGGGGGCCGGATGCCCGGAACGACGAGACAGAACTCCTCGCCCATCACCTCGCGAACCGTCGACACGTCATCGCCGGACACGACCGCGCCGACGGCACCGGCCGCGCGAGCCTCGAACGCGAGCGACGCCGGCGACGCGAGCGACTCGCCCGAAAGCGACGACAGCACGGTGACGGCGATCAGCATCGGCGGCTCGACGCCGGCCTCGCGCGCGCCGCGCTCGACGCCGCGCGAGGCGGCCGCGACCATCGCCTCGCCGCCGAGCGCGTGGACGTTGACCATGGCGACGCCGAGACGCGCGATGTTCGCCGAGGCGCGCTCGACGGTGTTCGGGATGTCGTGGAGCTTCGCATCGACGAAGACGCGCCCGTGGGCGGCGATGCGCCGAACGACGTCCGGACCGGCCGCCCACGCCAGCTCCAGACCGACCTTGAGCATCCCGACGTGCGGCCCGAGCCGGCGCGCGAGGTCCTCGGCTCGATCCGCGTCGGAGACGTCGAGCGCGACGACGAGCGGGTTCTCGGGCCTCGGCATCATCCGGCGTCGCCGTTCACCCGAACATGCGCGCGCAGGTCCGCCGGCGAGGCGAGCCCCTTCTCGCGCAGGTAGGCGGCCAGGCCGGTGGCGACGGCGACCGGCGCCTCCGGATCCACGAGGAGGACCGTTCCGAGCTGGACCGCCCACGCGCCGGCGAGGAGGAACTCGACGGCGTCCGCGGCGGTCGAGACGCCGCCCACCCCCATGATCGGAACGTCCGGCATCGCCCGAGCGACCCGGTACACCGCCGCGACGGCCACCGGCTTCACGGCCGGCCCCGACAGCGTTCCGACCCCGGATCCGATCCGGGACCGCAAGCTGCCCGGGTCGACGCTCATGGCCGGCGGACCGTCGATCAGCGTGAGGCCGTGCGCCCCGGCCCGCACGCAGGCGCGGGCCACGTCGACGAGGTCGGGGACGAGCGGGGGCAGCTTCGCGAACACCGGGACGTGCGAGAGCCGGGCGACGGCGCCGACGATCTCCGTCACGCGCTCGATCCGCGCGTAGAACGGCTGTCCGCCGCGCTCCTCGTCCCGGCCGGACAGATAGACCTCGAGGGCGACGATCCCGGGACGCACGTGGAGCGCGGTCGTGACGCTCAGGTACTCCTCCCGCGTCGAACCGGCGACCGATGCGATCACCGGCACGCCCGCCTGGGCGAGCCTCGGCAGGTCGGCGTCGACGAACTCGCGGACACCGGGGTTCTGCACTCCGACGGCGGACACGATCCCCGACGGCGTCTCCGCGACGCGCGGCGTCGGCGCGCCTCGGTTCGCCGCGTAGGTCAGGCTCCGCGTGACGACGCCGCCGAGCCTCGCGACGTCGACGAGCGCGCCGGCCTCTCGGCCCGTCCCGAGGCACCCGGAGGCGGCGAGCATCGGCACGGGCAGGCGGAGGCCGGCGAGATCGACCTCGAGCGTCGGCTTCAACCGGGCCACGCTCGAACCGCCGGGAAGCCCTGGGGCGGCGTCGGCACGGACGCGGGATGCGGATCGCGCCACCGGTCCCAGAACACGCGCGCCGCGTTGAAGACGGGACCGTCGACGCACGATCGCAGGTTGTCGTAGCCCGACCCGTCCTTTCGGATGACCGGCACGACGCACGTGAAGCACAGGCCCAGCCCGCACGCCATCGGCTCCTCCACGGCGACCTGCGCCGGGATCCGTCGCTCCGCGCAGAAGTCGGAGATCCGACGCAGCGTCGCGTTCGGCCCCGCCGCGTAGACGACCTCGGCGTGGGTCTCGTCGGCGACGCGAGGCAGGATGCCCTCGACGGACCCCGCTTCGCCGATCGAGCCGTCCTCGGTCACCAACGCGATCGACTGCGACACGCGCTTCGCCTCGATCGGCTTGAACACGTACTCCTCCGACCGCGCGCCGAGGATCATGTCGACGCGCTTGCCGCGCGCGCGGAGCTCCTGCGCGAGGAACAGCATCGACGCCGCGCCGTGCCCCTGCGCGACGAGCAGGCACGTCCCGAGCCTCCTCGGATAGGCGAACGCCTTCCCGAGCGGACCGATCACGTCGAGGAACTGATGGGCCTTGGCCTCGGCGAGCCACTCCGTTCCGGGGCCGGACGGGTCGAACACGAACTCGAGCGTTCCGGCCCACCCCCCGCGACGCGACGCCTGATGCACGGAGAAGTGCCGCCGCAGCACGAAGGCGCGGTCGCCGGGCATCCCGATCGAGATGAACTGCCCGGGGCGGGCTCGCTCGGCGATCTCGGGCGCCACGAGCGTCAATTGGTGGTACCCCCCGAGCTTGCGCGTGTTGAGGATCTCCGCCCGCAATCGCTTCACGAGACGACCTCGGCCGCGTCGGCGATCACGACGAGCCGCTCCTGTCGCGGCCGGTCCTCTGCGGCCGCGCGATGCCACTCCTGGAGCGAGCGCGGTTCGGCGAGCCCGCCGCTCAGCGCCTCGATCGCGTGCAACGTGGCGAACGCGCCCGGGATCGTCGTCACGCACGGGATCTGTGCCTGCGCCGCCGCCGTCCGGATGAAGTAGCCGTCGGTCCTGGCGCCGCGCCCGAACGGCGTGTTGATCACCAGGTCGACGTCGCCGCGCCGGATGAGGTCGACGACGCTCTCGCCGCCCTCCGACACCTTGGCGACGCGCCTCACCGGGATTCCGGCGCGCTCGAGGACGCCCGCCGTTCCGTTCGTCGCGAGGAGTCGGAAGCCGAGCCCCGCGAGCCGACGCGCCGGGAAGACGATCGCCCGCTTGTCGCGGTTCGCGACCGAGATGAACGCCGTCCCGGACGTCGGAAGGGTCGTGCCCGTCGCGACGAACGCCTTCGCCAGGGCGCCGCCCGGATCCGCGTCGATCCCCATGACCTCGCCCGTGGACCGCATCTCCGGTCCGAGGACGGTGTCGACCCCCGGGAACCGTCCGAACGGCAGCACCGCCGCCTTGACGACCGTGTACGGGAGCCGCCGGTAGTGACGCACGTCGCCCGGCAGCACGCCCTCGTCGGTCAGCTCGGCGATGGAACGCCCGAGCAGCACCGCCGTCGCGACCTTCGCCAACGGCACGCCGGTCGCCTTGGAGACGAACGGCACGGTTCGCGACGCGCGCGGGTTGGCCTCGAGCACCCAGATCCGCTCGTCCTTGACCGCGAGCTGCAGGTTCACGAGCCCGCGCACCGCCAGACGCCGCGCGAGCAGCGTCGTGACGCGCTCCACCTCGTCGAGCTCCTCATCCGACAGCGTTGACGGCGGGATCGCGCAGGACGAGTCGCCTGAGTGCACGCCGGCCTCCTCGATGTGCTCCATCACCGCGCCGACGAACACGTCCCTGCCGTCGGAGACCGCGTCGACGTCGATCTCGACCGCGCCCTCGAGGAACCGATCGATCAGCACCGGGTGCTCGGGCGACGCCTCGGCCGCCGTGGTCACGAACCGCTCGAGCTCGTCCTCGCCGTACACGATCTCCATCGCGCGGCCGCCGAGGACGTACGACGGCCGGACGACGACGGGATAGCCGATCCGCGCGGCGACGGCGCGCGCCTCCTCGATCGTCCTCGCCTGGCCGTGCGGCGGCGCGGCGATGCCCAGCTCGGCGCACAGCGCCGCGAACTTCCCCCGGTCCTCCGCCAGATCGATCGCACCGGGCCGCGTCCCGAGGACGCGGAAGCCGTCGGCCTCCAGCGTGTGCGCGAGCTTGAGCGGCGTCTGCCCGCCGAGCTGCACGATCACCCCGATCGGCCGTTCGGCGCGGCACACCGCGATGACGTCCTCCGCGGACACCGGCTCGAAGTACAGCCGCGAGCTCGTGTCGTAGTCCGTCGACACGGTCTCGGGGTTCGAGTTGACCATGACCGCCTCGTAGCCGGCCGCCCGAATCGCGTACGCGGCGTGGACACACGCGTAGTCGAACTCGATCCCCTGTCCGATCCGGTTAGGACCGGCCCCGAGGATCACGACACGCGGCCGCTCGGCCGCGCGGACCTCGGACTCCGTCTCATACGTCGAGTAGTGGTACGGCGTCGCGGCGGCGAACTCCCCCGCGCAGGTGTCGACCGTCTTGAACACCGGCTCGACGCCGAGCGCCGATCGCCGCGCCCGCACCTCGTCGGTCGCCGCCCCGGTCAGTCCGGCGATCCTGCGGTCCGAGATCCCGACCCGCTTGGCCTCGACGAGCTCGTCCCGACCGATGTCGCCGAGCGCGCGGCCGCGCAGCCGCTCCGCCTCCTCGACCACCTGCGCGATCTGATCGACGAACCAGGGATCGACGTTGGACGCCGCGGAGATCTCGTCCACGGAGTGACCGTCCAGCAGCGCGGTCTCGACGAGCCGGAGGCGATCCTCGGATGCCGTTACGAGCCGGCCGAGCGCACCCGCCGTGGACGCGCCGCCGACGTCCGCGCCCGCGACCTCGAGTCCGCGCCACGCCTTGCCGAGCGCCTCCTTGAACGTTCGGCCGATCGCCATCGTCTCGCCGACGGACTTCATCGTCGAGGTCAGGGTCGGATCGGCGTCGGAGAACTTCTCGAACGCGAACCGCGGGATCTTGACGACGACGTAGTCGAGCGTCGGCTCGAACGCCGCAGGCGTGCGGCCGGTGATGTCGTTGGGGATCTCGTCGAGCCGGTAGCCGACGGCCAGCAGCGCCGCGATCTTGGCGATCGGAAACCCGGTCGCCTTCGACGCCAGGGCCGACGAACGCGAGACGCGCGGGTTCATCTCGATCAGGACCTGATGCCCATCGCGTGGATCGACGGCGAATTGGATGTTGGATCCGCCGGTCTCGACGCCGATCGCGCGGATGCACGCGAGCGCCTTGTTCCGCATCTCCTGGTACTCGCGGTCCGACAGCGTCTGCTGCGGCGCGACGGTGATCGAGTCGCCGGTGTGGACGCCCATCGGATCGACGTTCTCGATCGAGCAGATCACGACGGCGTTGTCGGCGCCGTCCCGCATGACCTCCAGCTCGAACTCCTTCCATCCGGCAACCGACTCCTCGACGAGGATCTCGGTGACGGGGCTCGCATCGAGGCTCCGAGCCGCCAGACGCCGCAGCTCGTGGTCGTCGTTCGCGAAGCCCGTCCCGCCGCCGCCGAGCATGAACGACGGACGAACGATGACCGGATAGCCGGTCTCCCGTGCGACCTCGAGCGCGTCGTCGACCGTGTGGGCGATGCCCGCGCGCGGAACCGGCAGACCGGCCTCCAGCATCGTCCGCTTGAAGCCGCTGCGGTCCTCCGCGCGGTGGATCGCGTCGAGACTCGCGCCGATCAGGCGCACGCCGTGCCGATCCAGCGCGCCCGATTCCGCGAGCCCGACCGCCGCGTTCAGCGCCGTCTGCCCGCCGAGGGTCGGAAGGAGGGCGTCGGGGCGCTCGCGCGCGATGACGCGCTCGATCGACTCGACCGTGAGCGGCTCGACGTACGTCGCGTCGGCGAACTCGGGATCCGTCATGATCGTCGCGGGGTTGGAGTTGACGAGCGCGACGCGGTATCCCTCGGCGCGCAGCACCTTGCACGCCTGCGTCCCGGAGTAGTCGAACTCACACGCCTGTCCGATCACGATCGGGCCGGATCCGATGACGAGAATCCGCTGGATGTCGGTCCGCCGCGGCACTAGCGGACCGCCTCGATCTCGGAGGCGGCACGTGCGCGTTCGCGTATGCGGTCCGCCGGGTCCCGGCCGTCCATCAGCGCGCGGAACTCCTCGAACAGATATCGCGAGTCGTGCGGACCGGGCGCCGACTCGGGGTGGTACTGCACCGAGAACGCCGGCACGTCGAGACATCGCAGCCCTTCGACGGTTCCGTCGTTCAGGTTGACGTGACTGAGCTCGACGCGGCCGAACCGCGTTTGCGACACGGCGTCGCGGTCGACGGCGAACCCGTGGTTGTGGGTCGTGATCTCGACGCGGCCCGTCGCCAGTTGCTTCACGGGCTGGTTCACGCCGCGGTGGCCGAACGTCATCTTGTACGTCCGCCCGCCGAGCGCGAGCGCGAGCAACTGATGGCCGAGGCAGATGCCGAACACCGGAAGGCGCCCGAGCAGCCCGCGCGTCGCCTCGATCCCGTACGTCGTCGCCGCGGGATCGCCGGGTCCGTTCGACAAGAAGACGCCGTCGAACCCGCCCGTCACGACGTCGGCGGCCGGCGTCGTCGCGGGCACGACCGTCGTCTCGCACCCCGTCGCCGCGAGCAGCCGCAGGATCGAGCGCTTCAGCCCGAAGTCGAACGCAGCGACGCGAAACAAGCGGCCGCGGCGGTGCTCGGCGGGTCCGACGAGATCTGCCGCCTCGTAGCGCCGCGCCGTCGAGACGCCGCGCGCCAGATCCGCGCCGGCCATGCCGTCGGTGTCGCGGACGCGCTCGACGAACGAGGCCGCGTCGGTGTCCTCCGTGGTGATCCCGCATCGCATCGCCCCGCGCTCGCGGATCCGAAGCGTCAGCGCGCGCGTGTCGATCCGTTCGATGCCGACGACGCGCGCGTCGGCGAGGTCCTCGCGCATCGTCCGCGTGGCCCGCCAGCTCGAGAGGCGCCGCGCCGACTCCCGGACGGCGAACCCGGCGACGTGGACCGCGCTCGACTCGGCGTCCTCGGCGTTGGTCCCGTAGTTGCCCTGGTGCGGCGACGTCATCACGACTATCTGCCCGGCGTAGGACGGATCGGTGAGGACCTCCTGGTAACCGGCCATCCCGGTGTTGAAGACCGCCTCGCCGAATCGCTCCCCCGCCGCGCCGAACGCTCGGCCGCGGAACACGGACCCGTCCTCGAGCGCCAGCAACGCGTCCGTCATCGCTGCGCCTTTCCGTCGGCCACCACGAGGTCGCCATGCAGGACCGTGTGCACCACGCGGCCGCGAAGCGTTCGGCCGGAGAACATCGAATTGCGGCTCTTCGAGGCGAAGGGCGGCTCGACGAGCCACGCCGCGGCGGGATCGAACACGACCAGGGTGGCCGGGCGCCCGGGCGCGATCGGCCCGCCGTGCGCGCCGGCACCGAGGATCCGCGCCGGCGAGGTCGAGAGCGCCTCTACCGCCCGGGCGAGCGACAGGATCCCCGGCTCGACGAGCTCGGTGAGCACGACGGCCAGCGCGGTCTCGAGCCCGATCGTTCCCGGCGGCGCCTGATCGAACTCCGCCTCCTTCTCCTCGACCGCGTGGGGCGCGTGGTCCGTCGCGACGGCGTCGATCGTGCCGTCGGCGACGGCGGCGCGAAGGACATCTCGATCCTCGGCGCTTCGAAGGGGCGGGCGCACCTTGAACGTGGTGTCGTATCCGATCAGGTCCTCGTCCGTGAACGTCAGGTGATGCGGCGTCACCTCGGCCGTCACGCGCAGACCCGCCGCCTTCGCCTGGCGGACGAGCTCGACCGAGCCGGCGGCGGACAGGTGCTGGAGATGCAAACGCGCGCCCGTGAGTCGCGCGAGCGCGAGGTCACGGAACACGACGACCTCCTCGGCCTCGGCCGGAGCGCCCGTCAAACCGAGCGTGTAGGAGTGGTAGCCCTCGTGCATCTGCGAACCCTCGACGAGCGTGGGCTCCTCGCAGTGCTCGGCGACGACGATGTCGAACGCCTTGCCGTACGTGAGCGCGTTCCGCAGCACGCGGGCCGACGGAACCGTGCGACCGTCGTCGCTGAACATCCGGACGCCGGCGTTGGCCATCTCGCCGATCGCGGCCATCTCGTCCCCGGCCAGGCCCTTGGTGATCGCGCCGACCGGAAACACGTCGCAGAGACCGGCCTTTGCCGCGAGCGCGCGCACCTCCTCGACGACGGCGGCCGTGTCCGCGACCGGATCGGTGTTCGCCATGGCCGCGACGGCCGTGAACCCGCCCGTCGCCGCCGCGCGCGATCCGCTCTCGACGGTCTCGGTGTCCTCGCGACCAGGCTCGCGGAGATGCGCGTGCAGGTCGACGAGCCCCGGCGCCAGGACGAGACCATCGCAGTCCAGCTCGGTGGCGCCGCGCGTCGAGGCGTCCTCGCCGACCGCCGCGATGCGCCCGTCCTCGATGCGGACGTCCTGAACGGCGTCCGTGCCGGACGCAGGATCGACCACGCGAGCCCCGATGATCAGCAGTGGCTCAGACATCGGCCGTCGCCTCCTCCGAGCCCGTTCCGCCGAGCAGGAGGTACAGCAGGGACATCCGTACGGCGATGCCGTTGGTGACCTGCTCCTCCATCAGCGCCTGTGGAAGGTCCGCCACGTCCGAGTCGATCTCCACTCCCCGGTTCATGGGGCCGGGATGCATGATGAGCGCCTCCTCGGGCAGCAGCCCGACGCGCTCGCGCGTCAGCCCGAACAGCTGTGCGTACTCCCGGACGGTCGGGAAGTACTGCTGCCGCTGACGTTCGCGCTGGACGCGCAGCATGTAGCAGACGTCGAGCTTCGGCAGGACGCCGTCGATGTCGTACGAGACGTTCACGCCCCATCTCGGGGCGTCGGGCGGGATCAGCGTCGGCGGCCCGACGAGCGTGACGTCCGCACCGACCTTCGCGAGCGCGAACGACAGCGACCGCGCGACGCGCGAATGCAGGACGTCGCCGACGATCGCGACGCGGACGCCCTCGAAGCGGCCGAGCCGCTCGCGGATCGTGTACAGGTCGAGCAGCGCCTGCGTGGGATGCTCGTGTGTACCGTCGCCCGCGTTGAGCACGCTTCCGCGAACCCAGCGCGTCAGCGCGTGCGGGGCGCCGCTCGAGGAGTGCCTGATCACGACGGCGTCGGCGCCCATCGCCTGCAGCGTCAGCGCCGTGTCCTTGAGGCTCTCGCCCTTGGCGACGGACGTGCCGCTCGTCGTGAAGTTGATCACGTCGGCGGACAGGCGCTTGGCGGCGAGCTCGAACGAGATCCGCGTGCGCGTCGAGTTCTCGTAGAACAGGTTCACCACAGTCCGGCCGCGCAGCGCGGGAACCTTCTTGATGACCCTCGTCCCGACCTCGCGGAAGGACTCGGCCGTGTCGAGGATCCGAACGATGTCCTCGGCCGTGACGTCGTCGATCGATAGCAGGTGTCGTCTCATCGGCGGGTCTCCTGGCGTTCGTCGACGAAGACGCCATCCTCGCCGTCGGTCTCGGCGAGCGTCACGCGGACGTCCTCGTCCTTTCGGGTCGGCACGTTCTTGCCGACGAAGTCGGCTCGGATCGGGAGCTCGCGGTGGCCGCGGTCGACGAGGACGGCCAGCTGGATCGCCGCCGGCCGTCCGAAGTCCATGAGCGCGTCCATGGCGGCCCGGATGGTCCGGCCGCTGTACAAGACGTCGTCGACGAGCACGACGACGTTGCCGGTGACGTCGAACCCGACGCGCGTCTCGTGGACCTCGGGCGCCTCGGCCCGCATGCCGATGTCGTCTCTGTAGAACGTGATGTCGAGGACCCCGACGGGGACGTCCGCTCCCTCGATCCGGTGGATCTCGCCGGCCAGACGCCGCGCGAGATCGTCCCCGCGGTTCGCGATCCCGACGAGCACGACGGCGTCGGCGCCCTTGTTGCGCTCGAGGATCTCGTGCGCGATGCGGGTCACCGCCCGCTTGATCTCGTCCGCGTCGAGGAGCCGCGATCCGCCGGTCGTCACCTGCATCGGCCCGTCCGCCTGGGCGAACGGGGCTCACATGAAGAAGCGCCCCGCCGCGAGCGCGGCCGGGCGCACGAGATACGGTGGTCCATGTTCGCTCCTCCTTCCCGGCCTCGCGGGACCGGCTTAAAGGTGAGGAAGTCGCACGGAGCATACGGCACGGCCCCGTCGTCTTCAAACGGGCGCCTGCTCGGCGGGCGACGGGCCACGACGGTCGGACCGGGCGCGCCGGCGGTACGCTTCCGAAAGCCCGGGACGGGCCTACACTGATTCCAGCCGCAAGGCAGCCGCAGAGGAAGGTGGTTGATCGATGCCCAGCATCGGAGCAGAGTGGCTCGTCGTGCTCGGCGTGATCGTGCTGTTGTTCGGCGCGAAGAAGCTTCCCGAGCTCGCACGGTCGCTCGGAAAGTCCTCGAGCGAGTTCAAGCGTGGGATGAAGGAGGGCGTCTCGGACGACGAGGCGGCGCTGCCCGACCCCCGCACACAGCCGAGGGCCGAGGACCGAACCGCCGAGTAACGAACCGGGTCAGTCCCGCTCGGCCGCGATCCGGCCGAGGATCCCGTTCACGAACGCGCCCGAGTCCTCGGTCGACAGGTCCTTGGCCGCGCGAACGGCCTCGTCGATCGCGACGGCCGCTGGAACCTCGCCCCGCAGCAGCTCGTAGGTTCCGACCCGAAGCACGACGCGATCCACGGCCGCCATCCGGTCGAGCGCCCAGTTCTCGGAATGCGAGGCGACGACGCCGTCGATCTCCGTCGAGCTCCGCGCGACACCCTCGACGAGCGACCGCGCGAACGGGTCGACCTCGCGCCCCGCCGCCGTCCACTCCTCGACGACCTGCACCGGATCCGCGCCCGTCAGATCCGCTTGATACAGCATCTCGATCGCCCGGCGGCGGGCCTCGCGCCGGGTGGTCACGCGCTACTTGACCCGCTCGATGTAGGCCCCCGAGCGCGTGTCGACCTTGACCTTCTCGCCGGTCTCGACGAACAGCGGAACCTGGACGACGTAGCCCGTCTCGGTCGTCGCCGGCTTGAGCACGTTGGTCCGCGTGTCGCCGCGCACCGCGCCCTGCGTCTCGGTGATCGTGAGCACGACCGACGCGGGCAGCTCGAGCGCGATCGGGACGCCCTGATGCATCGCGACCTGTGCGGTCGCGCCCTCGGAAAGGTAGCTCGCCGTGTCGCCCGCGACGTCGGCCGGAACGAGCACCTGGTCGTACGTGTCCATATCCATGAACACGAGGTTGTCGTCGTCGCGATACAGGTACTGCATGTCCTTGCGCTCGACGATCGCGAGGCCGACCTTGACGCCCGCGTTGAACGTGCGCTCCACGACGGCGCCCGATCGCACGTTCCGAAGCTTGGTGCGGACGAACGCGCCGCCTTTGCCCGGCTTCACGTGTTGGAACTCGATGACCTGGAACAGCGTCCCGTCGAGCTCGAGCGTCATGCCGTGCTTCAGGTCGTTCGTCGAGACGCTCACAGGGCGATCAGCTCCTTGCTCGTGCGCGGGATGACGCGGCGCCCGTCGAGCGTGACCTCGACCATGTCCTCGATCCGGACGCCACCGACGCCCGGAAGATACACGCCGGGCTCGACCGTGACGACGGCGCCGACGCGCAGCTCCGTCGCGCACGTCGCACGCATGATCGGCGACTCGTGGATCTCGAGCCCGACCCCGTGTCCCACCGGATGCGAGAACGCGTCGCCGAACCCGGCGTCCTCGATGACCCGTCGCGCGGCGGCGTCGACGTCCGAGGCCGGCACACCCTTCGCGACGACCTCGACGCCGGCGCGCTGCGCCTCGGCGACGAGCGCATAGACGTCCCGCATCGCATCCGACGGCGGACCGAACGCGACGGTCCTCGTCATGTCGGACCGATAACCGCCGACGGCCGCGCCGACGTCGAGTGTGACGAGGTCGCCTCGCCGCAGCGCCCGGCCGGTCGGCTCGTGATGCGGCTCGGCGCCGCTCTCCCCGAACGCGACGATCGGATCGAAGCCGAGGCCGTCCGCGCCGGCGCGCCGCATCGCGACCTCGAACTCGAGTGCGACCTCCCGCTCACTCACGCCTTCGCGCAGACGGCCGCCGAGCACGACCGCATCGAACGCCGCCTCGACCGATGCCTGGGCGGCCGCGATCAACGCACGCTCGTCGTCGTCCTTGGTCTCGCGCAGCATCTCGACGACGCCGTCGGTCGGAACCAGCTCGACGTCGTCGCCGGCCGCCGCGCGCAGCCGCTCCCACTCCCCGAACGTCAGCCCGTCGCGCTCGAAGCCGAAGCGGCGCCCGGCGGACGCGGCGAGCTCGATGGCCGGCTCGACGAAACCGGCGGGGGCCGTCAGCAGCTCAACGCCGGGCGCCTCTCGCGCGGCGCGCTCGGTGTACCGCCCGTCCACCAGCAGCACGGGCCGCGAACCGAGCACGAGCTCGCCGCTCGAGCCGCTGAAGCCGGTCAGATAGCGCATGTTGGGAAGGTGCGTGACGAGCAGCCCGTCGAGCTCGAGCCCGGCGACCAGACCGAGCGCCCGGTCGCGCCTCAGCCCGTGATCCACGCGAGCGCCTCGAGCGCGAGGTGATAGCCGCCCGCGCCGACGCCGGCGATCGATGCGCGGACGACCGGCGCGACGACCGAGTGCCGGCGGAACGGCTCGCGGGCGTAGATGTTCGTCTGGTGCACCTCCACGACCGGCACACCCGATCCCTCCACCGCGTCGCGGAGCGCGTACGAGTAGTGGGTGAGCGCGCCGGGATTCAGGACGATCGCATCCACGCCGTCGACCGAGGCCTCGTTCAACCATGCGACGAGGTCGCCCTCGTGGTCCGACTGCCGCCAGTCGACCTCGTGTCCGAGCTCCGAGCCGCGTGCGGCGACCGCGTGCATGATCTGTTCGAGCGTCTGCGTGCCGTACCGCTCGGGATCCCGCGTACCGAGGCGGCCGAGGTTCGGACCGAAGACGTATCGAACCTTCATCGCTCGGCCCCCATCTCCTCGAGCGTCGCGACGACGACCTCGGCCGGGACGTCCCCGACGACGCCCGGACGTCCGACGTCCTCGAGCAGGACGAACCGCAACCCGGCGGCATACTTCTTGTCCATCCGCATGGCCTCGAGGATCCGGTCGGTCGCGGGCAGCGGGCCGGCCGGATCCAGGCCGAGCGACTTGAGCAGCCGGACGTGGCGATTCGCGAGCCCGGCGGGCGCCCGCTCGAGCGACTCGGACAGGCGCGCCGCGAACACCATCCCGATCGAGATCGCCTCCCCGTGGGTACGTCCGTCGAAGGCGTCGAGCCGCTCGAGCGCATGGCCGAGCGTGTGACCGTAGTTCAGGATCAACCGGCGCCCGGTGTCGCGTTCGTCGGCGCCGACGACACCCGCCTTGGCGCGAACGCTCGCCGTAACGACCCGCTCGAGCGCGCCGGGATCACGCTCGACCACCGGGCCCGGATCGGCCTCGAGCGCCTCGAGGAGCGCCAGGTCCAATGTCAGGCCGTACTTCGCGACCTCGGCGAGCCCCGAGCGGTAGTCGCGGTCGGTGACCGTCGACAGCGTGTCGACGTCGGCGAGCACCGCCGCCGGCTGGTGGAACGCGCCGACCAGGTTCTTGCCCTGCGGCAGGTTGACCGCCGTCTTGCCGCCGATCGCCGCATCGACCTGCGCGGTCAGCGTCGTCGGCACCTGCACGAACCGAACGCCACGCATGTACGTCGCCGCGACGAATCCCGCCAGGTCGCCGGCGGCGCCGCCGCCGAGCGCGACGACGACGTCGTCGCGGTGCGCCTCCTGGATCGCGAGCTGCCGGTGGAGCGCGCTCATCGTCTCGAGCGTCTTCGCCTCCTCGCCCGCCGGCACGCCGAGATGCACCGTCTGCAGCCCGCGGCGCTCGAGCGCGGTCGCGAGCGGTGCGAGGTAGCGCTCGGCGACGGTCGCGTCGGCCACGACGAACGCCTTCTCCGCCCGAGGGAGCTCCGGGACGAGCTCGTCGGCGCGGGCGAGGATCCCGCGCCCGACGACCACGTCGTATCGGCCGTCGCGCACGCCGACGGTCACGCGGACCATCGGTACAGCTCCCGCTGGATCGCCTCGGCGACCTGCTCCGGCGGGCCCGAGGCGTCGACGACGTGCGCCGCGAACTCGCGATAGAGCGCCTCGCGCTCGTCAAGCAGCCGCTCGAGATCGCCGGTGTGGCGGATGAGCGGGCGGTCCGCGGCCGGCGCGACGCGCCGTTCCAGCACCTCGAGCGGAACCGAAAGGAACACGGCGACGCCGGTCGCGCGAAGCGTCACCCGGTTGGCGGGCTCGAGCACGACGCCACCGCCGCACGAGACGACCGACGGATCGCGCGCGGCCGCCTCCGTGAGCGCCGCGGCCTCGAGCTCGCGGAACCGCGCCTCGCCGTCCTGTTCGAAGATCTCGCGGACGCTCCGACCGTCCGCGCGCTCGATCGCGGCGTCGAGCTCGACGAAGGGAACGTCCAGCCGCTCTGCCAGGAGCGGACCGACGGTCGACTTGCCCGAGCCCGGCATCCCGACGAGGTAGACGATCATCGCGGTTCGGGCGCGCCGGCGCCCTCGGGCCAGACCGGAAGCGAGGCGAGGTACCCCTCGACGTTCCGGCGCGTCTCGGGAAGCGAATCTCCGCCGAACTTCTCCAGGACGGCGTCGGCGATGACGACGGCGACCGCCGCCTCGCCCACCACGCCGCCGGCCGGCACGGCGCACGTGTCGGTGCGTTGGTTGATCGCGACGTCCGTCTCGCCGGTCGCGAGATCGAGCGTCGACAGCGGCTGCGGGATCGTCGAGAGTGGCTTCATCGCGCCCCGGATGCGGATCGCCTCGCCGGTGCTCATGCCGCCCTCGATGCCTCCGGCCCGTCCGGTCGTCCTCGCCGGCCGACCGTCGCGCCGGACGATCTCGTCGTGCGCCGACGACCCGCGCCTGGCCGCGGATGCGAATCCGTCGCCCACCTCGACGCCCTTCACCGACTGGATGCTCATCACGGCGAGCGCGAGACGCGCGTCGAGCTTGCGGTCGGACTGCACGTGCGAGCCCAGCCCCGGCGGCGCGCCGTGCGCGAGGACCTCGAAGACGCCGCCGAGCGTGTCGCGCTCGCGCTGCGCGGACTCGATCTCCTCGATCATCGCGGCGGCCGTCGCCTCGTCGAGGCATCGCACCGGTGACGCGTCGATCCGATCGAGGTCGTCGGGCTCGGGTAGCGCCATCGAATCGTCGACGGCGACGCCACCGATCCGGATGACGTGCGAGAGGATACCGATCCCGAGCTCGCCGAGGAAGGCCTTGCAGATCGCGGCTGCGGCAACGCGCGCCGCCGTCTCACGCGCGCTCGCGCGCTCGAGCACGTTCCGCACGTCGTCGAAGCCGTACTTCTGTACGCCGACGAGATCCGCGTGACCGGGTCGCGGACGCGTCAACCGGTCGCCGGGATCGGGCTCGCCTTCGATGGCCATCAGCCGGCTGAACTTCGTCTCCCACTCGGCGTTCGCGATCGTGATCGCGACCGGGCTGCCGAGCGTTCGTCCGTGCCGAACGCCGGACAGGATCTCGAACCGATCCGCCTCGAGCTTCTGTCGGCCACTGCGTCCATAGCCGTGCCGCCGCCGCTCGAGCTCGTGCGCGATGTCCTTCGTCGAGACGGGAACTCCCGCCGGAAGACCCTCGACGACCGCCACGAGGCCCTTGCCATGCGATTCGCCGGCGGTCAGCACACGCACCCTGCGCGCAATGATAGGAGCCCCGAGACGGGGGGTTCGGGGGGGACGCAGGAGCGAGCGCGAACGCGCGAGCGATAGTCCCCCCCGAGAAC
>JBKPTC010000066.1:0-7627 GCA_046735355.1 bacterium
GTCAGATGTGTATAAGAGACAGGCCGCGGCGCGCTGCGGCGGCGCGACGCCTGATGGCGCCCCGCGCGCGCGGGCCTAGCCCGCCGCGGTCGCGAGCGCGTCGTCGAGCACGTCCAGCCCCTCGTCGAGCAGCCCGTCCTCGATCGTGATCGGCGGCAGCAGGCGCACGACGTTGCCGTACGTCCCGGCGGTCAGAACGATGACGCCGTTCTCGAGACAGACCCGCCCGATCGCGGCCATCGTCTCGGCGCTCGCCGGCTGTCTGGTCGAGCGGTCGGTGACGAGCTCGATCGCGGTCATCATCCCGCGCCCGCGCACGTCGCCGATCCCGTCGTGCCGGTCCTGCATCCGGCGCAGCCGCTCGAGGATCCACGCGCCGGTCGCACGCGACCGCGTGAGCAGGTCGTCGCGCTCGATCTGATCGAGGACCGCGAGCGCGGCGGCCGCGGCCACGGGATTTCCGCCGTACGTGCCGCCGAGCCCGCCCGAGTGGACGGCGTCCATGATGTCGGCCCGCCCCGTGATCGCCGAGATCGGGAGCCCGCCGCCGAGCGACTTGGCCGACGTCACGACGTCCGGGACGACGTCCTCGTCCTCGATCGCGAACCACCGACCGGCACGGCCCATGCCGCTCTGGATCTCGTCGGCGATGAACACAACGCCGTTCTCGGCGCAGAAGTCTGCGATGCCTTTCACGAAGCCCGGGGCCGGAACGATGAACCCGCCCTCGCCCTGGATCGGCTCGACGATCACGGCCGCGACGTTCTCCTCCCCGATGTGCTTGTGCATCTCGTCCAGCGCGTACGCGAGACACGCCTGTGCGCATTCGTCGGCCGGCGCGCCCATCGGACAGCGGTACGGATACGCGAACGGCAGGCGGTACACCTCCGGCGCGAACGGGCCGAAGCCCTGCTTGTACGGCATGACCTTCGCCGTGAGCGACATCCCGAGCAGCGTCCTCCCGTGGAACGCGTGATCGAACACGACGACCGCCTGCCGCTTCGTGTGGTACCGCGCGATCTTGATCGCGTTCTCGACCGCCTCGGCGCCCGAGTTCGCGAACATCGTCTTCTTCTGATGCGTTCCGGGCGCGAGCGCGTTGAGCCGCTCGGCGAGCTCGATGTACGGCTCGTTCGCCGTGACGTGGAAGCACGTGTGCGTCTCGAGCTCGAGCTGCCGCTGCGCCGCGCGGACGACCTCGGGCGAGGTGTGGCCGACGTTGAGCACCGCGATCCCCGTCGCGAGATCGATGAAGCGGTTGCCGTCCACGTCCTCGACGATCGCGCCCGAGGCCCGAGCCGTGACGATCGGATGGATGTTCGCCACGCCGTTGGGAACTGCGCGCCCTCGGCGCTCGAACCATTCGCGTGACCGCGGGCCGGGGATCTCGGTGACGACCTTGCGCTCCTGCGGGATGTCCACGCCTGCCTCCACTCGCTCGCTCGCGCCGCGTCTGCTCGCCGAAGAGGTTCGCGCGCCGCGTCGCCGATGTCCACGCGGGCGTCGCCAACCCGGGCACCGGCGTTTGTACGACCCGTCCATCTCGAGGCTCCGTACCGCCCCGACGTCCGGCTCGATTGCGCCGACCCGTACAATCCGGCGGTGGCACTCACCGTGCGCGACATCCTGGCCGTTCCCGGGTTCGCCCTGCGGCTGGTGGCTGGGGAGGCCGACGCGTCCCGGCCCGTTCGATGGGTCCACGCGAGCGAGCTCGAGGACCCGACGCCGTGGCTGAAGGGGGGCGAGCTTCTGCTCACGACCGGCGCCGCCGTCGGGGCGACGCCCGCCCGCCAGCGCGCGTACGTCAGGCGCCTGTCCGAGGCGGGACTCGCCGGGCTCGGGTTCGGGCTCGGGTTCGGTCACGACCGCGTCCCGCGGGCCGTCGTCACCACCGCCGAACAGCTCGGCTTTCCGGTGTTCGAGGTGCCGTATCCGGTTCCGTTCATCGCGATCACCGAGGCGGTGTTCACGCGTCTCGTGGCCGAGCAGTACGACGTGTTGCAGCGGGCGGTCGACGCCGAGCAGACGCTGACGCGCTCGGCGATGGACGGAGAGGGACTCGAGGGCGTCGCGAACGCGCTCGCACGCGCGACGGGCGGGTGGGCGCTGCTGCTCGATCTGCACGGCATCCCGCTCGCCGCGACCTCTCCCGCGGCACGGCAGCGTGCGCACCGGATCTGGGAGGAGCTTCGTGCCTCGCGCCCGGAGGGGACGGGGTTCAGCCTGACGATCCTGGATCGCGGCCACCACGTGGCGGTCCAGCCGATCGGCGCGCAGGGCCGCGTCGAGGCGTTCCTCGCCGTCGGCAAGCCGGAGGCGCCGACGCAGTTCGACCGCATCGTCGCCGCGCACGCGCTGTCGTTGTTCGCGATCGAACTCGCGAAGTCGCGGGCGGTCGCCGAGGCGGAACGACGGCTTCAGGGCGACTTCTTCGACGGCCTGGCCGCGGGGGCGACGGCCGCGCCCGAGGTGGCGCGCGGACTCGCGCGGTTCGGATTCGGACGCGACGCGCTCGTCGTCGTGCTGGCATTCGAGGGCGACGCCGAGGCCGAGGCCGGGGCCGGTGCGGAGGCCGCGGGCGCCGACCAGGCCGACCTGGCGTACGCGTGCGAGGACGAGCTGTCGCGCGCGGGATCGCCGTACCTCATCTCGCGGCACGACGCCGGCGTCCACGTGCTGGTGCTCGAAGACCGATCGCGGGATATCGACGACCTTCGCAAGCGGGTCGAGGAACGGCTCGGCTCCGGGGTTCGCATTGGCGCCGGCGCCGCGGTCGAGCCGACCGAGACCGGGCGCAGCCTCCGCGAGGCGCGCTACGCGCTGCAGGTGTGCCGGCTGGAGGGGTGGGGGGCGGCCGGGTTCGAGGACCTCGGAACGTACCGACTCCTGCTGTCGATGGCCGAGCCCGACGCGCTCCGCGCGTTCGCCGACGCGATGCTCGCCCCGCTCGATGCCTACGATCGGGAGCACGGCGGGGAATTGCAGGCGTCCCTGCGGGCGTTCCTGCAACACAACGCGCGATGGGAGACGGCGGCGGCGGACCTGTTCGTGCACCGGCACACGCTCCGGTACCGCATGCGCAAGGTGGAGGAGCTGACGGGGCGGGACCTGTCGTCGAGCTTCGACCGGATGGAGTTCTGGCTGGCGCTCCGAGCGCGCGAGCTGCTCGAGGCCCAGGGGTGACCGACTCCGGTCTTGGCCGGCCGGTACATCTCGGCATCCGCGACCGGCCGAAGCGGCGTGTAGCGGGGGTGGAAACGGTGTTGGCATACTGGGCCGTCGGGTCCGAACGGGCTTCGTCCGTCGTGTTCGAGGAGGTCGCATGGCCACCGCGGTGAAGACACACAAGATGTTCATCAACGGCACATGGGTCGAGTCGACGGGAGGCGAGACGCGCGAGATCCGCAGTCCGGCGACCGGCGAGCTCATGGGTGTCGTGCAGGAGGGCAACGCGGAGGACGTCGACCGCGCCGTCGACGCGGCCGCCAAGGCGTTCGACGAGGTTTGGTTCGACAGCACGCCGAAGGACCGGCAGTACGCGCTGCTCAAGATGGCGGACCTCGTCGAGGAGCACGCCGACGAGTTCACCCGGCTCGAGGCGGAGAACGTCGGCAAGCCCATCGCGGTGACGGCATCCGAGGAGACCCCGGTCATCGCCGACCAGTTCCGGTTCTTCGCCGGCGGCGCACGGTTCCTGGAAGGCCGTGCCGCGGGGGAGTACATGGCCGGCTTCACCAGCATGATCCGGCGCGAGCCGATCGGCGTCGCCGGCCTGATCGCGCCGTGGAACTACCCGCTGTACATGGCGGCCTGGAAGCTCGGTCCCGCGATCGCGGCGGGAAACACCATCGTGATCAAGCCGGCGGAGAACACGCCGCTCACGCTGCTCCGGTTCGCCGAGCTCATCGCCGAGGCCGAGGTCTTTCCGCCCGGCGTGTTCAACGTGGTGACCGGTGACGGCGTTCCGGTCGGCGAGCGCATCGTCGCCAACCCGAAGGTCGGGATCGTCTCGCTCACCGGCGAGAGCAGCACCGGCAAGCTCATCGCCAAGAACGCGGCCGACACGCTGAAGCGCGTGCATCTGGAGCTCGGCGGCAAGGCACCGGTCATCGTCTTCGACGACGCGGACATCGCGACGGCCGCCGAGTGGATCAAGATCGCGGGCTTCTTCAACTCCGGTCAGGACTGCACCGCGGCGACGCGGATCCTCGCGGGCGGTGCGGTGTACGACAACCTGCTCGGCGAGCTGGTCCCGGCCGTCGAGTCGCTGCAGGTGGGCGACATCTTCGACGAGGGCACCGAGATGGGCTCCGTCGTGTCGAAGGATCAGTTCGAGCGCGTCAAGGGCTTCGTCGAACGCGCCGCCAACTCCGGCGCCAAGGTCCTCACGGGCGGCGAGCCTCTCGAGATGGGCGAGAACCGCTACTTCTACAAGCCGACCGTCGTCGCCGACGTCGGCCAGGACGCCGAGATCGTGCAGAAGGAGGTCTTCGGGCCGGTCGTCACGGTGCAGCGGTTCGACGACGAGGCGACCGCGCTGTCGTGGGCGAACGGCGTCGACTACGGCCTCGCGTCCTCGGTGTGGACGCGCGACGTCGGCCGCGCGCTGCGGATGGCGCGGCGGCTGCAGTTCGGAACGGTGTGGGTGAACACGCACATCCCGCTCACGCCCGAGATGCCGCACGGCGGCTACAAGCAGAGCGGGTATGGCAAGGACATGTCGATCTACTCGATCGAGGAGTACACCAACATCAAGCACGTCATGGCGTCGCTCGACTAGTCCGCGCGGGACTCGTTGCGGCCCCGGTGCTTCGACCACCAGAACGGAGCGTGAGCTAGGTATGACGACTCGGCCCTATCTCGTAGCCGGGGAGTGGCGGACGGGCGACGGCACGTTCGAGGTCAAGAGCCCGTTCGACGACACGGTCGTCGCGGAGATCGGCGTGCCGACGGCCGATGACGTCGAGCAGGCGGCCGCCGAGGCGACGACGACGTTCGCGGAGTCCAAACGCCTTCCGGTGCACGCGCGGTCCGAGGCGCTCGACCATATCTCCAAGCGCCTGTCCGAGACGATCCCGGAGAACGCCGAGCTGATCGCGCGCGAGGGAGGCAAGCCGGTCAAGTGGGCGACCGTCGAGGCCACGCGCGCGGTGTCGACGTTCCGCTGGGCCTCCGAGGTCCTGCGGCACGGCGAGGACGAGCTGATGCGTCTCGACACGGAGGCGTCGCTCGGGTCACGGGTCGGGATCCTCCGGCGGTTCCCGTTCGGGCCGGTGCTCGGGATCACCCCGTTCAACTTCCCGCTCAACCTCGTCGCCCACAAGGTCGCGCCGGCGCTCGCGGTCGGCGCGCCGATCGTCGTCAAGCCTGCACACGTGACGCCGGTCGGGGCGCTCCGTCTCGCCGAGTTCTTCGCCGAGACGGACCTGCCGAAGTCGATGTACCAGGTGCTGCCCGTCTCCTCGAAGGTGGCCGACGGCATGGCCCGGGACGAGCGGTACCGGAAGATCTCGTTCACCGGGTCGTCGGAGATCGGGTGGTACCTCAAGGGCCTGGACCCGAAGAAGCGCGTGACGCTCGAGCTCGGCGGCAACGCCGGCGTGATCGTGCACTCCGACGCCGACCTCGACCTCGCGGCGCAGAGGATCGCGATCGGCGGCTACTACCAGGCGGGGCAGAGCTGCATCAGCGTCCAGCGAGTGTTCGTCGCCTCCGAGGTGTACGAGGACTTCGGCAACCGCCTGGCCAAGCAGGTCGAGTCGCTGAAGTATGGCGACCCGATGGATCCTTCGGTCGACGTCGGACCCGTCATCGACCGCGACAACGTCTCGCGGATCGACGAGTGGGTCCAGGAGGCGGTCTCACAGGGCGCCGAGGTGCTCGCCGGCGGCAAGGCCGACGGTCCGTTCTTCCAGCCGACCCTGCTGTCGCACGTGAAGCCCGAGATGCGGGTGTGCCGCGAGGAGATCGTCGGGCCCGTCGTCACGATGTCGCCGTACCAGACGTTCGACGAGGCGCTCGCGATGGTGAACGACTCGCGGTTCGGGCTGCAGGCGGGCGTGTTCACCAACGACATCAACCGGGCGTTCGAGGCGCACCGCACCCTCGAGGTCGGCGGCCTCATCGTCAACGACATGTCGGCGTTCCGCGCCGATCAGATGCCGTACGGCGGCGCGAAGGAGTCGGGGTTCGGACGCGAGGGGCTCCGGTTCGCGATGGAGGAGATGACCGAACCCCGCATCATGGTCCTGTCGCACGTGCCGCTGTAGCGCGGGACGACACGCTCCACCGCGGGAGGAACGTTCACGAGCGGCTCGTTGACCGGCGACATCGGGCGCGGTATCCCTGCCGGGATGCCGCCGCATCTGCTCGACATCCGGAGGTCGGCGCCCGGCTCCTTCGAGCTGTCGGGTGAGTTCGACATCGAGACGGTCGATCGGTTCGAGTCGATGTCCGAGTCGTTCGTCGATGGCGAGGGCGACGTCACGCTGGACCTGTCCGGCGTGACGTTCCTCGACTCGACCGGTGTGCGCGCGTTCATCGCCCTCGCACGGCGGCTCGACGGGCGGTCGCTGGTCCTGGCCGGGGCCGCGGACAACGTGCGGCGGACGCTCGCGATCGCTGGCATCGACGGGCACGTCGGCATCCGCGTCGCGTCCTGACGTCGACGAGCCGCCGGCGCGCGGATCACGGCGGCGTCGCGGACGCTATCGCATCAGGAACCGCGCGGTGACGCGCGCGCCCGCCTCCGCGTCGTTCTCCGCGGCCACCGTTCCGCCGTGCGCCTCGGCGATCGCTCGCACGATCGCGAGGCCGAGGCCGGCGCCGCCCGGATCGCCGCCGGCGCCGCGTGCGAACGGCTCGAACGCCCGGTCGAGCAGCCCCGGCGCGAACCCCGGGCCGTCGTCCTGCACCCGCACCGCGAGGGTGTCGTCCTCGAACGCCGTCCCGATCCGGACCCGAGCCCGCGCGTGCCGGATCGCGTTGTCGAGCAGGTTGTCGACTGCCTGGCGCAGCCGCAGCGGATCGACGAGCGCCGTTCCCGGCTCGGTCCGTCGCTCCAACGTCACGTTCCGGCCGGCCGCGCGCGCCGCGTGGCCGTCGGCCACGGTCGCGACGAGCGCCGCGACGTCCGTCGCCTCGCGCCGGATCGCGAGATCGCCGTCGCGCAGGCGCTGCAGGACGAGGAGGTCCTCGGCCAATCGCGACAGGTGCTCGACATCGGCGCGCGATCTCGCGATGGCCGTCTCGAGCTCGGCGGGCGATCGAGCGCCCGTGGTGGCGAGCTCGAGCCGCGCACGGAGCACGGCGACCGGTGTTCGAAGCTCGTGGCTCGCGTCCTCGACGAAGCGTCGCTCGCGGTCGAACGACGCCGAGAGTCGGTCGAGCATGTCGTTCAGCGTCACGGCGAGCGCGCGCAGCTCCTCGTCGCCGGCCGGCACGGCGAGTCGGCGCGTCTCGTCGGGGGCCGCGATCGCGGCCGCCTCGCCACGCATCCGCTCCACGGGACGGAGTGCCGCGCCGACGACGAACCAGGCGCCGGCGCAGATGACACCCAGCGCCACGGCGCCGCCGATCCCGAGCGTCCAACCGAGCTGGAGCAGCTGATCCCGGCGGTCCTGTAGGG